>CAMHIS010000087.1 GCA_946185285.1 uncultured Prevotellaceae bacterium
TAGCGCACACGTCTGGGGGGCGCGAGGTCGCTGGTTCGAGTCCAGTAATCCCGACTTTAAAGAGCTAAGAGGTTGATTTTTCAACAACTTGGCTCTTTTTTTTGAAACTTGTACAGCATTTATGCAAAGAAACCGGGATAGTCCGCTGCCCCCTGTCCCTATGAACAAGTAAACGGAAAAGTCTAAATGAGCGAAAATAGTAATTTTTTTTTGCTTTTTTCTGACTTATTCGTATCTTTGCAAACATAATCAGAAAAATATGGCAGCGACAAAAATATTAAGTGTTGACGACGAGTCTCATATTGAGTTGCTCCTGAAACAGTATTTCAGGCGTAAGATCCGTAGTGGCGAGTATGAATATTTCTTTGCGCGAAATGGGCGCGAGGCGCTGGCCATTTTGCGGGATCACCCCGACATCGGCATTATCCTATGCGACATCAACATGCCGGAGATGGATGGGTTGACGCTGCTGGCCAAGGTGAACGAGTTGCAGAATCCCGCACTGAAAGTGATTATGGTGAGTGCCTACGGCGACATGAGGAACATCCGCGAGGCGATGAACAACGGAGCCTTCGACTTTGCCACGAAACCCATCGACATGGACGATTTAGACCGTACGATTGAGAAGGCCGTCAACCAGATACATTTCGTGCGTGAGTCGCAGCGTGAACACAAACAGTTGGAGTCGCTGATGACTGAACTGACGCTGGCCAACGAGATTCAGCAGTATTTCCTGCCAAGAGAATTCCCACCTTTCCCGGAGGACAGCGACAAGTTGGACCTCTACGCGTCGATGGAGGCTGCCAAGGATGTTGGCGGCGATTTCTACGACTTCTTCCGTATCGACGACGACCGTATTGCGGTGGTGATAGCCGATGTGTGCGGAAAGGGAATTCCCGCAGCCATGATGATGGGAGTGAGCCGGATGATCATCCGTACCAAAGGCTCGCAGGGTGTCAGTGCTGCCGAATGTATCGCGGCGTCTAACCAGATGCTGGCAGCCTACTCCGTGGATGATATGTTCGTCACAGTGTTCTATGCCATCTACAACACCAAGACGGGTCTGCTGAACTATTGCAATGCCGGACATTTACCGCCTCACATCTTGCGGGCAAACGGCACCATCGAGGTGTTGCCGAAGAGGATGAACCTCATGGTGGGAGCCTTCGACGGTGTGGAGTATAGGGAAAACACCACCCAGTTGGAACAGGGCGACACACTGGTGATGTTTACCGACGGTGTCACGGAAGCCATGAACGCCGCAAAAGAAGAGTTCGGCAATGAGCGGCTTGACAGCATCCTTGTCAACGAGAGAGGGAAGAGCTGCCGTCAGATCATAGAATCCGTCAGAGCTGGAATTGCCAGTTTCGTGGAAGGTGCCGAACAGCACGACGACATCACCATATTGGTTATGAGAAGGAATGAATAGTAAGAACGTCATGATAGGGTGTATGGGCGTTCTGCTACTGGCTTCGGTGGCAGCGGCACTCTATATACGACAAAGCGACGGAGAGCGCATAAAAGAGCTGGAGTCGCAACTCGGCACATTGCGGAAACAGGAAGAACAGGCTTCCGTAAACGAAGCTGTCAGCCAGCAGATGGAGAGAATCGCCTACGGTCAGCAGGTTCTCTCAGCAGAACGTAGCCGCGAGGCCATACGTCAGTCAGAGATAGCACATGAGATGACACTCCGTTCGGAAACCGAGAGAAAAAAGGCACTCGAGGCTCAGGCGGCCGCTGAAGCCTCGGC
This sequence comes from uncultured Prevotellaceae bacterium, assembly GCA_946185285.1. Lineage (GTDB taxonomy): Bacteria > Bacteroidota > Bacteroidia > Bacteroidales > Bacteroidaceae > Prevotella. The sequence continues at coordinate 1,751 of CAMHIS010000087.1, forward strand.
CGCAGAGGCAATGGAGTCTTATCAGTTGGCAGAACACCAGCGTTCGGTGGCTGAACATCAGCGCTCGGTGGCAGAGCATGCCAAAATGGTGGCCGACACGCTGAACTATATTTCGCTGGCCCGCACGCTTGGATCGCAGTCGTATGCCATCTCCCGCAGTGGCGATACCGAGCTGGGTAACATGTTGGCATACGTTTCATATCTATTTACGAGCGACTACGGTGGCGACCCATACACCCCGTCAGTGTTTCAGGCATTGACGCAGGCAGCAGGAGGCCGCCAATACTGGAGCATCCACAACGGCAGAATTTCGGGTATGGCCATCAATCCGCAAGACGGAAGTCTGCTGACGGTGGGCACTTACGGTGAATTCAAAGTTCACAAAATACATGGCAACCAGCTGCAAACCACACGAGTGGCGGACAACCGAAGCTACACCTTCCGCAAGGTCTATGCCGCGAATAACGGGAAAAGTTATGCCATCAGTCACACCGGTCACTTGGTATTCGCTGACGGCGGCCAGACGCGTGAGATCTTTTTGGAAAAAGTCAGCAAGCCCTTCAGTATAGAGCCCATGAACGACGGGCAGCAGCTGCTCATCGTAGGCGAGAACAGCGTTGCCCTGTTCGATGTTGCTACTGGCAAGGTGATCGGCACACGTCGTCTCGATTTCAGCGTCATCTGCACTGGAACAGACGGCCGCAGGCCTCTGCTGTTCGACAATCGCGGGCGCATGCATCTTGTGAACAGCCTTGACCGCATGACGAGCACAAAGATTCCTGTGTCAGGGCAGCTCACAGCTTTTGCCTGCAGCAAGGATGGCCGGCAGAAAGCTTACGGCACGTCCGACGGCAATATCTGGTTGGACAATGGGAACGGTAAGACGCTCAAACTCTCCGGCCATCTGTCGAAGGTGACGAAATTGGAATTTAACGGCCGTCAGCTCTATTCCTCCAGTTACGACGGCAAATTGCTGTTCTGGATGACTGGTGTCGCGCAGATAAAACCCATCACGCTGTTTCAGACAGACAGTTGGCTTACCTGCTTCACCTTCAGCATCGACAAGGATTACATCTTGACTGGCGATTATAACGGCATCGTCACCCGATACCTGATATCCCTGCCCCAAATAGCACAACGCCTCCGCAAGAGCGTGAAGCGCAACTTCACCAGAGAGGAATGGAACTATTATGTGGGGAAGGGAATTCCTTATCGGGAAATGATTAGAGGGAATTAGGTGAGTTTATGGCTATAGGATTACATAAAGGACTGTGCAAGGTGGCAGGAATGTTTTATCACTCAACGTTCCTCTTGCTTATCGTTTGTCTTTTATCACCCATTCTTTCTTTTGCCCAGGGCCTGCCACTCATCCGTAACTTTACGGCGGAAGAGTATGGTGGACACAACCGCAATTTCGATGTGGAGATTGGTGACGACGGTACTGTGTTCGTGGCTAACTTTGAGGGATTGCTCTATTACGACCGCAGCCAATGGCGAATGATTCATACCCCCAACCTGAAGCGTGCCACCGTGCTCTTTCGCGACCGTAAGAACACCATTTGGGTAGGAGGCAACAACTTCATTGCCCGTCTTCAGAAACTTCCCAACGGACAGTTGGCCATGCAGCAGACAGGCAAGGACAGCTTCAAAGGTGAGGTGATGAATATCTTTGAGGACAAGGGGGTGCTGAAGTTCGTGGCAAGCGACAATAACCTCTATCAAGTGCAGCAAGACGGTAGCATATCACAAGAGAAACGTCTGAACGTGAACTTCCAGGCCAGTGTTGATCTTGATGTGGCGTCGGCTGAGGTTTTGGAGGGAAATCCCGGCGATGTGGTTTTGGAAACTGCCACCCAGCCAACGCCGCTTGATGGCGGACTTCGGGTACATATCAATAAAAATCATGGTCTGACGGTCAGCGATGATCAAGGCCGTGAGATCTATGTCATAACCGAAGCCAGCGGGCTCTGCTCAAATCAGGTGGCCAGTGTGGCTTACGATGGTCATGGAATACTCTGGGGAGCAACGGGACACGGCATCTTCGCCATCGAGTTGCCGCCTGTTTACACCTATATTCTGCCCAAAGACGGCCTTCAGGGAGAAGTGCAGGCCATCGCAGCCTATGGCAACAGCATCTACGCTGGCGGCACCAATGGCCTTTACAGCGTCGGTTTACGCCAGAATCACGGTCAAAGTCTCTGCAGGCGCATGCCCGAGATAGACAATATCTGCTGGGCACTGTGTCAGAGTGACGACGGCCTGCTCGCCGCCACCTCCAGCGGTATCTACAGAATCTCTGCTGCGGGAGGTGTCAGCCGCCTGACATCGAAATCCACAACAGCCCTGTTGGTTGACGGCAACAGGATGTATGCCGCTGAACCCGACGGTGTGTATCTTTATGCGATGGCGGGTGGCCGGTGGTCAATGGCCAACGGTCAGAAATACAATGATCTCCCGTTGGTAACCGAAATCCGCAAAGACGCTCACGGAGGCCTGTGGCTGAAGAACGTTCACGGCGAATCACGCGGCACCGATCCCGGCAAACCCAGTACCCCCCTCGCCGAATTACCTGATTTTCTGTACACGCCCATCAGTGATATGAAGGTGACGGCACAGTATCAACATGGCAGTCAGGTGTGGGTCGGAGGCGACGAGATGCTCACCGTAGTTGATACTGGGAAGAAAGACCTTTCCCGTCTTTCTGCTTCTCGCACCCTCCGTTTCCGCTCCATTGTCATCAGCGGCGACAGTGTGCTGTGGGGAGGGTATGGCGTCATGCCAGAGTCGCTGCCTCGTTTGGACAGCGACTGTGGAAACTTGCATTTCTTTTATGCGCTCGATTATGCCCCGCTGACGGGTCAGACTCTCTTCCGGTATCGGCTGAACAACGACCAGTGGAGTGCCTGGAGCCCCAAGCGCGACGTGGAATTTCTGAATCTCCCCTCCGGCTCGTTCACCCTCAGCGTTCAAGCCAGGCTGGCTAATGGTGAACTCTCTGAGGTGGCTTCTGTCAGTTTCCGAATTGATTACCCGCTGCCGATGCGCTGGTATATGGTGGTGCTCTATTTCCTTGCCTTCGCATATCTTGTCTATCTGTTGTTCCGTTATCGTCTGAAACGATTGCAGAGAGACAAGTTGAAACTTGAGCGCACTGTCGAGGAACGCACGTCGGAGATTGTCAAACAACGCGACGAGATAGAGGAAAAGTCAAAGAGCCTGGAGAAAGCCCTCGACGACCTGAGCAACGCCCAAGATGAGCTGATACGTCAGGAGAAGATGGCCAGTGTGGGTAAACTGACAGAGGGACTCATCGACCGCATCCAGAACCCGATGAACTACATCATCAACTTCTCGAAGATGTCTGTCGGTCTGCTGGACGACCTCAAAACCGACATCGTGAACAACAAGGCGAACATCAGCGAGGCTGACTATGAGGATACGGAGGAGCTGATTGGCATGCTGACAGAAAACCTGAACTCGGTAGACCATTTCTGCCAAAGCACCAGCCGCACGCTCAAGGCAATGGAAGAAATGCTGAAAGACCGCAGCGGCGGCTACACCGATACCGACCTGCTGCCCCTGCTCCAGCAGAGCGAAAGACTGCTCGGCCACTACTTCGCCCAAGAGATAGACCAGTATCATATCCAGACCCGCTTCGCTTTGCCCGACAGTGCCATGCCCCTCCGCGGCAACCCCGGAATGCTCACCAAAGCCATCATGAATATGCTCGACAATGCCGTTTATGCCATTGTGAGAAAGGCAAAGAAAGTTTCGTTCTCCCCCGTGGTGACGCTCACGGCCAATGTTGAGGGCGACCAATATGTCGTGAAGATCCGCGACAACGGCATCGGCATCGAGGCGACTATACTCAACAAGATTTTCGATCCATTCTTCACCACCAAGACCACGGGCGAGGCGGCAGGCGTGGGCCTGTATCTGAGCCGCGAAATCATTCAGAACCACGGTGGCGACATCAGCGTGGCGTCCGTTCAGGATGAATACGCCGAGTTTACCATCCATTTACCCAAAAGCACATCGCCATGACTGAGATTGAAAAACTGAAGCAACAACTGCAGGAGCAGGAGCGCCTGGCATCGCTCGGGATGCTCAGTGCCGGCATTGCCCATGAGTTGCAGAACCCACTGAATTTCGTCATCAATTTCTCGCGCCTGTCAGACCAGCTTGTCGATGACCTGACGGACATCCTGAGCCGTTATGCCGACCGTTTCGACGAAGCCGACGGCGCCGACCTCTCCGAAACCATGGACAACTTGAGGCAGAACATGAAGCTGATAGCCGAGAGCGGCCAGCGGGCCAACAGCATCATACAGGGCATCCTGCTCGTCTCGCGCCGGGGCGACGAGGTGTTCGTGCCTTCAGATGTGTGCTGCATCGTCAAGGAATACGTCAGCCTTTCGTATCACGCTATGCGAGCCAGTCATCCGGGTTTCAATGTCGCCATCAGCGAGCAGTACCAGACGGACATGCCTCTCGTGAAGGTCATCCCGCAGGATCTCAGCCGCGCCGTGCTGAACGTGGTCAGCAATGCCTGCTATGCCGTGTGGATGAAGTCGCAGCAAGCGGGCGACGGCTATTCCCCGGAAATCAGCATCAGCGTCGCCGCCCCCGCCGGAAGTCTTGTCATTACCATTGCCGACAACGGCACCGGCATGAGCGACGAGGTGAAACGCCGCCTGTTCGAAAACTTTTTCACCACCAAGCCCATCGGTCAGGGAACAGGACTCGGGATGGGCATCACGCGCCATATCGTCGAGCACAAGCACCACGGACAGATAAGCTTCACCTCCACCGAGGGCGAGGGAACCACCTTCACCATCACCATCCCCATCGTGCCATGAGAAAAAGCCTCTACCTATTTATATATATAGCCATCCTTTGCGTCGGCACAGCCCATGCGCAGGACGACTCCCGCGCGCGCAATGTGTATGTCCAGGCAGAGAGAGACTTCCAGACGGGGCGCACAGAGCAGGCCCGCGACTCGCTGATGCATCACCTCAAGGCCTTCCAGGGCAACCTGCGCCAGAACGCCCTACGTCTCATCGCCCTCACCTATTTAGAGAACTTCGACATCAAACAGACGGAGCAGTATGCCACCATGCTGCTGAAGCAGAATCCCTACTACACCGTGTCGTCGCAAGACCCACCCGAGTTTGCCGACATCGTGGGCCGCATCAAGGCCGCCATGACAGTCACCGTCACCACGGCATCGAGCCAGGCGGAGACCATCGAGGAGGCTCCCTTGCCCGTGACGCTCATCACCGAGGAGATGATACGCGACTGCGGGGCCCGCGACCTGCGCGAGCTGCTCACCAACTACGTGCCGGGCATGGTGCCCAACGAGAGTGTAGAGCCGACAGTGATCGTGCGAGGTGCTTTTAGCGAGGCTCAGGACAAGATTCTCATCATGCTCAACGGCCACCGCCTGAACGACTACAGCACCAACGTGGGGCGAATGGACTACTCGATGAGCCTCTCCAAGGTGAAGCGCATAGAGGTGGTGCGAGGCCCCGCATCCAGCCTCTATGGTGGTTCGGCTTACGCAGGCGTGGTGAACATCATCACCAAGACCGGCGGCGACATCGACGGCTTGCAGCTGGGTGCTGCCGCCGGCAACCACGGCCAACTGAAAGCCTCGGCTCTCTTCGGCAAGAGCCTGCCCTACCTCGACATCATGGCTTGGGCAAACGTCTATAAGACTGATGGGGAGAAGTCGTATTACGAAATGGTATTATTTAACCCAAACTTAAATCGCAGTCAGTGGTGCGGCGACATTAGGACAGGGACATATAACCACAAGCCTGCCATGGACTTCGGAGCCATAGCGAGATGGAAGGGGCTGACCTTCATGCACAACACCCACTCCTCGAACTATGTTATGCCCTTCAGATATGTTGGCTATCTGCCATTCGACTACCGCCAATTCCCCAGCATCAACGGCAACAAGCCAGGCATCAGCCTCGCCAGCCACCACACCTCACTGTCATACGACTACCAGAAAGGACCATGGGCACTGACGGCAGACATTGATTACGATGTGAGCAAGGACATGACCTACAACTCCCAGGGAGACAGTGTCACCATACCCTACATACCATTCTACAACGAAGAGACTTACGAAGTCGTGCAGATTGCGCAAGGACACTTCGAATACCGAGGATGGAGCAGCAGCAATCTCACGGCAAGCCTGAAAGGGGCATGGAGCTACGCCGCAGCCGGCAGCCATCAGGGCACCGTCACCTTCGGCCTGCAGTCGGCAAGGTTCACTTTCAGCGACTTTCAGTACTATTGGGGTGGCAACTACAGCAGGATCATAGAATCGACGTCGGACTGGAGAAACCAGGAACAGCACGAGAAGACTTTCAGTTCATTCTTGCAGGTGAAGCACCGTTGGGGCTCGCTCATTGCGAACGTGGGAGTGCGCTACGACCATGTGGAGCGAAGTACAGGAAAGACGAACAGCGAGCTGTCGCCGCGTATGGCACTCATCTTCATGCAGCCCCGGTGGGGCGCTAAGCTCTGCTATTCCACTTCGTTCGTCGATGAGGCTTTCAAGAACAGGATCTTAACTTCAAGTGAAGAAGAATCAGAAACTGTCATGCCGGAATACAGTCGCTGCTGGCAGTTCACGCTGTGGTGCAGACGGCTCGTCAAGGGGCTCAACGCCGAGGTCAATTTCTATCACAATAAGTCGGAAAACATGATTCTGGCGTCATATAACAGAAACACGGGGATGATGAAAAGCATAGGCATGGAAATCAGCGCTGACTACGCAATCGGGAAACTCTGGATGCAGGCACAGGCCTCATGGAAACGCATCTTGGAGAATGTCATCTACTATGAAATGTCGCAAAGCGACTATATCACGCGGGGAGACCCCCAGTTCTCGGCCAGTACCACGGTGGCCTATCAGTTGCTGCCCTCGCTTCGGCTTCATGCCAATGCCCACTATCTCGGCCGAAGGTATCTGACATACAATAGCTACCCATGCTACTATACATTGCTCGACGGTTATCCCAAGGTTCCCGGCGCGCTGACGTTCGACATGGGTGCCAGCTGGAACTGGAGGAATCTGGGGGTGAATGTCAGCATTCACAACCTCCTCGGAAAGGAATATTGGCAGACAGGAAACAGCGTCGGTTACAACCTGCCCCAGCAGAGGCGCTTGTTTCTCGCCGGGCTGACCTACAATTTTTAGCAATCCCGTATTTTTTTTCGTTCCATTTGCGACAGTTATGGCAAGCCTCGCCATTTCTGCCGCAATTTTCGTATATGCGCCACATGCTTCTCTGCCGGAAATCATCCCTTTTTGCTTTTTGTGCTGGAAATCGCCATACCTTTGCATCGTCAAAACCGCGATTAAGCGAGCAAAGAGCCGAATGAATTTCGAGCTATTTCGAGCGGAAGCGGTTTCGGGCTTTAGCTCAAAAAGAAACAAAGTATAAACAAAACAAATAAATAGATGAAGACAATGACAAAAAAGATGGTAAAGCAGGTGCTCATGAGCATCGTTACCCTGGTGAGTTTGACAATGACACTGGTTGAAGACTTCAGCCGCGTGACAAGCATCGGTGGCGGATTCGTAGAAGACAGCTACCACTCTTCCGAAGCATCGTTTATTAAATAAAACAATCAGAAAAAGATGATGAAGGTAAAGTGTTTATCAGCAATGGTTCTTGGCACCATGATAGCCATGACATCTTGCTCAAACGACGATGACCTGCTGGCCGACTATGCTGAAGTCACTCCGACAGAGGCGAAATCGGCCGTCCACCCGCTCTCGGGAGTCTGGTATGCTTGCTACAATGCTACGGGCACCGCCGTGAGCGACGCTGGCGACGGCAAGACAGCCGACTATGTTCGTGCCTTCGACGTCTATGAGTTCCACGAGGATGGGACAGGCTCGTTCCATCGTCATTTCATCGGCGAGAAAGCCACCACGCCGGAAATCTCGTGGGGAAATGGCGGCAACGGCGACTTCACCTACACAAGGACGGCTCACGGCAAGGTGGCCATCACCTTGAAGAACGAGCACAGCCAGCCCTACGCCAGAGAGTGGTACGTGGATGACCACGACGGCGACTTGGTGGCAACGGGAGTGAATCAGGCCTCCATCCCTCTCTCGCCAGCCAGCGACGGGCTGACAGAGGTGTTCGAGGCCTGGGACGCTGAGCTGCCGACCGTCACAAGATACGGTGCTGGCGCTGGTGCCTCGACGGGCAAACCGGGCATCGACTTCATCGATACCTATGGTCTACTCATACGCTTTACGGGCTACATCCTCGGAAAGTATGGAGAGGCCTACGTCACAGGCATGATAGCGGGCGACCATCGCAACCTGGTGCAGGTACCGGCTTTCGCCAATTGCGGCACCATTTCGCCCAATCTCATGACGTACCACATCATAGGCATTGACAACTGGGCCTTCAAAGGGCACGACCATATCAAGACACTCACCGTCTCGCCCGACTGTCTCTACATCGGCACCGAAGCATTCAGAGACTGCACAGGCCTGGTGAGCGCACAGCTCAATCCCGCCACGCTGGGCGACCGCGCCTTCATGGGCTGCACGTCGCTCGAGACGTCAGCATCGCCCCCGCCAGCACGCTCTGGCAAATTGGCGACGACACCTTCAACGGCTGCACGCGCCTATCCTCCATACAGTTCCCCCAGACCGTCACCTCCATCGGCGACCGTGCCTTCAAGGGCTGCGGCAACCTTATTACGGCCACTCTCGGCAAGCACCTGACCACCATCGGCCGCGAGGCTTTCAGCGGCTGCACCACTCTGTCGTCGGTCAGCTTCCCCCTCCAGCTGCAGTCGATTGCCGACGAAGCCTTCCGCTACTGTGTCAGCCTCGTCAGCATAAACATTCCCATCGGCATCCGCAAGATCGGCAAGAAGGCTTTCGCCGACTGTTCCAGTCTGTCGTCGGTCTGTCCTTATCAGTTTGAGTACCACACCGAGATGGCCGACGATGCATTCGAGCACACCCCCATGCTCCACAAACCCACGGTAAAGAAATAGAACTCTCGTCGTCAGTCTCATCCCCCCTTTGCGGCAGTAGTGGCATACATTGCCATTGCTGCCGCAATTTTCGTATATATACGCCAAACGCTTCACAGTCGGAAAACATTCTTTTCTGCCTTAGCGCACCGGGACATAGCTTCAGAGCGGACAGAAAAGCCGTTCTCGATTGTCGCTTGGGCCTTCTCTTTCTGCCAAATCAATTGTTTTGCGCAGGAATATCAATTGTTTTGCGTGGCAATTTCAATTAGATTGCGCACCAAAATAAGTGATATTGCAGGTTATGGAGGGAGCGTAGGCGGGGCATGGTGGCTGGAATGGCAATGGTAAACGATGTCAAAGTCATGTGAAAGGTTTTGCGACAGTTATGGCAAGGTTTCCCGTTTCTGCCGCAAATTTCGTATATGCGCCATAGGCTTTTGGAGTGGAAATGAAGCATTTTGTTGGAGCAAGCTGCAAATCGCCATACATTTGCATCATCAAACCAAAAAACAAAGTATTAACAA
>CAMHIS010000088.1 GCA_946185285.1 uncultured Prevotellaceae bacterium
CCGAAATACCATGTTCAAGGTATTCCGCCTACCACATTCGTGTCATATCACAAAGTATTTACCTCTTCCATTTTTTACCTCTTAAAAAGACAACTGTATGTTCACATAGATATTCCGGCCCTTCTGTGGAATATGGCACCAGTCGGCATAGGTGGCGTAGTGCCTGTCGAAGAGGTTCTCAACGCCTGCCCTGACGCTGAATTGCGAGTTACCGGCGCTGAACTGCCGGGCAGCTGAGATGTTGACGATGGTCCACGCTGCCGTAGGTGTCTCGCCATACTTCGCGCCATACTTTGACTGGCGGGCATGTCCCTTCAGCTCCGCCATCACGCTCAGTCGTCCCGTGGTATATGTAATTCGCGACAGATAGCTCAGCGGGGCAATCAGCGGCAGGCCGTCGCCCTCGTCATCGCGCCCCAGGCTGTAGGCTCCCTTTGCCGTCAGGCGCAGTTCCTTCAAGGGTTGCCAGTCGGCTGAAAGCGAGACGTTGGCGATGGTGGCATGCGATATGTTGCCATACACCTTCACGCCCTCGGCACCAACCGTCATGGCGCTCAGCCGCCGCTCGAACTGTCCGATGATATAGTTGTAGAAGAAAAAAGCGTTGGCATCAAGACCAATGGATAATTGAGAATTGAAAAAAGAGATTTGATAATTGGCGTTCACCTCGATGGCGCTTTCGTTCTTCAGCCGCGGACAGCCGATGTAGTCGTACTGGTCGAACGTGTTGTTCAGGTAGTAGCCGTAGGCCTCCGTCACCGTGGGGGCACGGCTGCCCCAGCCGATACCGGCAGAAAAAAGACTGGCGGCCGACTGCAGTTGGTAGCTGGCGGCTATGCGGCCGGTGGTCTGATGATACTGCTGCTGCATGCCCGGGAAGAAAACGCTCAGCGCCTGATATCCCTCGTCGCTGTTCAGCCGTTGGTGCTGCCACGACAGTTTTCCCGTGAAGTGCAACGTTGAGGAGGCCGTCAGCCGGATGTCGTCGGCCAGCGCGGCGCCCACGTTCAGTGTTCCCACGTCGGGCCAAGTCACCATATACATGGGTGCTGCGCCGCCGGGATACATCGTCATGTCGGCAAACAGCCGGTTGTAGTAGCCGTCGATGTTCAGTCTGGCCGTATGCCTTCCTGCGCTGCCGGTCAGCAGCGAGTAGGCGCCCGCCGTCCAGCTCTTGCCCGGCATGTCCATGTGTATTTCCACGTCGGGGCGCTTGGTGTCGTCCATGATGTGCGTGATGTGGTTATAGTATACCTTTGTCTCCCATGTCTCCAGCTTCGAGTCGTTGAAAAGATGCTTGTAGGCCAGCGACGTGATGATGGCCTCGGCCTTGGCCACGTCCATGTTCAGGGCCGGATAGCCCACGTCGGTGGCGCGGTCGGCAATGAGCGTTGCCTCCGCTATGTCGTTGGTGGTCAGCCGTAAGCCGCCGTTCACAAAGGCATTCACCTTCTGGAACTGCGAGAACTCCACCTCGCGGCTGCCTCCCGCCTTGTAGTTGCCGGCATGGCGATAGAAGGCGCCGCCGTTCACATAGACGCTCTGAGCCGAGTAGGCTCCGTCGGCACCGTACACCTGCAAGTGGCCGTTGCCTTCGTAGCCTGCCGTCAGGGTGGCCGCACGCGGTGCCGCGCCGAATCCCGCCTTGCGCAGTCTGAGGTCAAGCGCCCCGCCGATGTTTCCCGTTGCCTGCGGGTTGCCGTTGAGTCCGCTGCTGAGGCTGATACTCTGCAGGTTGCCGCTTTCCACATACGAGGAGACGGGGTCCATCTTGTCGGTGCAGGCATAGAATATCTTCATGCCGTCGATGGTGGTCGAGAGGCGCTCAGTCTGCATGTTGTTCACCATCGGTTCCCAGGCATACGATCCGCGGCGCACCAACTCCACGTGCGACAGCTCGCGCAGGTGCTCGTCGATAGAGGCCACCTGTCCCTTGGCCGAGCGTTTGCCGCCCTGTCCGCGTGATACGACCACCACCTCGTCCAGATGTTGCGGCGAGGTGGTGAGGGTGTCGTTGGGAAGTCCTATTATCGCAAAGAGTAATCCTATCATACAATCCTATAAAACAATCTTGTCTTCTCTCTCATCTTTCATCTATATCGTTACATCCCAGTAGAGCGAGCTTAGCTCTTCGCCGCCAGCCACGATGTTTCCCTGCTGGTCCTTCACCGTCAGGTGAATGCGCCAGAGTCCCGTCATCGTCAGGTTGATGCTGCCTTTGTAGCTGCCGTCGTTCTGCTTCAGCAGTGGCGTGTTATTGGGCGACGTGTGGTTGCCCATGTCGGGCATACGCGGGTCGATGTCGATGGTGAACGTCTCCGAAGCCTGTGCGTAGGGTACAGTAGCGGTTGCTGACTTCTTCGACACATAGGCCCTGATGTCGTTCGTTCCCGTCTGCCATTCATTGGGATTCACCAGCGAGAGGTAGTAGGTGTCGCTGCCCACTTTGAACGACTTCAGCCACGACTGGCCCTCGGGCAGGGCGCTGACGGTGATGTCCTTTTCCACCACGCTTTGCTTGCTGTCCACCACCTGCACATCGTACGACAGTGTCCACGAGCCAGCCTCACTGGTGTTCATGAGGAACGACACCCAGCCACGCTTCACGGCCAGATAACCGTCGTTGAACGATTCCACGCTGTTGCCCACGGGTGTGCTGTGCTTCATGTTCATCTTGGTCATCAGCATCACGGGCGTCAGACCGGTAACGTTGAAGTTCTTGACGTAGTTGCCGTTCTTTTTCTTCGTAGCCACAAAGAAAATCTCGTTGTAGCCCACATGGAACGAGCCGTCCGGCGAGTAGGCAAACACATTATATTGTCCGTCGACTACCGTCGAAAGCTCAGGGATGATCTTCACCGTCTGCAGGAACCGATACACCTGCAGCGCCTCCTCGGCCGAGCAGCAGTCGATGTCGCCGTCTATTGTGATACCGGGGATGTCGATAGCCTGACCGCCCCAATCGTCGTTCGAGTTGCAAGAGGACAGTCCCACCAGAACTATCCCTGCGAGAAACAATCTCATTACCTTTTTCATATCGTTACTATTTTAGAAGTTTATCGAGTGCAAAGGTACGGCGATTTCGTGGATGCCACAATCGCCTTTTCGCGGCATTTCATATACCAAACGTTTGGCATAAGCCCGCAACGCTATTTCTCCCTCATGATGTTCAGGATGACATCCTCGGTTTCCACCATACCGGGAGAGGCTATTCTCCCGATATTCCGCATGGTCTGCTCAGCCGATTGCCCGTTGATGCCATGAGTCTTGCCGATGGCGATTCCGGCTAATGCAAAGTCAACGGCCTGGTAGGCAGCATCTACGGCCACGATGCCCTTCATCGTACACCCATGATTGCCTCCGTCGCAGATCATGCCTGTAATACTTGACGCCATGTTCTGGATAACGGATGCAAGAGTCTTCAGCGTACCCCCTTTCAGGAAAGCCAGTCCACAGGCCATGCCTGTTCCTGCTGCAATGGCGCACCCGCAGAATGCCGAAAGCTTGCCCGAATACTCCTTGATATACATACACACAAGATAACTCAGTGCTGTTGCGCGCAGCAACTGTTCCTCGCTGTAATGGTTTACCCGGGCCGATGCATAGAGCGGCAGGGTTGCAATAATGCCGTGAGCCCCGCTACCCGTGATACTCATGGCTGGACGGGAGAGTCCTAACACACGAGCCTCGATGGCGGCATTGCAGAGCAGAGAGGCCGAGAGTTGTTCGTTGTCTGAGATGATGCGCTGCCCGTTCTTCTTATAAAGATGGTGTGAGAAACTTGTCCTGCGGCTTTCGAGAGCCTGCTCGAAGAGTGCAAGGTTAAGGTCGTAGGCCTTGTTGATGAAGCGGATTTCGTCTACGGGAACTGTCTGAGCATAACGCAGGAGCTGGCGCAAAGTGTAGCGATGAATAGCGGGCTTACGGTCTGCAAAGGTTTTGTCTGACGACTCGTCAGCATAGACAGTCTTGCCGTTTTCCGTTATCTCCGTTATGTGGGTATGGCTGTCGCGGATGGTCACAGTGGCTTGTCCCTCGCTGGTCTTGACTTCAGCCAGGATGTGGATGCGGCTGCTGATGTCGCCTAAGTCAACATTTATTCGTCCGGCTTTGACCAGTTCACGTGCTTTACGGTTGTCGGCTGCCGTCACGCCATCAAGGCACTCAAGTCCTTTCTTCGCATTGGCTGCAACAAAGCCCAAGGCCGCAGCATGTTCGTTGCCAACCTCGTGACTGTTAGGAATGCCACAAGTAAATGCATTCTTATACATGCCACTATTCAGTACCAGACGTACCTCTTCCAGTTCACCACTGACATGCTCCTTAGCCTTGGCAACAGCAAAGGCTATGGCGCCAGGTTCTGTCACTCCCAGCGCAGGACGCATGTCGCTGCATATCAGTTTCGTCAGTTCCTTCATGGTATTGTTCTTTTATATCCTGTTAAGCATGCTATGAGCATCACGACGAACAGGACCCAGGGGTAGAGGGCAGTAAGAAAAACATCGCTGACCTGAATATTCGCCCCGCAGGCTGATGCTTCAACTCCCTTCTGCAACAATAGTACGCAACCACCATAGGGTAGAATAAACGGGAAAGTGCAGATGATGGTTGCCAACAGTGTGGTGCGGCGATAGGGATGCAGTCCGTGCTGCTGGCCGATGCTGTTGACGAAGGGGGCTATGCAGATATTGGCTATGGTGTTGACCGCAGCGATGAGGATGCCTGCCAGCGACACCAGTGAGAAGATGGTCAGCTCGGCACTTCTCTTGGAGTGGATAATCCGGGTGTTCAGCTTCCCGATAATGTTATCCATACACCCGCTACGGATAATGATGCCCGAAAGCGATACCACCACCATCAGCAGGATGCAGATATTGCTCATGCCGGCAATGGCGTCAACAACGGCACCGCTCACCTTGCCTTGTTCAATCTGCAGCAGCAGGCTGATGTCAAACAGATGAAATGCCCATCCGATAAAGGTTGCCGAAAGTATGCCTGCGAAGAGTGAGATGAAAATGTTTATCCTGTGGAATGACAGCAGAACAACCAGAAGAGTAGGAAGCAGCATGGCCAGTCCATGAGGTTGCAAGACATTGTCGTGATGAGTAACGCCCGATGCAGAACCACCTGATTCCAGTATGCCAAGTCCCGTAAACAATATCAAGGTAACCACCATGGCAATGCCGACAAATAACAATCTGTTTCTCACAGTACCGCCAATGTCTGCCACCATTTCTCTGTTTTGGTATGCTTGTGTGCTGGCAGCAATGACAGCGGTGTCGGATATTGGAGCAATACTGTCGCCAAGGGCTGCTCCAGACAAGATGGCACCGCCCAGCAAGGCGGGATTGCCACCTAACAGTATGCCGGCAGGGAACAGCGTGATGCTCATGGCGCTGATGGTTCCAAAGCCTGATCCGGTACTGATAGCAAACAAGCTGGAAAACAAGAACACTACAACAGTAAATGCTGCTGCTCCGATGTTTAACTCGTGAGCTGCCCACACCAGTCCTTCTACGATATGCCCTTCTTTCAATATTGCTCCGTAGATGCCGACTATCAGCCAGAGTAGCGTGGCGGTAACAGCAGTTCTGCTACCAAAGAATTCGAAGATGGTGCTCCAGTATTCTTCAGCATTTTCCGCGAGTAATGCTCCTATTAGTATGGCTACAATACCAATGGCAACCAGCAGGTTCATGTCAACGGCGCCGACAAATGACAATCCGATGGCGCTGGCTACAAAGAGGGTAAACGGGACGAGTGGCCTTAGTGTGTGATTACGCATGCTTATTTCCGCCAAAAAAGATTACACAGACTACACAGAGTTGGACTATGCCAGGCCGTCTGTGTTTTCTGTGTAATCTGTGGTTATTTATAAAGAGTCAATATTTTAATATCCGGGGTTCTGTGCGATGCCGAGATCCTCGCCCGACAGGCCTTTGGGGATGGGCTGGCGGTAGTGCTTGCCGCGCACGTTGTTGTATTTAGCCACCAGGTGGTTGTGAACCTTCTGGAAATAGGCCTCCTGGTCGGAGGTGTAGGTGCCCAAAGTCTTCCAGTCGTCGCCGAAGTGCTTGTAGTTCTTCACCTGCTGTACCGATGAGATGAGGTTTTTCCAGCGGTAGCTGTTCAGCACAGAGAACTGCTCGTAAGTGAACTCGTAGTCCCATTCGCGCTTGATCTGGTCGAAGGTGGGAGCGCTGACGGTGGCGATACCTGCACGCTTGCGCAGCTGGTTGAAGGGTTCGGCAGCCTCGCTGTTGCGGCCCAGCTGTACCAATGCCTCTGCTTTGATGAGCAGCACCTCGGCATAGCGAATCTCGATGCGGTCCACAGAATTCTGCTTGATTTCCAGGTTCTCGGCGTCGTCGTAGCTCTGGTCTACGCCCTTGCCGTTGATAGGCGTGTAGATGGGAGAGTAGTAGTGGTGAACAAGTCCGGTCTCCGGGTTCTTGATTTCCGTGAAATAGGTTTCAGCCAGACGCTTGTCGTTGGGCTGTTCAGCCTTCCAGTCGTCGTAAAGGTTATCGTCGGCCACCTCGGTATGGTTCTGCTTATAGCCGTTTCCGTTCTCGCCGTTCTGGAAGGGGAAGGTCCACGAGCAGTGCGTCTGGTGGTTGCCCTGGGCATCGTTCTTGTCGCCGTCGTGGGCAATGGTGAAGAGGTGCTCGTTGGTGCCGCGCTTGTTGCTCTCATAGTCGCGTCCGAAGAGTTTGGCGTAGTCGGGGTCGAGAGCCAGCTTGCCGCTGCTGATAACCTTGTCGGCATACTCTACGGCCTTCTGCAGACGGGCGTCGTTCTTGCTGAATGCAGGGTCTTTCTGGGTGTTTGCAATGGCGGTCACCTGTTCGGCAGTCAGCGGGTTGTCGCCCCATACGAGATAGGTGCGCGCCAGCAGTGCCTGAGCTGCCTGCTTAGAGGGAATGCGCGGATCGCCGCTATAGTCGAGCAGCAGACTCTCGGCCTCGGTCAGGTCCTTTACAATCTGTGCAAAGACGTTGTCGATGCTCTGGCGCTCGGTGGTGCTGCCGCCTTCCTCAGTAAATACGGGAATCTCGCCCCACAGCTGTGTCAGCTTCAGATAGGCCAGTGCACGCAGGAACTTGGCCTTGCCCACGGCTGCATTATAGCCGGCCTGCGACACCTTGCCGCTTTTCAGCGAGTTGCTGATGGTGGTGATGGCCTCGTTGTCTTGTGCGATACCCAGCAGCAGGTGGTTGAATATCTTCACCTGATACCATGTGTCGGGGGCCTGCTCGAAGCGGCTGTTCAGCGGCCCTTCCTTGCTCTCCTCGCCCTCGAACGAGATCAGTTTGTTTGAGTTCAATTCGATGATAAACGAGAACGACGACGACAGCGGCTGCCAGTGGCTGTAGACACCGTTCACCAGCGAGAGGGCGCTGGCATCGTCGGCCACCACGTTCTTGTCGTCGATCTGGTTGTTGCTTACGTTGTTGTCGTCATCGCTGCTTGAGCAGGAAGTGAAACCTGCCACGAGTGTAGCTGCCAGGGCAGCACCAAAGATAAAGTTTTTCTGTTTCATACTGAAATCTCCTTCTTACCTTAATTTAATTAATATATAGGTTTTTTCTTCTCTCTGTGTGATGTCTGAATCACGAGTGCAAAGGTACGGCGCTTTCTCCACGTGCACAATCCCGTTATTGCGGCATTTCGCATACCCTCTTTTTGGTATTCGCCGTCAGATGTTCAGCGTGATGCCGAAGGTGAAGCTGCGCGACGAGGGATAGACGCCGTTGTCGGTGCCGCTGCTCACCTCGGGGTCGTAGCCCTTATAGGGGGTGATGGTGAAGAGGTTCGAGGCCGTGGCAAAAACCCTGACGCTTTCCAGCACTCGCTTTCCGCCGTTCAGATTCCACAGATAGCCCACGGTCAGGTTGCGCAGTTTCAGATAGCTGGCGCTCTGCACATAGCGGCTGTCGACATAGCTGAAGGGGCGGGCGTTGGAGGCCAGGGGCAGCGTCTGACTGCCGTTCTGGGGTGTCCACGAGTCGAGCACGGTGGTCAGCACGTTATACGAGTCGCCCGTCTGCTCCAGTCGGTTGGCCAGCGCGTTATACACCTTGTTGCCATAGCTGCCTGCAAACGATGCCGAAACATCGAAGCCGCCATACGACAACTGCGTTGAGAAACCATAGATGAGCTTGGGCTGTGTGCTGCCCAGCACCACGCGGTCGTTGCCGTCGATGTGGTTGTTGTGGTCGGTATCAACAAACTTCAGGTCGCCGGGCCGGGGTGTCTGTCCGTTCACGGTGGGCAGCTGGCTCACGTCCTCACCTTGTTGCACAATGCCGTCGAACTGCAGGCCATAGAAGGCGCCCAAGGATTCGCCCTTGCGCAGAATCTGCTGTTTCTCCGGTCCCAGGATAACGTCGTTGGTGACACCCATGTCCGTAATCTCGTTCTTGTTGTAGGCGGCATTGGCGCTCACCGTCCACAGCAGTTTGCGGCGCTGCAGCAGGGTGGCATCCACGCTCAGTTCCACGCCCCGGTTCACCACGTTGCCCACGTTCTGCATCTGTGTAGTCACACCGTTGGCAAAGCCCATGGGCACCACCAGCAACAGGTCGCTGGTCTTTTTGTAGTAGGCATCAAACACTACGTTCACGCGGTTCTTCCACAATCCCAGGTCGAAGCCTATGTTATACGATGCCGTGGTCTCCCATTTCAGGTCGTCGTTGGCCGTGTTTTGCTTGGCATAGCTGCTCGAACCGCCATACGAACCTGTGGCATAGCTGGTAGTGAAGGCATAGTCGGGAATCTCCTGGTTGCCCACCAGTCCGGCCGATACGCGCAGTTTCAGGTTGTCGATGGCCTTCACGCCAGAGAGGAAGCGCTCCCTGTCAACGTTCCACGACACGCCCAGCGAGGGGAAGTAGCCCCAGCGGTGGTCTTTGGAGAAACGGCTCGAGTTGTCGGCACGGAAGGTGGCCGTCACGTTATAGCGGTTCAGCAGGGTGTAGTTCACGCGGGCAATCAGCGAGTTCAGACTGGCTTCCGAGATGCCCGTCTGCGGGGTATAGGTGCCGGCACCATCGCCCAGGTTATACTGTTTCAGCGCTTCGTTGGTGAAATGGTTGGTGCGCAGGTTGCTGTAGGTGGATTTCGAAGTCTGTCGCGTAAAGCCTGCCAATGCGTCCAGATAGTGGATGCTGCCGAAGTTGCGTGCGTAGGTGGCTGTGTATTCCTGCTGCCAGATGTCGGTCTGCCGGTTGCCCGTGCCGCCGATGCCCTGCGTGGCCAGTCCCAGCGAGGTATATGCTCCCGAGAAATAGTTCTGCGAGAGCTTCTCGCTGCTGAGTCCCACGGTGGCTTTCAGCGTCAGGTCGCCAATGCGATAGCTGGCCCACACGTTCGAAAGCAGATAGTTGTTCACGTTCTCGGCCACGCTCTCACGGAGGTCGTACACCGGGTTCGAGGCATGGTCGCCAATGGCAAAGTAGGCATATTCGTAGGGATTCTTGAAGTTGTAGGTGCCGTCCTGATTATAAACGCTGATCACAGGCGGCATCAGCAGTGCATAGACAAAGCTGTTGGTGATGCCGGCCGAATAGGGCGACGAGTTGAACACCTGCTCCTCGGTGGTGGTCAGACCCTGTTGCACTGAGCGGCCATAGGTGGCGTTCACGCCAAAGCGCAGTCCCTCGCGCAGTTCCCACTCCACGTTGGTGTGGAAGTTGTAGCGCTCGAACCCTGTGTTCAGCACAATACCGTCCTGATTGGTATAGTTGGCCGAGAAGGCATAGCGGTTCTTTGCCCCCGAGCCCGTGATGCTCAGCTCGTGACTCTGCTGGGTGGCGGTGCGCAGCACGGCCTGCTGCCAGTCGGTGCCTTGGCCGAGTGCACTGATTTCAGCGTCGCTGTATCCGGCCTTGTTGCTGAAATAGTCTTTCTGCAGCTGTGCCCACTGGGTGGCGCTGAGCAGGTCCAGCTTCTTGCTGATGCGGCTGGCGCCGATATTGTAGGTATAGCTGATGTGCGACTTGTTCTCGCCGGCCTTGCCCTGACGGGTGGTTATCAGAATCACGCCGTTGGCACCGCGCGAGCCATAGATGGCCGTGGCCGACACGTCTTTCAGCACCTCCACGCGCTCTATGTCGTTGGGGTTGACGGTTGCCAGCGGGTTCAGTCCGCTGGCCAGTCCGCCCAGTCCGGTGCTGCTGTTGGCTGCATCCTTGAAATAGATGAAGCCGTCGATGACGTAGAGGGGTTCGTTCGATGCGTTTACCGAGTTACCGCCACGGATGCGGACCTGACTTTCGGCTCCGGGCTGTCCGCTCGATGCCGTCACGTTCAGTCCGGCCACCTTTCCGCTCAGGGCACCGTCGAGTGTGGCTGCCTGCGACTGGCCGAACACGTCGGCCCCGACCGTCGTCACGCTGCCTGTCAGTTGGGTGCGTCGCTGTGTGCCGTAGCCCACCACCACTACTTCCGAGAGCTGGCGTGTGTCTTCTTGCAGACGGATGTCGACCAGCGAGTCGCCTCCGGCGATGCTCACCCGTTGGTTCTCGTAGCCCACGTAGCTCACGCTGATTTGCGAGGGGAAGGTGGTGATGTCCAGTTGGAAATGTCCCTCGGTGTCGGTCACGGCTCCCACCTTATTATTATAGATGATGGATGCTCCGATGATAGCCTCACCCGTCTTGGCATCGGCCACATACCCGTTGATAGGGGTGGCCGATGCCTGCGTCAACGATATGGCTAAGACAAATGCGATTGTTGTATTCTGAAAACGCTTCATACCTTTATACTGTTTAATGATTAAAATGCAGTAGAAAAAATCACAGTGCAAAGGTACGGCGGTTTAGGTGGTTCCACAATACCACCGTTTGGGCATTTCAGCTCACTAAGGTTTGGTATACTATAATGCTTAATTCTTAATTCTTAATGCATAATTTCTAACACCCAACACCTAACACCCAAATCTAAATATAGAATTCCGACGGGTCGATCAGTCCCGAGCGTACTGCATATTT
>CAMHIS010000089.1 GCA_946185285.1 uncultured Prevotellaceae bacterium
CAGAGTGTAGAGTTTGCTACCGCGCCTGTTTCGTCAATACCTGATGCGGTAGCAAACTCTACACTCTGCACTCTACACTTTAAACTCTCCGAAGTCCGCTCTCCACTAAAAGCAACATCCCACCCCGATAATTGCAGGTAGGCCGTGAACACCTGCAACTGCTTGTCGGCTCGACGCAACACGTCAAGAGCGACATGCAATGCTTGCTCACTCTGAAACTTTGGAGTCAGACGGATGTAGGTTTCGGTCTTGGGCCGATAGCCTTCTTCGGCCTTCAGTCCGGCAGGCAAGGCAGCCTTGTAGACCTCGCCGATGGGCGACATGTAGTAGTCGGCTATCCACGACCAGAGCCGATACTGCTGCGGTAGCAATATCGGCTCCTTATCCATGAGCTGGAGGATATCTTTTACCTGATAGCCTTCAGGCTTAGTGTTGTGAATCTTCGCGATGACGCCCACATACTGCTTGCTGCGTCCAAAGGGCACCAGCACACGGATGCCCGCCTTCACCCCAGGTTCTAAAGCAGCGGGAACACTGTAGGTGAAGAGGCCGTCGAGCGGCAGGGGAAGTATAATGTCGGCATACACGCTAAATCAGAAGTAGTAGCATGCCGAGATAGTCCATGCCTTGGCTTTCGTTTCGTCGTTGGTAGTTGCAGTCTTTACAGCATCCTTGAATGAAGCGTCAGCCGTTTTACCCATGGCAATATTATAGGTGAAGCCCACTTCAAAATGGTCGGAGAGGTAGACGCCGGCACCCAGATTGACGCTGAACGACGATTTCTTCAGCTGGAACGTACGCTCGTAGTTGTCCTTATCCTTCCATTTGAACTCGTCATCGCCAATGTTGAATCCGAACTGCGGTCCGGCAGCTACATAGATACCTGCTGCATCGCCCAGTCCAAGGTTCAGTCGGGCATTGATGGGAACAAGAATGCTCTTCTGCTGGATATTCTCATCGTTCACCTTCGTCTCCCTTTGATCGTAAAGGCCAGCAATGTCGACACCCAGTCCTGTGATGGGAAGGTCGATCCTGACAACGGGACCAGCGAACCACCCGAAGCGGTTCTCAGCATCAAACACACTCTCGTCGAATTTCATCTCGGTGTTATTCAATCCACCCTTTACGCCAAATTTCACGCCCTGTGCACTGGCGGGCATCACAGCAGTAACAGCCATGACAACCATCAAAACGAAAAACTTCTTCATAGACTTGCTTATTTAATCATTAGGATTTACACAGTTGCTTCAGTCCCTTGCACGCCGAGATCAGTGCCGCTGGCGACGCACAGACATCGCACCCGACGACGATGACGACGACTTCGGTTTGCTGCTTCTCGAACGCGATGCTTTCTCAGTCTTGGTCTTCGGTGTGCTGGTGCGCTGTTTCTTCTCAGTCTTGGCAGCCTTCTTCGGATCGAGAGAGGCAATACTGTCGAGCGAATCGCGCTTCTGCTTGTCGCCGAAGATATTGTTGCGGAAAGCTTCCAGTTCGGCCTCAATACGTCGCTGCTCTGCCGAATACTTCGCGGTGTCGCCATTGGCAATCTGAGCCAAGGTCTTTCCGAGACGGTTAGCCGTCTTATAAATCTTTCCCTTGTACTTGTTCAGCGTAAAGTAATCGTCGAGATTCATGATGGCGGCATCGTTAATGTCGCTGGTCTTGATGGTCTGACGGCTCAGGAACGGCTCCACGTCGCTGTATTTCACCCAGAACAACGGATATTTCGAAGCATCACCGCCAAAGTCATCCTCGCGCAGCATCACAGGACAGAAAGCCTGTGGCTTGATGTGGAACGTAGTGTTGGCCTGGTCGTAATAGGCACTCTCCTTGAGATAGTACATCCTTACCTCGGCCGAGGGAATGTCGCTATTGTCGACTTTCAGCTTGCCGTCGGCCTCTTCATAGAAGATATGATAGTTGTCGAGTATGGTTTTCATCTCGACCTTTGCCGAAGCCTCGAGCACCTCGTTACCATCGAGTCGGTACTCATAGACAGGAATGTAGCCGTTCAGGGCGAGCTTGAACACATAGGTAAAGAGGTTCATCTGCTTGCCGATGGGCTCCACGGGGTCGTAGAGTCCGGCATTCTCTTCCTCGCTGAGGTCGATTTCGCGGTAGATGTCGCGACGCCACACCACGTCCTCGGGCATTTCGACAGCCGTGGGGTACATGATACGCATGCGCTCAGTCATGCCTCCCTGCGCAGTCTGCTGCTTCTGCTGCTTCTGCTGGGTCTCTGCCTTTTGCTGGCTGCGTCGCTGCTTGGGCTGAGCGACAGCCGCGGCAATTAAAAAATTAAAAAATGCAAATATTAAAAAGCTTCGTTTCATCATGTCTCAATCCTATAATTTTTATAATTTCCTAATTTTTTAATTACTTGACGATGATTTCCATGGCACCGGGCAGGGTACGCTCGATGCCGTCGGGACCGATGGCCTTCACACGTGAGATGTAGAAGCGACGGTTACGCGTCAGCTTGCGGAACGACTCCTTCTGACGGGCCGAGAACTTCGAGCCTTCGCCCACCATCGGGATGGCGTTACCCATGTTGTCGTAGAACACGGTCTCGAACGAAACGACGCGGAATGCAATGTCGAGGATGCCGTCATCGATAGCGGCACCGATACCGTCGATAGCCATCAGACTGGCCTTCGGCATGCCACCGCCCTTGAAGCGGTTGGGATTGCCTTTCTCGTCCTGCATGTCGATAAATGGTGTAGGATCAGGCAGCTTACGTACACGGAAGGGGAACGAGCCCATCGTCTGTGAGCGGCCCGTATTCGTCGATGTCACGGTAATGATAGCGTCCTGTCCAATTTTTGCAGGACGGGCAATGTATTTACCGGGGCCTACAGCCTGCAGCGTACCGTTGGTCATCGTGGCCTGCACCTTGTTCAGGGGCACGCCAGGCACCGACACGCTGATCGGGTTGTTGTAACCGGCATAGAGCATACGGGTAAGGTCGGCCGAGACGGTAGCCGAGGGTTCCACAACGGTATACTTCTGCGAGAAGTCACGACGCAGCTTGTCACCGTTGCCGTTGACGGTCTCGATATATCCGTTCAGGGTGAAGTCGCCCGTTCGTCCGCAAACAATCTCGTAGGTATTGTCGCGTAATGTCATCTTCTTCCCGCCGATATAGATGTCGGGCACCTGCGTAGTATCGACGGCAGCCATCACTATCTTGGCCGAGAACTTATCGCCTTGTACAATGGTCTGCGAGTTGGGAATGACGAAGGCTTCGAGAAGGTTCACGCGGATATCCTTCACGTCGATGTTCTGCACCAGCGTGTGCAACACTTCCTTCTCAGCGTTGCGCACGTCGCCCTGTAGCTTCGACAGGATGGTCACCGCAGCAATGGCGGGCATCGACTCAAACTGTGCTTCCTGCCAGTTCTTGCCCTCCAAACGGGCCTTACGGGGCACCTCAGTAGTCAGGTCGATGGCTATGCTGCGTTGCTTGGCCGTGTCGGGAATCATCTTCAGTATGCGGTCACGATAGCTGTCGATGGCCAGTTTCAGGGCTTCGCCCTTGCCACGACCGGGAGCCAGCATCACCTGATTGCTTGCCTCAAGGTCTTCCTGGCCTATCAGACTGTCGGGGTTGGCACCCTCGCCATCGGCTTCATAGGCAATGGCCAGCTTCAGCTCGGCGGCAAAGTCGTAGAGCGAGTCGCTCATCTGCTTCACCTGCATGGCTTTGTCGTACCATTCCTTTACCTTCTGCGGATTGGCCTTCATCTGCTGCTCGAAAGCCTCATAGATGGCCAGGTTATCTTTCATCGAGTTCTCCGTTGTCCTACCGATACTTTCGCCCACGATGAGGAAGCCGTTGAGCACCTCGTTCGAGACGTTCAGAGCCAGCATAGCCATCAACACCACATACATGAGGTTGATCATCTTCTGGCGCGGAGATACGGGTCTTTTCTTAATTGCCATAGCTTCTAATGGGTCTTATGGGGCTTATAGGGCTTACTGGGCCAGTGGGCCTTTCGGCATATTGACCGTCATGGCTTCAATCATGCGGGCATAAATGCGGTTCAGCTCGGCAATCTGGTCGGCCATCTTGCGTGTCTGGTCGTTGATCTGGTCAATGGTGCCAATCTGCTGGCTGGCACCCTTCAGCTGCATCTCGTAGATCTTGCAGATGCCGGTAAGCGTGCGGTTCAGGTTCTCCATCTCTTCGCTGTCGCGCGACAGGCGCTCACTCTGCTCAGCCACCTTATGCAACATCTCGGTCAGGTTCTTCAGTTCGTCGACATAGTTGTTGGTAGCATCCTCGAGGTCGGGATTCATCTTCGGCAGCTCAGGCATGCTCACACCGCCCGACATGGCAGCCACCGACGTGGCCACGTTGGCAATAGCCTCAGTGTCAACAGGAGTAGTACCCAGCTCGTCGCTGGCTTCGCCTTGCGGTGCTGAGCCCGCAGTACCGCCACCGCCAAAGATGATGGTGCCGCCACCGCCACCTCCAATGATAGTTGTACCTCCACCGCCTCCGGCAGCAACGACCTGTTCACCTTGTTCTGCAAGCGGTGAATCTGTTGCTACGCCAAAGCCTCCGCCAATGACTGCCGGTCCTACGGCAGCGGCCGTCTTGGCGGCCTCTCCCTCGTCGTCGAGCATCACGTGCGTAGGCAGTTCCTTACCGTCCTCGGTCTTATCGAACGGACGGTCGAAGCCAGCAATGAAGAACACGAACACCTCAGTACCCATGCCGAGGAACAGCCAGAAGTTGGCACCTGGCAGGTGGGTCAGCTTGAAAAGAGCACCGAGAATCACAATCGAAGCACCCCAGCTGTAGGCGTAGTTCATAAACGTCTGTCCGGGTACGCTGTCGAGCCACTTCTGCAAGCGGTAGATGATATTGAATTTACTATACTGTGTCATCGCTATATGTCGCTTATTGATAATTTAATTGGATAAGTAGCACCGCCAAAACGATGGCAGGCTTCACCTTATGTTACTTATTTCTTTTTTGATGGTTTCACCGGCTTGACTTTCTCGCTGGTAGTATTGGCCAGACTGCGCACGCAACGGAAGCCGATATACGACCGCGGCTGGTTCTGGTACTCGCTGGAACGCCATGCTGACCGGATATAGCTCTCGGGATCTTTCCACGAGCCACCACGCACACTCTTCTTTTTCAAGCGGTAGGGGTCTTCCTTGGCAGCATTGTAGCTGAGCTGCGGGTTTAGGTCGTTCATGGCATCGACACCGGCTTCGGTGAAGATGGTCGATGTCCATTCGGCAACATTGCCTGCCATATCATAAAGGCCGTTGGAGTTGGCCGAATAGATTCCCACCTTGCTCGTTATCAAGTTTCCGTCCTTGGTATAGTTACCGTTGTCGGGTTTAAAGTTGGCATAGAAACATCCTTTTCCCGTAGCCACGTCGACATTATCCCATGGGAACTCGTTCTGGTCCTTGCCACGGGCGGCATACTCCCATTCAGCCTCTGTGGGCAGGCGGTAGCGCTGCACATAGCGGGCTGCAGGTCCAAGTCCCTTAAGCAAGAAATCGGTACGCCAGGCACAGAAGGCGTTGGCCTGTTCCCAAGTAACACCCACTACGGGATACTCGTTATAGGCTGGATTAGAGAAATAGTTGCGCATATACACCTCGTTGTCGGCATTGGGGAAGTCGTTGACCCAGCATGTCGTATCGGGATATATATTAATAATGTACGTGTTAAGGAAATCCCAGGGACCCGAGAGTGGACGGTTGATGGTCTGACGCACAATGCGGCCCTCGTCATCGATGTAGGCCGTGTCTTTCGAAATCATCACCTTCTCATTGGGGTCTATCTGTATGTCGGTGTTCAGGTTGCGCTCCTCGGGATTGAGCCTGTTGCGGCGCAAGGCGGCAGCAGTATAGTCGAAAACCTCGTAGCGATAGTTCATCTGACTATAGTCCAGCATCTTCTCGCCCGTGACAGGATTGGTCACATAGACGCTCTCCATGGCTCTCTGCTCGTCCTCATTGGGCTTACGGGGCAGTGCCTTCTTCCAGTTCAAATGGGGAGTAACGGGGTCGCCGTTCTTGTCTTCCTCTATCTTGTAGGTCTCGTCACCGCCATAGTTCGGATCGGCCAGACGCTCACGGATGATACTGTCGCGCACATAAAAGACAAACTGGCGATACTCCGAGTTGGTAATCTCAGTATCGTCCATCCAGAAACCGTCGACCGATATGCTCCGATTAGGCGTCTGCTTACCCCAAAGAGAGTCGGTCTCTGTGATGCCCATGTCAAGATGACCTCGCTTGACGAGTATCATGCCATAGGGTTCAGGCTCAGCGAATGCACGGCTGCTGGCACCTGTCAGTTCACCGCCGTCGGCAGTACTTGACTTGCTGCCAAGACAACCTGTCAGGAAAAGTAAAAAGGCAAGAAGGTAAAAGGGTAAAAACCATTTTACCATTGCCTTCAACCTTGAACATGAAAAACTACTCTTCATCATATTTTTATTCTTTTTCTTTTTCACTATTTTACCTTTTTACTTTTTTACCTTTTTACTTTCAAAGGATTCTTACGCTCTGATGCCGGTTGCGTCCTTTCTTGAAAAGGTTTACATCGGTCTGATAGCCCACGAAGAGCTCATGCGAACCATTGCCCAGATTAATGGCCGAGGTGTAGATCTCGTAGCTATAGCCCAGCATGATGCCTTGGAACAGGCCTCCGAGCATCACCGTCACTGAGTTGGTGGGACTGTAGCCCAGTCCTGCATACATTACTTTCTGTTCGTGTGTGTACTTCAACCGGGCACTCACGTCGGCACGATAACCCGTCCCGTCAGTACGTCCGAGCACTGAGGGATGTATTGTAAGAAACGGATTTCTTAGCCGAATATTGCATCCGGCAGTGAAATAATACGCCTGAGTGAGGCTCAATTCGTTGGTTTCGCCTAATTCAATGGTTGGAGCAGTGATGTGCTGAACCGAAAAACCGGCATACCAATTGCGGTGCTGATAGTACACGCCTGCAGCTACATCGAGCGCCGTTCCCGTAACTTCCGAAGTGGCAAAAGCGGGATCGCTGCCTTCGTCAGTGTCAACACCCGACCCGTTGAAATTCTCGCTCAGCATGCCCGGCTGTACACCGACGGCCAGCTGACCGCCCATCAGCTTCAGCCGATAGGCATATTGCAACGATATCTTGCGGTGTGAGAACAAGCCTATCTGGTCGTTCAGGAACTGCAGACCCGCACCGTTGTATGCTCCGG
The DNA here is from genome assembly GCA_946185285.1 of uncultured Prevotellaceae bacterium. GTDB lineage: Bacteria > Bacteroidota > Bacteroidia > Bacteroidales > Bacteroidaceae > Prevotella. The sequence continues at coordinate 7,227 of CAMHIS010000089.1, forward strand.
CAAAATAGAAAGGTATGTCGGCCCCGGCATACATCGTGCGTGGATTGTGTTCGAATCCCGTCATCGTCATGTTATAGCCCACGGCAACATTCATTTTCTGCTGTTTGCCCACGGCGGCAGGATTAAAACTTGGTTCCATCGCCCAGTAATGACTGAACGACGGATCATACTGCGCCAGCACCCCAACATGGACTGCCAGCAGCAGTGCTAACGTGAAAAGAATACGTCTGAACACCTTTTTATAACGCGAAACAGCCCACATTATTATGTTATCAGACGACTTATTTCGCGCCATCGGCATCGGTATCCATTGCCTGCGACGCATCGGCAGCGATGGCTTTCTGGTAGCATTCGCGGCATAATGGCTCATACTCGCCCGTCTCTCCCAGCAGCACGCGCCGGTCGCTGGCCACCTTGCGATGGCTAACGTAGGCCAGCGAGCCGCACTTGACACAGATAGCATGAACCTTCGTCACATCGTCGGCAATGGCACAGAGGGCAGGCATCGGACCAAAGGGTACGCCACGGAAATCCATATCTAATCCAGCCACTATCACACGCACGCCACGGTTGGCCAGCTCGTTACACACATCGACCAGTCCGTTGTCAAAAAACTGGGCCTCGTCAATACCCACCACATCAATGTCGCTCGACAACAACAGAATGCTGGCCGACGAGTCGAGAGGTGTCGACGGGATGTGGGTCTGGTCATGGCTGACCACATCGTCTTCGGAATAACGTGTGTCAATGGCGGGCTTGAATATCTCTACGCGCTGACGGGCAAACTGCGCACGCCGCATGCGCCGTATCAGTTCCTCGGTTTTTCCCGAGAACATCGAGCCGCACACCACTTCTATTCGTCCGGGGCGGTGTGCCTCCCCTGTAAGGTTTGTAGTCATATTTTTCGATAAATGTACTGCAAAATTACAAATACGTTTTAAAAATTGCAAAGAAATAGGCTGTTTTTTTGACGATAAAGAATTTTTAACTATATTTGCCCACCAAAATGGGAACACTCTATATTGTACCCACTCCGGTGGGCAACATGGAAGATATGACGCTACGCGCCATCCGCATGCTCAAAGAGGCTGACCTGGTGCTGGCAGAGGACACCCGGACATCGGGCATCCTGCTGAAGCATTTCGACATTAGGAACCATCTGATGTCGCATCACAAGTTCAACGAGCACGGCACCTCGGCAGCTGTCGTCGAACGGTTGTTGGCAGGCCAGAACGTGGCGCTCATCAGCGACGCTGGCACGCCGGGCATCAGCGACCCGGGCTTCTTTCTGGTACGCGAGGCCGTTAAGGCCGGCATTGAGGTGCAGACATTGCCGGGAGCCACGGCTTTCGTTCCGGCTCTTGTGAGCAGCGGACTGCCCTGCGACCGCTTCTGCTTCGAAGGCTTCCTGCCTCAGAAGAAAGGACGCCAGTCGCGCATCGAGGCACTACGCGACGAGCAGCGCACCATCATCTTCTACGAATCACCCTATCGGGTGGTGAAGCTACTGGAACAGCTGGCTCAGGTATTCGGCAGCGAAAGACAGGCAAGCGTATGTCGAGAGATTTCGAAGGTGCACGAAGAGAGTGTTCGCGGCACGTTAAGTGAACTGACTGCCCATTTCAAGGAGCATGAGCCAAAAGGCGAGATTGTCGTCGTCGTGGCAGGAAACAATGAAAAAGAACCAAAAGACAAAACTCAGATAATATGAAAAAGATTCTATTCTTCGGCCTCTGCCTCATGGCAATGGCATCGTGTCAGCAAGACAACAAGCAGGCACAACAGCTGGCGCTGAACCAGCAGCGTGATTCACTCGACAAAATCATTGCCCAGAAAGACAATGAAATCAACGACATCATTGGAACCCTGAACGATATTGAAGAAGGATTCCGCGAGATTAGCGAAGCAGAAGGCCGCGTGGCCGTGGCTAAACGCGGCGAAGGTGCCAGTTCGGCTGCACGCATTCGCGAGAACATGCAGTTCATCCAAAGCACCATGCAGCAGAACCGCGAACTCATTGGCAAACTGCGCCAGAAGCTGCGCGAGAGCACCATCAACACCGAACAGCTGAAGCGCACCATTGACAACCTCACCGCACAGTTGGAAGAGAAGAACGCCGAGCTTCAGAAGCTGCGTGCCGAGCTTGATGCCAAAGACATCCACATCTCCGAGCTCGACGAGCAGATTGCCAATCTCAACGACAACGTTGCCAACTTGCAAGACGAGGGACAGCGTAAGGACCAGACCATCTCGACACAGGACAAGGAACTGCATACCGCATGGTTCGTCTATGGCACCAAGAAAGAACTGAAAGAACAGAACATCCTGTCGAAAGGCGAAGTGCTGCAACAGAACTTCAACAAGGAGTACTTCACCAAGATCGACATACGTGTGGACAAGGAAATCAAGCTCTACTCACGTTCTGCCGAGGTTCTTACAGCCCACCCGCTGAGCAGCTACACACTGGAGCGCGATGCCAACAAGCAGTACGTGCTACGCATCACCAACCCACAGCAGTTCTGGAGCACCAGCAAATACCTGGTCGTTGTGGTGAAATAAAAAAATAGGGCGTCCTTTTTGACGTACCTTAATAAGCTTAAAAGAAATTACAGACCCCACCCCTTACCCCTCCCCTTGAAGGGAGGGGAGTAGCTTCCGCCTCCCTCAGCAGATGGAACTCCGTAGGCACTCCCCTCCCCTTGAAGGGAGGGGCGTGGCTTCCGTCTCCCTCAGCAGATGGAACTCCGTAGGCACTCCCCTCCCCTTGCTTCCTATGGAAATTTGCAAGTATATTTAGTTAATAATCTCTAATTGAGCGGACATTCCTTGTTCGCTCTTTCTTTTCTTTCTCAGGAACTCGTGGTTCTTCTCGTAGTCCGTGTCGTTTGTGACCAGGGAGAACACCAGGTGTATGAGTTTGTTACGGACATTGTTGACGATAACGCCGTATGGCTTTCCCTCCGCTTTGAGGCGGAGGTAGTAGTCGCGGTATATGCCGTGGTCCTTGATGGTGCATTCCGCCGCCTGCGTCAGCGTCGCCTTCAGCAGGGAGCTGGAGTAGCACTTGACGTATGCCTTCTTGTCGACGCTCGTTCCTGACCGTTCCCGGAATGACGCGCAGCCCCAGTATGAGGCGATCTTGTTGGCCGTGGTGATGCTGCGGAAGTTGTTGCTGTAGGCGATGAAGGCCGTTGCGTTGACGATGCTGACGCCGGGGATGGAGTCGATGTGCCCGTAGTTGCGCTTGAGGTCCTTGTCGCCGTCGATGATTGCCAGGATCTGCTTCTCACAGTCGCGGATGCTCTTGTCGATGGCACGGATGCTCTTCATGGCGTCGCGCATGATGAAGCGCATGGCGTCGCTCTTGGCTGCGGTGGCCTTCAGCTCGGCGGCGCGGACCTTCTTCTCCGTGCGCTCCTGGACGAGCTTGTGGCGGTAGAGGAACAGTGCCTTCAGCTCACGCACATTCTCGTCGGGTGTCTCGTAGATGACGGCCTTGTCGATATGCCGCATGGCGTATTCGGCTATCATCAGCGAGTCGGCCTTGTCGTCCTTGCCCTTGCGCACGCCCATGCTGCGCTTGATCTGCAGCGCGCTCTGGCGCCAGATGTCCAGGTCCTTGGCGTAGATGTAGTCGCACAGGCTGCGGTCGTAT
>CAMHIS010000090.1 GCA_946185285.1 uncultured Prevotellaceae bacterium
GCGACTTCCACACCTGGATGCTCTCGATGGTGGCACAGTGGATGGGAAAGGACCGACAGCACGGCAACGCCATCGTGCCCCTGCTCATAGGCCCGCAGGGCTCGGGAAAGACAACCTTCTGCAAGCGACTGCTGCCAGACTACCTGCAGGTCTACTACAACGACCGGCTCTCGATGAAGAACGACGCGGACATCTTCATGGCCATGTCCAGCTACGCACTCATCAACATCGACGAGTTCGATGCCATGTCGAAGTCGCAGCAGCCCATACTGAAGTATCTCATCTCGAAGCACGACGTGAAGTTCCGCCCGCCATACGGCAAGGCCATCGAGCAGCGCCAGCGCTTCGCCTCGTTCATCGCCACGACCAACAACCGACGGCCGCTCGCCGACCCCACCGGCTCGCGACGCTTCGTCTGCGTCTTTGCCGACGACATCGACAACTCCGGCGACATACGCCACGACCTGCTCTACGCACAGCTCTGCCACGAGCTGAACGAGGGCCGCAGCTACTGGTTCAGCGACGACGACAACCGCCGCATCATGGAGCAGAACGAGGAGTTCCAGCAGGTCCTCGACTACCGCTCGATGGTTGACCTCACCTACCTGTCGCCCAATGAGACGCCCGCCGGCACGAAGCCCGTATCGCTGAGGGAAATCATGCTGCGGCTCGCAGAACGGTTCCCCAACTTCGTCGTCAGGAAGCACACGGAGATGGAGCTTGGACGCCGCCTCTGCGACATGGGTTACACACGGCATAGGACGAACAAAGGGATGGCCTACAAAATGGCAGAAAGGCCGTAAAAGATACCAAAACAAGTTGTTTTACCTTCAAAAGGTGCCCACTTGACATGATTTTGGCGGCGGGTAGCGAAGGTAAAACAACTTGTTTTACCATGGTGATACTTGGTGAAACTTTCAAGAAAAGGTACACCGCACCTAAGTAACAGTAGGACAATGCATTAGACCGAAAAGTGTAACTTCTGGCCAAAACTGCACATCCAATCTGTCATGGACACTGTAGCAAAGCTGTACCGAGAACAGAAGCCTGTGATTAGCACGGCTTTCATCCGGAGAGGACTTACTTGACAATCCGCTTGCGGCTCTGACCGTCGCGGCGCTCGATGATGAGTCCACGAGGCTGGGCGGTGCGGCTGACGGGGGTGCCGTCAAGACGGTAGGTGGCATCGGGAGCTTTCGTGGCTGCGGCGGGAACGGCGACGGCGTCGGGCAGTGACTCGCTGAACTGCCAGTTGTCGAAGTAGATGTTTGTGCCGTCGGTAAAGACGAAATAGACGGTCTTGACGCCATTGAACACAGTCGGGTCGACTTCTACGGTATGCTCCGTTAAGGTCGTTGACGAGAAGTCGATAGTAGCCGCAGCCTTGGCAGTCTTGCCGTTGAGACGTATCTCCAATGTTCCCGTACCTCTGGCACGGAACCGGAAGGAGGATGCGCCGACGGTGCCGAAGTCAACCTTGCGCAGCTGGGTCCACGAGCCGGCCTTCACCTTCACCTGCAGTTCTCTCGAGGCATCGTTACCCAAGGAACTGACACTGGAGTTCTTGGTGATGTTTGAAAAGTCTTCGTAGGCAATACCGCCGCAGGTTGCCATTGTCTCAGCCTGCTGCAGCTCGTAGGGGTCCAGGTTCTTAATGGCGGTAACGCCGGTCTTCGACATGGTAAGCTTGCTTATCTTCTGCGCCGACTCGTTCACAGTGACCTTGTTCACACAGAGCGAACGGAAGCCCGAGGCACCAGTCTTCATGGCCTGCTCCAACATAGAGGAATGGTAGAACACGTAATAGTTGCCCTGAAACTTCTGCAGGTGGGTGTGGTTGTTGCCGGAGCCGAAGCCGAAGCTACCGGGATTGGCCACATATTCACCACGATACTCCCAGGAGTCGGGGTCGAGCGGGGTGTCACTGACCATATAGCACATGCTGCAGGTCGACGGGGCTGGCTGACCGTTGCGCCCCGAGAACTTCGTCCAGTCGTTACGGTCGCTCCACGATGTATTATAGGTATAGACGAAGCGTCCGCCGATGATGTTCAGTTCGCTGGCCTCAAACAGATAGGGTGCCGGCATGTTCTTGGCACTGCCGTCGAGGGCCGTCATCGAGGGCTTCAGCTTGGCGATGCGCGAGTTGCCGGGCCACAGCTTCGAGCCCGTCGACTGAGGGTCGCCACCGCCGAAGGCTATCCAGCCCGTTCCCGTGGAGTCGATGACGGCACCGGGGTCGAACACCCAGTTGCAGGGGTCGACGCCGGCCATGCCATGACGGATCATGGCCTGGCTGTTTGGCGACTTGTACGGGCCGACAGGCGAGGTGGTGCTCTTCATGACACCTACGCTGCCGCCGCCGTTGGCAAAATAGATAAAGAACTCATCCTTGCCAGCCGACGTGGTGCGCCACACGGCTGACGGTGCCCACGACTGTCCGGCCCATGTGCATACCTTTCCCACGTCGATGGTGCCGTGGAACGTCCAGTTCACCATGTCGTCGGTCGAGAAGACGACCAGTGACTTGATGTTGCCATAGCCGTTGGAACCCGACTTCTTGTTAGCGATGAACTGCTGGTGGTCGTTGGTGCCGAAGACATAGAGGCGGCCATTGTAGTCGAGGGCCGTCGGGTCGGCACAGAACACGCTTGCACTAATGGGATTGATATTGCTGGCACCCTTGTAGTCGGTGCCCAGAGCCTGTGCGCTGGTCTGTAGACAAACTGCCATGACGGCAGCTGTCAGGATGGTTTTCTTGTTCATGGGTCTTGGTTTACTATTTGTTTGCAAAGGTAAGGCTTTTCAATGAGACTGCATCGGACGAATTGTTAAATAACCGTAATTCTTGGCAAAAACTTAGTACTTTGTATTGCAAGGTACTTAGTTTTTACCTATCTTTGCACCGCAATTACTAATCCGTGCAAAGATGAACATCGAAAATGCCAAGTCACAAATGCGAAAGGGGATGCTCGAGTACTGCGTCTTGCTGCTCTTGAAGCATCGGCCGTCGTATGCCAGTGACATCATCCAACAACTGAAGCAGGCCGAGCTGCTCGTGGTGGAGGGAACGCTCTACCCGCTGCTGACGCGCCTGAAGAACGACGGACTGCTGCAATACCAGTGGCAGGAGTCCACGCAGGGCCCGCCCCGCAAGTACTATGCCCTCAGCCGCGAGGGCGAACAGTTCCTTGAAGGACTCGACGCGGCCTGGCGGGAACTCTCTAACACCATCAATTATCTCAAGACCATCACCCCAAAACTGTTTGCTTGAACATGAAAAAGAACATTACCATCAACCTGTGTGGGCGCCTGTTCCAAATCGACGAAGATGCCTACGAACTGCTGCAGCAGTACATCGACTCGCTACGCGTCTCTTTTGGCAACAAGGAGGACGGCGAGGAAATAGCCAATGACATCGAGGAGCGCATAGCCGAACTCTTCGACGAACTGAAAACCAGAGGCACGGTGGCCATCACCATCGACCACGTGAAGGACATCATCACCCGCATCGGCCGACCCGAAGAACTGGCTGATGATAACAGCAGCGAAAACGGCAGCACCAACGAGAAGAGTAGTGAAAGTAAGGGCGGAGGCCACCGCTACGACTCCTTCCGCTCGGCAGCCAAGGACATAGGCGACAACATCCGTGCAAGGACGGCAGGCAAGCGGCTCTACCGCAATCCTAACGACAAGCTGTTGGCAGGCGTGCTCTCGGGCATCGCCGCCTATACGGGCACCGATGCCACCTGGTGGCGCATCGGCTACGCGCTGCTGCTGCTCGGCTCCAACCTGTTCATCTTCCCGGTGTTCAAGTTGTTCCATTTTGGCGGTTTCTTTTTCCACTTCAACCTGGCCTTCGTGCTGTTCTACATTGTGCTGGCCATCGCCATGCCCGAGGCCAAGAAACCCAAGGAGGTGCTCGAGATGGAGGGCAAGGACGTGACACCGCAGACGCTGGCCGACGTCGTCGTCGAGGACAAAGACCGACAGCAGCCCATGCCGAAAGGCCAGATGCGGGGCTGTTTCTCGGTGCTGCTGAAGATGTTGGCGGGACTCTTCGTGGCCCTTGCCGCCATCTTCGGACTGGTGCTGCTGGGCTGCTTCCTGCTCATCGTGGGCACGTTCATCTTCATCTTTACCGTACCGGGCGAGATACGTCAGGGGCTGCCCTTCGACCTGGGCTACCTGAACCTCGCCGAGACTTTCTACATTCACCCCTGGGCGGTCGTCTTCTTCGTGACCAGTCTGCTGCTGGCCCTCTTCATCCCGCTCTATGCCATCGGCCACATGCTGCTCTCAAAAGCCGGCAGGGTGCAGCCCATGGGCACGGCCCAGCGCATCGCCTGGATCGTCGTCTGGCTGATAGCCTTGTTCACCATCTTCCCCAGCGGCGGCGCTATCATGGAGTACAACGAATGGCTGCGCTACGAACATCGGGTTGAGAATAATGGCTGGATGACGGACTACGCCCGCGACTATCTGAAGGAACACGACCTGAAGATTGACAATCGCCATCACTGCTATGACGACTTCGTGAAGAGCGGCGAGTACTTCACGGGCGACACCACGGTGGCGTATATCGACGTCGAGATGTGGGGGCCTGAGCGGGAGCGTCGCTTCCAGGTATCGTCCAAATACGGACAGGAGGTGGAGGCCGGCACCTATATCGTCAGCTGCAACGCCCGGGCCGACGGCGGCGGCGTGTGCCTCTTCGCCCAAGCCTTTAACGGCAGTTACACAGCGCTACACTCGATGCCCGCCCAGGGCAAGGAGGGCGGACTGGGCAACGGCTGGCAGCACGTCGAGATGGAGGTGAAGATTGACGGCCCCACCACCCTCTACTACGGCATCAGCGTCAACCCGAAGTTCACTACGGAGCCCTGCCACGCCAAGTGGTTCTCGGCCGCCGACTTCAAGGTGGAGCGCAAGGAGGATCCTGCTTCTGCAGAATAAGAAGTGACTGGGGGTTGAACTAAAGTGGGTGGTTTTCGTATGAGAGCCACCCACTTTTTAGGAAAAAGAGAACCTGTGTCAGTTGTTCATACGGTATAACAATCAGTCGGAAAAACGTAAAAAACGTTAAGCCATGTAATGCTGGGCGGGAAACGCCGTATATAGAAGTGTATGGAGCAGCAAAACGAGACAGACCAGCAAATCATTGACCGCGTGCTACACGACGGTCGCAGGGCAGACTATGCCAGGCTGGTCGACCGCTACGGGCAGCGGCTCTTTGCCTTCGTTGCCACGATGGTGACGCGACGCGAGGATGCCGAGGAACTGGCGCAGGACTGTTTCGTCAAGGCTTTCCGTCAGCTGTCGCAGTACGACGCCCGCCGAAGCTCGTTCTACACCTGGCTACGCTGCATCGCCTACCGGCTCTGTCTCGACCGCGTGCGCCACGATACCGTGGTCTGGCTCGAAACCGACGAGCAGACGCTGCAGGCCATACCCGACGACGAGGCCGACAGCGTGATGGACACCGACGACGACCGGCGCATCCGACTGCTGACAGAGGCCATCCGCCGACTGCCGCCCACGGAGCGTCTGCTCGTGCAGCAGCACTACTTCGAGCTGCAGCCGCTCACCGACATCGCCGAAGTCACCGATACCGACGCCGGCACGCTGGCCACCCACCTGCACCGCATCCGTAAGAAACTCTATCAATATATCAAACTGAAGGAACATGGAAGATAAACGATACGACAGACTCCGGGCCTCGTTCGAGGCCAAACAGCCGCAACTGCCCGCCGACTTCACAGAGCGGGTAATGGAGCGGATAGAAGCCAGACCGGCCAAGAGCTATTATTGGCGGTGGGTAGCCGCTGTAGCTTGCCTATTTATTATAATAGGTACAGGAATAGCACTATGGCCAACAGGAGATGCTGATGAGCCGGAACTTCTGGCGCAGCCACTCCCCTCCCTTCAAGTGGAGGGGCCAGGGGTGAGGTCTGAAACATCAACACCCCAGATTGATACTCATAAAAAGCAAACGAAAAAGATACTGACCCCACCCCTAACCCCTCCGAATGAGGCTGCGCACTCTGAACCGCAGGAAAACGTTTTGACTCCTGTACTAACAGCAGAGGCTACTCACGCTTCAGCGACGGAGGACCAAGCCCCCAGTGACGCACCAGACATCGTGCCGCCCGACCGCCAGGCCCTCGCCGACATCTATCTGGCTGAAGCGGCTTTGCAGGTGGCCTACCGCCGACAGGCACAAGCCGAGGCGCTGCGGGCATACGCCATCAGCTTCGAGGAGGAAGATGCGGCACCAGCCCAACCCATCATCGCATTCTAACCAAAACACCAATACAACTATGAAAGAAATCATGAAAACCGTCATGACGGCGAGCCTGCTACTCGTCACGCTGACAGCCACGGCCCAGTCCGTAAAGGAAATTGAGGAACAGATGGGCTTTAAGATGACCATTGCCAGTGACCACGGAGTGGAAGTAACCAAGAGCCTCGGCCAGGAGCGCGACATCCTGAAAGAGGGAAAGCCACTGAAATGGCGTTGCGACATCTACTCCTTCACACTCCCCAAGAAACAACGCTACCTGCTTGACGAGATGATTGAAGAGTTCGAGACCAACGGTCGCGAGAACCCCAACTGCTACGGCATCAACAGCATGAGCGAGTCGAAAGACGGCAACCGCGTGGGTAATGAGCGGAATCTGATGGTTGGTGACGACCCAAACCGCTTTGTGGCCATTGGCAAGGACTACACGAACTTCATCAACATCAACATCCTCGACGACGCCGACACCACCAAGACCCACCGCTATGCCTACGCCCTGGAATGGCGAGCCGGTAACAAGGGAGCGACCGACGTGCGCTACATCGTCACCTACGCCAAGATTCCCTCGGCCACCACTACCCTCACCAACCAGAACTGGCCGTTCCTCGATCTTGGCAAGTCCAATGTACGCAAAAGCGGACCCATCCTGTTCAAAGGCGATGCCCGCGTCGAGTGGGACGGCAAGGACTACCCCGTTCTGTCCCTCGACAGCCTCATCCGCGATGCCCAGCAGAAGGCGAAGGATGCCAAGAAGCGCATAGAAGGGCTCCGCCATAAGTTCCAGACCAAAGATGCCCTCGTGCTATGGAACGACACCTTGGAACACGACACCGACCCGGTAACGGACGTTGTCATCCGCCTGCATCAAGGACAGCCCGTCACGGCCGACGACCTCCTTTGCAACGACAACATCCTCCTTATCTTCTCGCTGCTCAAGCAGCAGTTCCTCGCCGGACAGAACACCGAGTTCAACGCCATCTCCGTCTACACCCTCTGCAAGCGCGCCCGCGAGTATGGCTTCTTCTCGTCGGACTTCCCCGATGTCCCCAACGGCAAAGCCGAGCTGGAACAGCTCAAGCGCGACATTGCCCAAATGAAAGCCAACGCCGCTACCGACACCATCCGCAACTACCTGCAAATGGCCATTGCGGAACTCGATAAGATTAAGTAAAGTTAGTAAAGAGTAGTATAAACCCGGGCGATGCTGGAGGCCGCTGTGAAGTCCCCTCCAGTATCTTTATCTGTCGGGATTATCCCTCGTAATTGAATTGCAAAAGGAACTCCTCGGCTGTAAGGAATGGTAGACGACAGAACTCATGGAAGTCTTTCTTGTTGTTCGTCACCACCACGTCGCAGCCAGCAGCCAAAGCACATTGGTATTGAAGCATGTCCTCGAAATCCTTAACCTCAGTCAGCAGGCCTGCGTCCAACTGATTGGCATCGCAGGGAAGTACGTCTACAGGCTGACGCATCATGCGCACCAACTCATAACGCTCTGCGACGGGCTGATGCCGCAGAATATAGCCCATGTTGGCATAACTGAGATAAGAGGCATAGAGTTCAATTAGGCCTTCCTTGCCAAGTTGGAGAATGCCACCGGCATAATCGGCTTTCTCACGGTCAAGGCCGAAGTCAAGCAGAATGTTCGTGTCGAGAAAAACCTTCATCATAGCCCAAGAATGTATTTAGTACGTTCATCCTGCATTTCCTCTTCGGTCAGTTTCATGCAACCGCGAAGGCGTTGTATTTCAGGCGAAATCTTCAGGTTCTTATACTTCTCACGGATAATCTCCTCGTTGGTTTTGGGAGACGTAGCCTTCTCTTCTCGTTCCTCATCCAGCACCGCGTTAAGGAACTTCACGACAATTTGGATGTCGCGCTTGCTCATGCCCCGCATCAGTCCGATGTACGGTGCCATCGGGGTGTTCTTCACCTGCTGTGCTAATGCTGTCATAATAGTCAATGTCTTTGTTGATGTCTGCAAAAGTACGAAAATAATCTGAAAGCAGAACGATTATACTGATAGTATTTATGCCGGATAACAATCTTTAACGCCCACCCGTGTAATATTTTCGCGGGTGGGCTGTCTATATAGATAGAATGAACAAGAACCACGACACGGAAGAGAGGCAGCGCATCAGGCGGATACTCGCCGGCAGGAGCGACGAGTACGGCTACTTCGTCAGGACCTACTCGGCGCAGGTGCTCGACTTCGTCAGCCGCATGGTCAGCGACGCGGGCGATGCCGAAGAGCTGGCGCAGGATGCCTTTGTCCGTGCGTTCCGTGCCTTGGGGCAGTTCGACGGGCGCTCGTCGTGGCTCACGTGGGTGCTGCGCATCGCCTACCACACGACGCTGAACCACCTGAAGCGGCAGCGGCTGCAATGGCTGAGCATCGACGACCTGCCTCTGTCACGTATGCTGCGATATTATCGCAGCGAACCCACGACCGACGACGACTTGAGCACCGACCGCGAGGAGCGCATACAACAGTTAGACGCCGCCATCGACCGGCTGCCAGCTGACGAGCAGCTGCTGCTCCACCTCTACTATTACGATGACCGCCCGCTGCGCGACATCGCCTATATCATGGACGCGGAGCCCGGCCTGCTGGCCACAAGGCTGCACCGCATACGCAAGAAACTGTTACTAATGATGAAGGATTGAAGGATTGAAGAATTGAAGAATTGAAGAATTGAAGAATTGAAAGATTGAAATGATGAACGAACAGAATGACAAGGATTTACGCGAAGCCCTGCGCCGACGGGAAGCCCGACGGCAGAAGCCCCAGCCGTCGGCTGACTTCTGCGACAGCGTGATGCAGCGCATCGGTCAGCAAGACCTGCAGCACAAGCGCCGCCACGTGTGGCTCTACCCGGCCATCGGTGCCGCTGCCGCCATAGCTTTACTATTATTATATATAGGTATAAAACCTAACGACCAACAGCCTGACACCTCCCGTCTCATGGTAAAGACAGACACCGTGCAGGCTGTGCCACACACAAACACAAACGTGGAAACGACCGACTCGGTGAAAGCGGTGAAGGAGATACTGCAGATGACTCGCCCGCCCAAGCGCTATATGGCAAAACGAGTAAAGCAGGCAGAACCCGTCGTGGAGCCTGAAGTCATCGACGCGGCAGACCTTGCGCAGCAAGCCATCGCCAAGGAAGAGCAGCGGATTGCCATGCAGATGATGCAGCAGATGAACAGCAGCCTGCAAGACGACTACGTGAAGATGACGAGGGAAATCAGAGAACGGGGCAACAGCATGACCCAAAAGGCAACGATAGCAATGAGCAATGAAGAATAAAGAGTGTTTGGCGGTTTTCCCGCCAAAACCAGCAACCAAAAGACAAGAAGTTATGAAAAGAACAGTATTAGCACTTTGTGCCATCATCATCGCCCTCAGCGCCGGACGCGCTCAGGGAACGATACAGCAGCGCCTGCAAGGCCATCCGAAGATTGACAGTCTCGTGAGCGAAATGGAGGCGTTGGGAAGAAGCGTTCGCGTTTCCTACTATTACGACGGTAGGCTCCACAAGACCATTATGATAGGCAGCGGCTTGATGAAAGACTACCAGCCTACGCCTCCGACAGGTGACCCTAAACAGGACTCACAGGCTCAGAAGCTGGACAGCGTGCGCCAGATGGAGACCCTGCGGCTGAAACGGGCGTATGACGCCATGCGCCGCACCTGCCAGCAGCTCACCGACGAGGCCAAGGAGAGCTACAGCTGGGAGTACCACCGTGGCGGGGTGGACAGCGTCCGCTATACCATCGCCTTGGGAGAATACGTTAACGGCGACACCATGCAGACCTATCGGCGAAACAGGGATGTGTTTTACTATCATGCGCCTGAAATCATCACCTTCGGCTATGACCCTTGGCCGGGAAGTGACGTGAGTCCGTGGCGACTCAAGGGATATGCCACTTTCAGATATGAGTACACGCCCGACAGCGTGAGCAAGATGCCGAAAGAGCGCACACCGTTTGACAAGGATGCATACACACGGCTGCTTCAGCCCATCCTGAAACAAAAAGGCATCACCACCCGCCAGTTCTACGTCTATCACGACAGCACCTATGTCATTGAGAAGAAAGATTGGAACAACGAGGAGTTTGTCATTCGCTCGAACACGATTTCGCCCCGCCAGCTGAAGAGCGAGACGTGGGGAACCGTCTACACGCTGGGCTCCAGCGCACAGGCCGACACGGTGCTGAGCCAGATCAAGCAGACCACATGGGCTTTCCTGAACGAGCATCCCGACATGGATTTCTCCTTCAATCCCACTTCCGAATACCATTCAAGGGCATTGGAAAACATGTTCCATACCTTCGACTCTAAGAGAGTGCCTTCCTCTTTCTACATCTATGTTCACCGCAATCCAATACCCGGCAGTACGACAGCCTCCGAACATCACATCGTTATCATCGAAAGCAAGGGCGACATGATGGTGCCCATGGAATGGCAAATCATGAAGAGTTGGAAGAACGGCAAGGCTGTCTATGATAAGAAGGCCTCCAAGAACCTGACGCCCAAGCAGG
>CAMHIS010000091.1 GCA_946185285.1 uncultured Prevotellaceae bacterium
CGAAGAACAATATCTGGAACAACACCAACGGTTCGTCGATGGACGGTGGTACGCGCTCAGCCTTCAACCGCCTGTCGCAGTACTCGATGGCCTTCGCCAACTCGATGTACTCGATGGAGAACATCGTGCACTCATTCTCCATCGACCTGAACAGCCGACTGACCGAGAATCTCTCGAACCAGTTCCTGGCAACCTATTCTAAAAAGGACGACGTGCGCGGCACCGACTCCTCGGAGTTCCCCTTCATCGATATCCTCGACGGCACGGGCAACACAGCCAACTACATGGCGCTGGGCTACGAGCTGTTCACCTGGAACAACGCCGTCCACAACACCGTCTGGAACGTCAAGGACGACGTGACCTACTACTTGGGCAAGCACAAAATCATGGGCGGTCTGAGCTACGAGCACCAGATGGCCGACAACCAGTATATGCGCAACGGTACGGGCTACTACCGCTACCTCTCGCTCGACGACTTCTTCAAGGGAGCCACCCCCGAGGTTGTCTGTCTGACCTACGGCTACGACGGCGAGTCGAAGCCCGCAGCCCGCGTGCAGTACAACAAGCTGGGCTTCTACCTGCAGGACGACTGGAACATCATTGACAACCTGAAGCTGACCTATGGTCTGCGCCTCGATGCTCTGCTCTTCAACAACAACGACCTGATGACCAACAAGGCCATCTACGACATCGACTACAACGGCCGCCATATCGACACCGGCACCTGGCCCTCGAACAACGTCATGGTGTCGCCCCGCGTAGGCTTCACATGGGACGTCTTCGGCGACAAGTCGCTGAAGGTGCGTGGCGGTACAGGCCTGTTCATGGGCCGTCTGCCCCTGGTATTCTTCACCAATATGCCCACCAACTCGGGCATGGTCCAGTATCAGGCACAGCTCAACGCCAAGAACGGCCAGAAGCTGGGCTACTCGATGGAAGATTTCAAAGGCGGTCTCGTCACCGACGAGAACGGCCACGCCACCATCACTGCCCTCTACAACAAGCTGACATCGATGACCAATGCCGAGGGCAAGCAGATATTCCCCACGACCGTGACGCCTGAGGACGGAACAGTGCCCTCCAGTATCTCAGCCGTCGACCCCGACTTCAAGCTGCCGCAGGTCTGGAAATCGTCAATCGCAGTCGACTACCAGATTCCAGTCTCGTTCCCCTTCACCGTCACGCTTGAGGGTATCTTCAACAAAATGGTCAACGACGTCTGCATCTCCGACTGGAGCATGATGCCCGCAGAGGGCTTCGCACGCTGGAACGGTGCCGACAACCGTCCCGTCTTCCCCTCCAACTTCCGTCAGGGAACCAAGGCATTCATCCTCGAGAACACAAGCCGAGGCTACAACTGGCAGGCAAGCATACAGCTGAACGCCCAGCCCTTCGAGTGGCTCAACCTCATGGCTGCCTACACCCACAGCGCTGCAAAGGAGGTGACATCGCTGCCAGGCTCAGCTGCCGAGTCGGCCTTCACATACATCCCCACCTATCAGGGACCGAACAACATCATGCTGCACAACGCAACAAACCTGACACCAGACCGATTCATCACCAGCGCCACGCTCAACGACAACAGCGGCAACCACTACTCCATCATCTACGAAACATGGCGCGGAGGCTACAAGTACTCCTATATGCTGTCTAACGACATGAACGGCGATGGCTACAGCTACGACGCTCTCTACATACCTACCGACGGCCAGGTGGCTGCTGGCGAGTTCCGATTCGCTTCAGAGGACGACAAGACCCGCTTCATGGACTTCGTACACGGCGACGACTACCTGAACAAACACCAGGGAGAGTATGCCGAGGGCTACAGCGTCTACTCACCGTGGGTTCACCGCATTGACTTCGCATACAAGCACGACTTCAAGGTGAACTTCGGCAAGACAAGGCACAACCTGCAGCTCAGCCTCGACGTGAAGAACCTGCTCAACCTCTTCAACTCGGCCTGGGGCGTCAGCAAGTACATGAACCCAGACCTCAACGAGGGACGAATACTGAAGTACGAGCGCACTGACGCACAGGGCTATCCCGTATTCTCAACACCGAAGGCTGTCAACAGCACCAACGACACATGGGTGCTTAACCACGCCATCGGCCAGTGCTGGTATGCTTCAGTTGGTATCAAGTATATTTTCAACTAATCAAAGGAGAACAACCCCATGAAACTAAAGAATATATTCGCAATAGCTCTTACCGCAGGTTGGCTGTGCTGCGGCGGCGCCGCTGCCCTCATGACCCTCACCGCCTGCTCCGACGACGACCCCATAGGCTCACTCGGCAACATCAGCGTCGACCAGACCTACATCATAATCCCCGAGACTGGAGGTGACGCGACCCTCACCATCACAGCTACCAATGACTGGGCCTTCGACAAGGTTAACACCGTCAACAAAGAGTCTGCCGAACTACCCGCATGGCTCACAGCAAGTGTGCTCGCCGGTTCACCCGGCGAGACCAAGGTCACCTTCCACGCCAATGCCACCACCGGCGGACGCGAGACAGAACTACGCATCACTGTTGGCGACTACAAACAGTTCATCAAGGTACGCCAGGGCTCACTCGAGGCCGCTAACGCCACATGTGCTGACGTTATGACCGGCACCGACGGCAAAAACTACCGCGTAACGGGACGAGTTACCAAGATCGCAGGATTCGAGTACGGTAACTGGTATCTCGACGACGGAACCTACGACTTCGCATCTACACCGAAAAACCAGGATGGACTATACATCTACGGAACACTCGACAAAAACGGAAAGGCCGGAAAGGTGAATCCCATCGACGGAGCCGACGGCTGGGGCTTCGAAACCGGAGACATCATCACAGTAGAAGGACCACTCAGCATCTACAACGGTACTACCTACGAACTGGTCAATGTAACCGTCGTCAACATCGTGAAGTCGCTCATCTCCGTCGTCACGCCTGAACCAACCGTCGACTTGGAGGGAGGACAGATAGAGGTGAAGATTGCATACAAGGGCAGCGGAGCTTACTACTACATTGACGATGAAGCAAAGAGCTGGATAAGCTACGACGGCGTCTCATACAAGGGAGGAACGAAGACTATCTTCGATCAGAACCCTGCCGACACCGCCGTCTACAAGTTCAACATCGCACCCAACAGCCAGGACAAGCGCACTGGAACCATCACATTTACGTCATCCAGCGGAAAAAACAACTCCCAACTGGACTATAACATCACACAGAAGGGGGTCGCATTCCCGCCTGCGGGCAAGGGCACTGCCGCCGACCCCTTCAACGTGACAGCTGCACTCAACTACACCAGGGCGTTGGGACCCGACAAGGAGTCGCCCGGCAACGTCTACGTCAAGGGCAGGATCTCCAGCATCAGGTACGAGTACAGCGCACAGTACGGAACGGCTACCTACAACATCTCATGCGACGGAAAGGAGAACGACGTGTTCACCGTCTTCAGCAGCTACTTCTTCGAAAACGAACCCTGGGAGGAGGGACAGACCCAGATCGCTGTCGGCGACGAGGTCATCGTTTGCGGTAAGGTCATCGACTACAAGGGTACCACACCCGAGTTCGCAAGCAAGAATAGCTGGCTCGTCTCCGTCAACGGCAAGACCAGTGCGTCCGGCGAATCTCCCGCCGGAACAGAGTACAACCCCTTCACTGTGGCACAGGCCATCGCCAAGTGCCAGGAGATAGGCGCCACCACCGACGGAGTCATCTATTTCGCAAAAGGCAGGATATCCTCCATCAAGGAGGTCTCGACCAGCTACGGAAACGCAACCTTCAACATCTCCGATGACGGAACCGACACCAACGCCCTGACTGTATTCCGCGCACTCGACCTGGGAAACCAGAAGTTCACAGACGAAAACAAAATCAAGGTGGGCGACGAGGTCGTCATCACGGGCAAGCTCGTGAACTACACCAAGGGCGACACCGTCACTCCCGAGTTCTCCGGCAACGTCTACATCTACTCACTCAACGGAAACAAGGAGTAGCCTGCCTCCTGTCCTCTATGCTGTCACAGTGTGACAGCCTCAAAAAAGCCGCCACCATTTCACACAGAGAAATAGTGGCGGCTTCTGCTTTCATTAGAACTTACCGCCTAAAGCCTTATACAGTTGTATGCTGCATTCCAATAGGCCATAGCGGTGACTCAGCAGAGAGAGACGGGCATGAAGCAAAGACTGACGAGCAAGCAGCACTTGCAGATAATTGACGTCACCGGAGTAGCGCATACAATGCTCAGTGGACTCCAGGACAGACGTGAGCTTCTCCACTTGCTGTGAACTGAGAGCAATGGCGGCGCACTCGGATTTTTCCGTGGCTGACCCACACAGACCTTGTATGACAGCATAAACAAAGGATTTATTTGTATGTCCGGCAGAATTGTTGTACCTTTGCGCCATCTTATATAGAGGTATGACAGAGAAAGAGAGAAACTTACTGTATGGCGTAGTATCATTGATACTGCCCGACAACATCCTCGACCAGTTTGACATTGTTAAGTTGGAAGATGAGGACAGGTGTTCCCTTCTTGGATTGAATTTAAAGGATATATATTCATCTAGTTTGATTTTAATGCAAAAGTAGTAAAAAAGACTGAAAATAGCATCTCTTTTTTTACCTTTTTATTATTTTTGCTTATCTTTGCATAAAAATTTCCAAAAGCAAACGCTACATGGCACGATTCCTACTGTTACTAACAGAATTCTGGAGGCATATACCTTGGCAGGTGGTATTACTATTATTTGCCATACCATTTCTTATTCGCAACTTGCTAATCCCGATGACAGGCGATGATTATTCTTACGCTTTCATCTGGCGGGCAAGATGGCCGATCCCGACATCGGCAAGGAAGGCTGCGAGCATCTGGGCTTGCGACTGGTCAACAATATCGTGGAGGATATCTCCTACAAATATATGTATGGCTTGAATATTGTCTTAATAAAAATATAATCGTATGATTCTTTTGAGCTTTGACACAGAAGAGTTCGATGTGCCTCGCGAGCATGGTGTCGACTTCACGTTAGAACAAGGCATGGCAGTCTCGAAAGTAGGCACCAAACGCATCCTCGATGTGCTCAGACAGAACGGCGTGAGAGCCACCTTCTTCTGCACAGGTAACTTCGCCGAGCAGGCACCTGAGGTGATGCAGCGCATCATAGACGAAGGTCACGAGGTGGCCTGCCACGGCGTGGATCACTGGCAGCCTAAGGATACCGACTTTGCACGTTCAAAGGAAATCGTCGAGCGCGTAACGGGCCGCAACGTCTATGGCTATCGCCAGCCACGTATGTTCCCCGTGGTGGAGTCTGAGATTAAGCGAGTAGGCTATCGCTACAACTCGTCATTGAACCCGGCTTTCATCCCAGGACGCTATATGCACCTCACGGAGCCACGCACCTGGTTTATGAAAGATGGCGTCATGCAGATTCCCGCCTCAGTCACGCCGATCATCCGATTTCCGCTATTCTGGCTCGCCCTCCACAACCTCCCGGAACGACTCTATCACTGGATGACGCGCCGCGTACTCAGCAAGGATGGCTATTTCGTCACATATTTCCATCCCTGGGAGTTCTTCGAACTAAAGGAGCACCCGGAGTTCAAGATGCCCTTCATCATCAGGAACCACAGTGGCCAGCAGATGTGCCAACGACTCGACCGCCTCGTCAAGATGCTCCTCGCTCATGGCCATGAGTTTGTCACATTCACAGAGTTTGTGGAGAAAGTTAAAAAGTAAAACGCAGGAAAATGATCAGATTAGCAACCGTATCACCATGTTATAACGAAGAGGATGTGCTACAACACAGCGTGGAGCAGTTGACGGCCCTCTTTCAGCGAATGATTGCAGAAGGACTTATCAGCAAAGACTCCATGATGGTTTTCGTCAACGATGGCAGCCGCGACCATACGTGGGAGATTATCCGCCAACTACATGCGGAGAATAACTTCGTCAGGGGTATCAATATGTCACGAAACGTAGGGCATCAGAACGCCATCATGGCCGGAATGATGACAGCAAGGGAATGGGCCGACGCCGTCATCACGCTCGATGCTGACCTGCAGGACGACATAGAGTGCATCCCGAAAATGATCAGAGACTTCAACGATGGTAACGATATCGTCTACGGAGTGAAGGTCTCAAGAAAGGCTGACCCCGTCATCAAGAAACTTACAGCACAGACCTTCTATAAAATACAGAGGTCCATGGGCGTAGAGAGCGTTTACAACCACGCCGACTTCCGCCTGATGAGCCGACGGGCCCTCGATATGCTCTCCACATATAAGGAGCACAACCTGTATTTACGAGGACTCATCCCCATGATCGGACTCAAACACACAACCGTCGACGATGTCATACGAGAAAGATATGCAGGACAATCTAAATACACAGTCCACAAGATGATGAAACTCGCTCTCAACGGAATCACTGCATTCTCAGTACGACCGCTCTACGCCATCTACAACATCGGTATTCTGTTCCTCATCGTGGCACTGCTCATTGCCTGTTACGTCGCATACTCATTCTTCTTCGGACATATACAGCCGGGATGGGCCTCACTCATACTCTCCATCTGGATCGTAGGAGGATTCATACTCATCTCATTGGGAATCGTAGGCACATACATCGGACAAATCTATTCCGAAACAAAAAGAAGACCGCTGTACCACATACAGGAAATACTCTGACTCATAATGAATCCGTCGCATCCGTCACCGTAGCGAAAGTAGCTGATAAACAATATGATACGTGGTAACGGATAATGGTGACGGATGACGGATGCACGTCGGTTGCGACTGGCGTCACCAGTATGTGTACACCGCTGCACGAAGTCGATGTTCATGACCTATGTTCACGGGCGATGAATAATTGTTCACGGGATGCTGAATCACTGCGGACGGCCAAGACGACCGTCCCGTTCCTCACTGTTCATTCCTCCATCCGTCATCCTTCACCTTAATCTGTCACTACGTAACCTACTGACTACAAGCGTGATAGATAGAAAGTGACGGAATGACGGATTCATTTCAATTGTGATTCGTCTTTCTTTCAACAATCCCTAAAGATTGAATAATATCCTCCAGCAAATCCTCACCGGCTTCGAGGCCGATGCTCAGGCGGACCGTCGTCTCGGCGACGGACATCGCGGCGCATTGCTCTGGAGTGAAGAGTCCGAAGATGGTGGAGGCAGGATGGATGGCCAGCGACTTGCGGTCGAAGAGGTTCGTGGCGCGACGGATGATGTGCAGCTTGTCGATGAACGCCCATGCGGCTTCCTTCGATGCGAGGTCGATGGTGAAGACGGCACCTGGCAAGGAGCCGAATTGCTTGAGTGAGAGTTCGTGGAAGGGGTTATCATCAAGACCGGTATAGTTTACGCGCTTGATTTCCGGCAGCTGCTGGCACTGACGCGCGAGCCACAACGTGGTCTCCGCCTGGCGACGGAAGCGGATGTCGAGCGTGTCGAGACCGAGGGTCTCCATATACGCCACCTGGGGCGTCATCAGCGCACCGAGGTTCGTCACCAGTTCTGTCTTTACACGGGCTGTGAACGCCAGCTTCTTTCCAACCTTCCTGGTGCGGGCCTGTAGGGCAGGGGATGGCGACTGGCTCCAGTCGAAGCGTCCGTAGTCGATGAGCAGACCGCCGAGTCCTGTACCGCCGCCAGAGATATATTTCGTGCTCGACACTACTTCAATGTCCACACCGAAGTCGGCGGCACGGAAAGCGGAGAAGGGCACGATGGTGGTATCGGCAATCAGGGGCACGCCTGCCTGGTGGGCGATGTCGGCCAGTCGGCGGATGTCAGCCACAAACAGCTGCGGATTGGTGATGATCTCGAAGAACAGCGCGCAGGTCTTGTCGTCAATCTGCGCCGCCACCTCCTCGGGGTTGGTGAATTCAGCAAAACGGGCTTCCACACTAAACGCGCCGAGGGTGTCGCGGAGCAGCGAGACGCTGTTGCCAAACAGATGCTTCGAGGCCACGATGTTGAGTCCTGCTGCGCTGACAGCCGTCAGGGCATAGTGGATGGCCGCCATCCCCGTGTTGAGTGCCGTCACGCTGGTGGCTCCCGTAATCTGCCGCACCCGCTCCTCCAGATAGGTTACTGTGGGGTTGGCGATGCGGGCATACGACGGAGCCATGGAGCGACCGCAAAATGCGTCGCCCATGGCCTTGGCAGACTCAAACTCAAACGCCGCCGTATAGTAGACGGGCATCGACAGTGCCCCGTATGCGTCCGCCTTCTGATATTTTGTGGTCAGTACTTTCGTTTCGTATTTCATATCGTCGGTTTAAAAATCACGCTGCAAAAGTACATAGATTCCGACAAACAAGCAATCGCCCTATCGTGGCATTTCGAATACCATCATTATGGTATTTCACATTCTCGACATTTATACAATAGGGACTTGTAAGGCTTACAACTCCCTCGCTCGCCCCAGAATGTTGAGTTGTAAGCCTCACTACTCTTTCGTGCAACCCTGCGCGGCCGAGTAAATTGTAAATTACTCTACTTTCCGAGCCGATTGGGCGAGTAATTTCTTTATTACTCCATATTTCTAACCCACGCGGAGGTCTCGGAACTTTCCGACTCCGTTTATTATTTATTAGAGATAGAAAAAATCGCATACGTTGTATCATCCGTATGCGATTTTATGCTTATTTAATAGAGAAATGGTGGGATTGGGCGGTGATTTGTGACGAATCAGTCCTTTTTCTGGGCATCAGAAACTCGGTTCCGCCTCGCCGCGCTCGTAGATTGTCCAGCCGTCGCTGTCCTGCCAATGGCCCGCAAATTGCAGAGTAGTTTCGTCAGCATAGCCAAAGAGCGGATTGTGGCTATACGCTATGACAGGGTTGGTCTCATCGTCCCAATCGGCTAAGATAGTAAGGCGGTTTTCGCCTACACCGCTCATATTTCTTTCCCAAACGAGCTTCCATGTGCCCTTGAAGGTGCCGTTCATGTCGGGTACATCCTCCCAGTCTGTGTACTGCTCCTCGCCGTCAACGGTTACGACCTGCCGCGACTGCCATTTGCGCAGTCCGCTGAGCGTTCCGTCGGCGTTGAACGTCAGTCGCTCGAATGCCCGCTGCTTCTCAATGGTTTTCTCGTAGTGCCATGTACCCACGATGTACGACGTGTATTGCGCCCGCAGTTGCTCCGTCTTTTCGTGTGCCTCTGGGTCTGCCCATTGTGGCTCGTCGCTACAGCAAGAGGCGAACGCCATTGCTACGAGGGCGAGCAGCGCGGTGATGATAGTTTTCTTGTTCATTATTTTATTTGTCATTAAAGATTTCTGCGAGTTTCGCTTTCAGTTCCATGCCCTCCAAGTCGGTGGAGATAACCTTACCATCGGGGGCAATGAGGATTACGGCGGGAATGCCGGTTATGCCGTAGAGGTCGCAGGCATCGCCCTTGCGAGCAGGACTGCGCAGAGCCGTCCACGGAAGTTGATGCTTTTCAAGGGCTTTCAGCCATGCGTCGCGGTCTTTGTCGCACGAAACGCCAAGGAAGACGAGGCCCCGGTCTTTGTAGGTGGCATAGATTTCCTTCATGAACGGGAAGGAACCGATGCAGGGGCCACACCATGACGCCCAGAAGTCAATCAGCACATATTGCCCACGCCCCGCGTATTCCGAAAGGTGGTGCATCGTGCCGTCGGGAGCTTCGGCCTCGAAGTCGGGGGCAGGTTTGACCGTGATATTCATTTGCAGAAGCATGCCCCAATAGGCTTTCCAAGGTCGCTCCATAGCCGGGTGATGGGCATAAGGCGCATCCTCGCTCATGAACTCCCGCTTTTGCTCATAGCTAAGTTCGGAGTGATGCACAAAGAGATAATATGCTGGGATGATGTTGTCTTTGTTCTCGCGGATGTTCTGGCGGACGAGTGCATCGCGATCGCCCATAAATTCCTCGCATTTCCGAAAGTTTGCGCTGTCCTTTGCTGTTGCGTTGGAGAGTCTGCCTCCTCTCATATCAATGATTCTGTCTTTTTCCTCGTCGCTAAGGCTATCCCACCACGGCTCAGCTACACGGTCAATGTCGCGTTCACGCATCTGGCAGCGGATGAAGCGTTGCTGCTAGTCACTACCCGACACCTCGCCTGTGACGAGATTGATGTCTGTCGGCGTTTCCTCCACGATGAAGCGGAGGTCGTTTCCAGCATTGTCGCCAATTTGGATGAATGTATGGCGAGGCAAACGGTCTGTGACACGGAACTGCCCCCCTGTAAGCGGAACCTTCATCGTTCCACCGCCAAACGGAGCAACCTTGAACCAGGCCACGCTGTCGGTCTGTGCAGTTGTTTTACCTGTGATAACGAAATCGATGCTGTCCTCCACAACGGGAGTGAATGTCTGTCCCTGTCCCGTCAATGCGGCGAGGGCGAGCAGTGCGGTGATGATGGTTTTCTTGTTCATTGTTCTTTTCGTTTATATTTGTCCTTACTATTATTATACTCCGTTCACGCGGAAATATGGCCTCCGAGGGCGTTAAACTTTCCTAATCGGACAAAGAAATGGCGTGAAACTGATTCCGCATCGGTTTCTGAGGCATCGCCAAACGCCTTACGCCCAGATACAAGTATCAGCTCACGCCATCTTGCGTGAGCATCAACTTCTATCATCCTTGGGCGTTCCTTATTTGGCGAATTACAGAAACCAAGAATCAAAAAGTCAACGCTTCCTTATGTCCTATTATCTTTTATCTGTCCATTGGCGTAACTGTTTTTGTTGTCGAGTAAGTTGAGGGACTTTCACCCTCCCTTCTCACAGAACCGTGCTTGACA
>CAMHIS010000092.1 GCA_946185285.1 uncultured Prevotellaceae bacterium
TAGAGATTTGAGCATCTTCGGCATAACACTTACATTGGATAGCCCAATAGTCGCCCGTCTCAGTACGAGCCACAAGGTCTATACCAAGGTCCTTTCCGCCAAAGTCCTTGCGGGCAGGAAATTCTTCCCACAGCCAGACTTGTTGCAGATTGGCATAACGGGGGTCGGTAAGAAACCAGAGTTTCATCAGACGTTCAAAGTCTGTACCCTTTTCTTTCTCAGTTAGTGACTTCTGGCGGATTTCCGTCAGGATATCATGGATGCCATACAATGATGGTTCCTGGGCATACTGCCCCTTTGATAGATTCTTCGGCATAGTTGGTCGGACGCTTTAAAAATCTAAATCTATGTTCTAAGTTAGTTGACGCCAGGGCATAAAGAAAGCGTACCAGCTTCTCAATCATCTCTACACCCAGGAATTCGCGTCCGACCAAAGATTTAAACCCTTACGAAGAAACGAAAGGAAGTGGTACGCCTAACAACGGCGTACTCACATTCCTCGGTTCTTCGTAATGTTGGTCGGACATTTTTAGGTGTAGAACCATCAGAATTGAATACGTATATTCAATATACCCACGATGTCAATGCACGTTCACCTTTCGGCTCGATGCAGGGGCAAAGGTACAATTTATTTTTTGAATAATCGCATAGCTGAATGAAAAACTTGCAGAAATCGCAAATTTTCGTAGTTTTTTAGCGAATGATTTGCTAATCCCGGGCTACATGCCTGATATAGTTGAGTACAATTCCCGACAAACCAAATATTTTCCCAGAAATAATTTGGCCGTCTCACCTTTTTTTCGTACCTTTGTAGAGTCAACAAAAGGAAAAATACGATGGAAAACACACGCTTCAAAATCTCACAGTATGCCTGTGCCGTGCTGCTCATCGTGAGCAGTATCGCGCTCGTGGCGTATCAAGTCGTCCACATCGACGACGTGGCCGGCGGACTCCTGGTCTACGTGGCGCAGGCCTTCCTGCTCGCCGCCACCGTCTGATGCTCCTGTTCTACTATGATTTTGTAGTCGTCCATAGGCAATTATTTCTTGTTTTTATTTGTCGTTTCGGAAATAATACTTATCTTTGCAGCGGAATAACAAACAAGTAAGTATATGAGCATAAATGGTTTGAATGTCACATCGCCTGCCAGCGCACGGTATTGGTCGGAGCTTAAGGACTTGAGCAATACGGAGAAGATAGAGCTGATAGCCCTGTTAAGCAGTTCCATAACGGTTGCCGATGAGCAAACATCCTCGCACAAGAAAGGCTGGGCAAGCCGCTTCGCAGGAACATGGAAGGACGCTCGTTCTGCTGAGGAAATAGTCAGTGACATTCGTTCTGCCCGGACCACTAACACATTCGATGTTGAGCTATGAAAGGATATCTGCTCGACACCAGCATCTGCGTTTTCCTGCTCAGAGGGAATCGCAGTATTGAGAACAGACTCAACGAGATAGACGAAAACGAGTGCTATATTACAGACGCTGTGGTGGCTGAACTGTTGTTTGCCATGAAACCGTTCATACCTTTGCCAAAGAGAGGACTGCGCTCTGGAAGGCAGGAAAGAAGATTGACGACTTCGACCTGCTTATTGGCAGCGCAGCAAAGGCCAAGGGGCTCGTGGTGGTGACTCATAACCGCAAGCACTTTGAGCATATCGAGGGCATCAGTATCGAGGACTGGGCGTAAAGTGTTCATCTCACTCAAACGTTAGTAGTTTATTTCGGTAATATTCTGTTAGGCGATTTTACTAACATAACAGGGATTCTGTCACCCATAAAGATAATACCGGATAGTCAATCCATGGAATGACGGTGCAAAGTTACAAATTGTTTCTGAATGACCAAAGAAAAGTACAGGAATATTTGGTGGCGTCGATAATTTTTCGTACCTTTGTACCTGTGCCGAAGAGCACGATTAACACGATTTATTCACCATCAAAAACACACAGAAGTTATGAACAAGAAATGGAAAACGATTCTTCAAGTGATTAGTTACATCATCACCCTCCTGCTGGGAGGTGCGGCTGGGAACGTCATGATGTAGAAGTCGACGAAGTCAAAAGTAATGAGGTAAATGAAAAAGGAAGGTTTCAAAATCTCTCAGTACGCCTGTGCGGTGCTGCTCATCGTGAGCAGTATCGCGCTCGTGGCGTATCAGGTCGTCCACATCGACGACGTGGCCGGCGGACTCCTGGTCTACGTGGCCCAGGCCTTCCTGCTGGCCGCCAGCATCTTCGGACTCGACTATTACGTGAAACTCATAACAAGGAAAATCAATGAAAAACACTCGCCTCAGTAAGCATTTTATGTTGGCAGAGTTCCTCAATCAGGGCAAATACCCCCTTCGCCCCACCCCGCCGCTTCGTCCGCATCGGGTACTGCAAGTAACAGCAATCCCCGCGACTCGCCAAGAATCCCGGGGATTGTTTTTTACACAAAAAGTACCGTCACTTTTGTGTTACTTTTATGTTATTCTCAGCCCATAGGCATCAGCGGTTTTAAGGGTTCGACATTCATATATTTCTCCACGAAAGCAGATGGCGTCAAGATAGCCATCCTTGACTGGTCGGCATTCTTGAAGTCATTTTCATTGATAGTTATCAGTATCTGGCAGCGGTTCTCAAGTGCGCTCCTATACTGAAAGCTGTCCTCGATATCAGCAAATGACTCGTCGAAGACGGCAGACTCGGCACTTGCATGAGCCAGCGGCACAACGGTCGCCATATTCAACACTTCTGCCATCAGATGGCGGATACGCATAGTGAGTTCAGGCTTATGAACGTCCTGCTGCTTCAGGCCACGCTCAAATATGTAGGCCAGCGTGTACAGGCTACCTGCCGATATACAGGCCGAATGCTCTTCTTCGATGATGGCATCGATTATCAGGCTCACAGGCTCGTACTGCTTACGATGCTCTATGAACTCCACGAACACGTTAGTATCGAGAAACAATTTCATACGCCGTACTTCTCTGCGAGATAATCGTCAATGAGCTGCTCAGAGGTAGCTCCCTTTGGCAATGAAAAGGATTTGAGGAAGTCACGGCTTGGGCGACGACGGGGCTTTGCCATCGGCTTGCTCCTCGCTATCAGCCGTTCTCCGTACTCGGTTAGCTGGCGTGTCAACTCATCCAACTGGTAGGTTTCTGGAACGTTGAGCGAGATGTTGATAACTCTTGTCATTTCATTCATAAGCTTGTTCGTATTATCTTTTCGCCTGCAAATTTAAGGAGTTTTTACGTAAGTTCCAAATATTACGAGGAAATTTCTGCGGAAAATAATCTTTGCGCTTGCACCAATGCAGAAAAGTTCGTAAATTTGCACGGTCAAGACGAGAGGAATGAGGCGATGAAGATTATCCACGTGGACATGGACCAGTTCTTTGCGGCTGTGGAACAGCGCGACAACCCGGAGCTGAGAGGCAAGGCGATAGCGGTGGGGCACGATGCCGAGCGGGGCGTGGTGTCGACGGCCAGCTACGAGGCCCGGCGCTTCGGCGTGCATTCAGCGCAGTCCATTCAGGTGGCGAAGCACCTGTGTCCGCAGCTGATCATCGTCGAGCCCCACTTTCAGCGCTACAAGGAGGTGTCGGCGCAGCTGCACGAGATATTCCACGACTATACCGACCTGATAGAGCCCATCTCGCTCGACGAGGCCTTTCTCGACGTGACCGAGAACAAGCGCGGCATGGAGCTGGGCGTGGAGATAGCCCGCGAAATCAAGCAGCGCATCCGTGAGGCCACAGGACTGACGGCATCGGCAGGCGTGAGCTACTGCAAGTTTCTGGCCAAGATTGCCTCCGACTGGCGCAAGCCTGACGGACTGACGGTGATTCACCCGGACAGGGCGCTCGACTTCATCGCCCAGCTGAAAATCGAGAAAATCTGGGGCGTGGGACAGAAGACGGCAGAGCGGCTGCACCGCATGGGCGTGTTCACGGGCCTGGACCTGAGGAATATGCAGCTGAGCCGGCTGACCCAGGAGTTCGGCAAGATGGGCCAGGTGTTCTACGACTTCTCGCGCGGAGTCGACGACCGTCCCGTCGTCTCGGAGTGGGAGCGCAAGTCGGTGAGCTGTGAGCAGACCTTCGAGACGGACATCAGCGAGAACGCCGCCGTCACCATCCAGCTCTACCACACGGTGCTCGAGCTGGTCAGGCGCATCGCGAAGAACAGCTTCGAGGGCAGGACGCTGACTCTGAAAGTGAAATTCTCCGACTTCCAACAGATTACCCGCAGCATAACCGCCAACCACGTGCTACAGACCAAAGACGACATCCTGCCGCTGGCCAAGCAGCTGATGCAAAGCGTAGAGTACCACTCCCACCCTATCCGGCTCATCGGCTTGGGAGTATCCAATCCGGGAAGTCCCCCGACGAACGGAGGGCCGGCCTCCCGGCAGCATTGGACAGAGCTGGAACTGCAGTTTGAGCCTTGGCCGTAGTTTGAAAGGTATAAAAAGTAAAAAGGGAATAAGTAAAAGACAGAGACAATGAAAAGCAGAATCTTCACACTACTGCTGCTCGCAGCAGCCAGCTGGCAGCCCACATCCGCCCAACAGCGGCTGGCGTGGGGCGACCAGGGCAACGGCACGTACATCAACCCCGTGCTGAACGCCGACTACTCCGACCCCGACGTCATACGCGTCGGAGAGAAATACTATATGACGGCCTCCGACTTCCACTATATGGGCATGCAGGTGCTGGAGTCCAGCGACATGGTGAACTGGCGCATCGTCAGCCAGATCTTCGACCGTCTGGACTATCCGGGCTGGAACGAGAACCGGCACTTCGCCGGCGGCTCGTGGGCTCCGGCCATCCGCTGGCACGACGGACTGTTCTACGTCTACTTCTGCACGCCCGACGAGGGACTGTTCATGACGACGGCCAAGGATGCCCGTGGGCCGTGGGCACCGCTGCATTGCGTCCGCCAGGTGCCGAAGTGGGAAGACCCGTGCCCCTTCTGGGACGACGACGGCCAGGCCTACCTGGGGCGCAGCCAGCACGGCGCAGGGCCGATCATCGTCCACAGGATGTCGGCCGACGGCAGGCAGCTGCTCGACGAGGGCGTGACGGTCTACACCGGTCCCGTGGCCGAGGGCACGAAGTTCCTGAAGCGCGAGGGCTACTACTACCTCATCATCCCCGAGGGCGGCGTCGGCCAGGGCTGGCAGACGGTGCTGCGCTCGCGGAACATCTACGGGCCCTACGAGAAGCGCGTGGTACTGGAGAAAGGCAGCACCGACGTGAACGGCCCGCACCAGGGGGCACTCGTCGACACGCCCGACGGCCAGTGGTGGTTCTACCACTTCCAGGAGTCGTCGCCACGGGGCCGCGTGGTACACCTGCAGCCCGCGCGATGGTCAGACGGCTGGCCGCTGATGGGTGTCGACATCGACGGCAACGGCATCGGCGAGCCGGTCAGCGTATGGACCTGTCCGCTGCCTTCGAAGCCTGCCCTGCCGCAGACCAGCGACGACTTCGGCGGCACGGAGCAATACTGGACAGGACAGCAGCAGCGAACGTTAGGCCCGCAATGGCAGTGGAACCACAACCCCGCCGACGACGCCTGGAGCCTGACCACGCGCAAGGGCTGGCTGACGCTCAGGGCAATGAAGGCTACGACGATGAAGCAGAGCCGCAACATGCTGACGCAGAAGACGATGGGCTACGCGAGCACGGCGACGACGAAGATGGACTGCGCGCAGCTGAAGGACGGCACCCACGCCGGACTGCTCTGCACGGGCCGCCAGTTCATGGGCATCGGCATCAGTCAGGAGAAGGGCAAGCGCTGGCTGTACATCGAGAGCGACGGCAAGCGGCAGAAGGTAAAACCGTGGAGCGGCAAGGCCGTCTACCTGTGCGTCAGCGTCGACAGCAAGGAAAACCGCCACAGCTTCGCGGTGAGCCATGACGGTAAGCGTTTTGAACCCGTCGGCGAGGTCTTCAGCCTGCAGATGGGCAGCTGGAAGGGCAGTCGCGTGGGACTGTACTGCTACACGACGGAAAGCGACGGGGGCGAGGCAGCCTTCGACTACTTCGACTACGACATCAGCCGCTGAGAGTGCTCAGTCCTTTTTCAGCGGTACCAAGACGCTGAACGTAGACCCCTCGCCCTCGACGGACTCTACCAGGACGTCGCCACCTATCTTGCGCGCAAAGTCCTGACAGAGGAGCAAGCCCAGGCCCGAGCCCTCCTCGCCGTCGGTGCCGTATGTCGAATCACCCTTATGGAAGATGGTGTCAAGGCGTTCGGAAGCAATACCCACACCGTGGTCATGGACACTGATTCTGGCGAAGTCGGCATCCGAGGTAATGGTAATCTCGATGGTAGAGTTCTCGGGCGAGAACTTGATGGCGTTCGACATGAAGTTGCGGACAATGGTCTTCAGCATGTCATTGTCGGCCCGCACGACGACCGACGACCCGCTGTAGGTGAGCTTGATTTTCTTGGTGACGGCTATCATCTCGAAAATGTCCACCACGCCGGGGATGATGTCGTTGAGGTCGAGGTCCTGCAACAGGACATTCAGACGGCCCGTCTGGCTCTTCGTCCATTTCAGGAGATTGTCCAAGAGGTCGTGAACATCCTCCGACTCGCGGTTGGCCTTGTCGAGCAGATCAAACAGCTCGGGCCCTATCTGCTCGGGCGACAGCGAAGCCACCACCAGGTTGAGCACCATACGGATAGAGGCCATCGGCGAGCGCAGGTCGTGGGCGATGACGCTGTACATCTTGTCGCGGTTGTTGATGGTAGCCATCAGCTCGCGGTTCTGCCTGACGACGGTACGCTTGGCTGCCAGGAACTCTATCTGGTGCATCACGCGTACGAGCAGCTCCTCCTTGTTGAAAGGCTTCGACAGGAAGTCGCTGGCTCCCACCGAGAAGCCCTTCACCAGGTCTGACGGACTGTTCAAGGCCGTGAGGAAGATGATGGGGATATCCTTCAGCTCAGGGTCCTTCTTCAGTATCACCGCCGTGTCGAAGCCGCTCAGGTCGGGCATCATCACGTCGAGAAGTATCAGGTCGGGCGACTCTGTGCGCGCCTGCTCGATACACAACCTGCCGTTATTGGCCGTACACACCTGAAAGCCTTCGTTGGAGAGCAATATCTTCAGCAGTAAGACGTTGCTGACCACGTCGTCGACAATCAGTATTTTGTAGTCGCTTTTCTTAATCTGCGACTCTAAGGCATTCTCTGCATCCATATAGATTTTCGGGTTATTGGTTTATTCGTCCGTTTATTGTCGTCACTCCACTGT
Source organism: uncultured Prevotellaceae bacterium (assembly GCA_946185285.1). GTDB lineage: Bacteria > Bacteroidota > Bacteroidia > Bacteroidales > Bacteroidaceae > Prevotella. The sequence goes on from CAMHIS010000092.1 coordinate 7,262, forward strand.
CACCGACTTTGCCAGGTTTCTCGGCTGGTCGACGTTCTTGCCCTTGCAGACGGCCACGTGGTAGGCGAGCAACTGCAGCGGGATGGTTGCCACCAGCGGCTCCAAGCACTCCAAGACGTCGGGCAGCTCAATCACCTCGTCGGCAATCCGGGCAATGGTGTCGTCGCCTTTCGAGACAAGGGCGATTACCCTGCCCTGACGGGCCTTGATTTCCTGTATGTTCGACAACACTTTCTCGTACATGGCATTATGTGTTGCTATAACCACGACGGGCATGTCGCTGTCAATCAGAGCTATAGGGCCATGCTTCATCTCGGCTGCCGGATAGCCTTCGGCGTGGATATAGCTGATTTCCTTCAGCTTCAGCGCGCCCTCCAAGGCCACCGGGTAAGAATAGCCGCGACCCAGGTAGAGGAAGTTATGGGCGTAGGTAAACGTGCGTGCGAGGTCGGCCACCTTCTCGTTGGTCTGCAGAACCTCACGTATCTTGTCGGGAATCTCGCTGAGTCCCTTCACAATCCGCAGATACTCAGCACGCCCGATGGTGCCCTTTGCCTCGGCAAGAGCCAGGGCAAACATCGTCAGCACAGTCACCTGGCCGGTAAAGGCCTTCGTCGAGGCCACGCCAATCTCAGGCCCCACGTGGATATAGGTACCCGTGTCGGTAGCGCGGGGAATACTGCTTCCGATGGCATTGCAAATGCCATAGATGAAGGCTCCGTTCTCCTTTGCCAGCTGTACAGCGGCCAACGTGTCAGCCGTCTCGCCGCTCTGGCTGATGGCCACCACGACATCGTCCTTCCCGATGACAGGATTCCGGTATCTGAACTCGCTGGCATACTCCACCTCAACGGGAATGCGACACAGTGTCTCGATAATCTGCTTGCCTATCAGCCCGGCGTGCCACGATGTACCGCAAGCCACGATGACAATGCGCTTTGCCGAGAGCAGTTCACGACGGTAATCGATTAGTGCGGAAAGCGTTACGTGGTCTGACTCAATGTTTACACGACCGCGCATACAGTTGGTCAGGCACTCGGGCTGCTCGAATATCTCCTTGAGCATGAAGTGCGGATAGCCGCCCTTCTCAATCTGTCCCAAATCAATGTCGACGGTCTTGACGTGCAGTTCCTGTGCCTCGTTCAGAATACTCACCACCTTCAGTTCCCTGCCACGGCGGATAACCGCAATGTTGCCATCCTCGAGATAGACCACCTTGTCGGTGTACTCAACAATAGGACTGGCATCCGAGCCGAGGAAGAACTCGTCGTCGCCGATGCCCACCACCAACGGGCTCTGCTTGCGGGCGGCAATAATCTGGTCAGGGTCGCGCTTGTCGAGCACCGCAATGGCATAAGCGCCTATTACCTGATGCAGCGCCACCTGAACGGCCGTCAGCAAGTCGACATCCTTGTGTTCCTTGATATACTCAATCAGCTGCACCAGCACCTCGGTGTCGGTGTCGCTCACGAATTTCACGCCCTTCTGCTGCAACTTCTGCTTCAGGTCGGCGTAGTTCTCAATGATACCGTTATGAATGATGGCCAGATTCTTCGACTCCGAGTAGTGGGGATGGGCGTTCCGGCTCGACGGCTCGCCGTGGGTGGCCCAGCGGGTATGGGCAATACCGACGGTTCCGCTGACGTTCTTGTCGGCACAATACTCACAGAGGTTGTCAACCTTGCCCTTCGACTTATAGACGTTCAAGTTGCCCTCGCCGTTTATCAGCGCCACGCCAGCCGAGTCGTAACCACGGTACTCCAGTCGGCGCAGCCCCTTTATCAGTATGGGGAAAGCCTCTTTATTACCAATATATCCTACAATGCCACACATAGTTTCATGTCATATTTGTGTTGTAAACAACTGCAAAGGTACGAAGAAAATATGGAAAGTCGGCCGACTTTCCTGCGTTTTCTTCACCTTCTTAATAGATTTTAATTAAACGGCTACTTCCAAGTAGCCCCCTGGCGCATGACGAAACAGACGCCCGACTTCTTGGGCAGCTGGGGTTTCACCCATTCCCCGCCGAGAATCTGGATGGTAGTAACAGCCTTCGGCAGAGCCTGGGCAGCTCTGACGGCCTGCTCCAAGTCCATGTAGTCGCCCCGCCCCAGACGGTCGACAGTCAGGTCGGCATCACAGCGGTAGCGCTTCAGGACAGGTATCTCTTCGCAGAGAGCGTCTGCCAACAGGCGTGCCACCTGGTGGGCACCGTAGACGTTGTAGTGCGTATTGTCCTGCTTGCCCTTCGGCTCGGTGGGTTCTGTTCCCGGCAGGAACCACATGTGGAGCCGCTTCGAGCCTTCAGTCCCCAGCCCCTGTTCAAGGTCGTGGGTAATACGGTTGGCGTCGACGAAATGGACGTTCATGCGGGCGGCCACGTCTCGTGGTGCCACGCGGTAGAGTCCGTGGGTGTCAATCAGCGAGTCGCCCTCGACCATCTTCACCCCGTCCTTGAAGGTCTGTGTGCGCAGCTTCTCGTCGTCGTCATTCTCAGGCGCGCTGACAAAGAAGTTCCTTCTCACCACGCTGTTCATCAGCACAGGGATTCCCCCGTGCTCGCGAGTCTCGCGGACAAACTTTGCCAGGTTGTAGTCGAAGGTAGAGCCCGGGTCGGTGTGGCGGTCAGCCTGGGGCTTCTCGTCATTGTGTCCGAACTGGATGATGACGTAGTCGCCCGGCTTCATCTTCTCCAGCACCCTGTCCCAGCGCCCTTCATTGATGAAGCTCAGCGAGGAGCGGCCGTTGACGGCATGATTGTCCACACGTATGTTATCGTCGAAGTAGCACTGGAGGGCCATCCCCCACCCCCGTTCCAGCTTGCCCTTCGACAGGTCTTTGTTGGCAGCCGTAGAGTCGCCGATGATGAAGATGGTCGTACTACCCTGCCAGGCAGCTGTCAGGACCATCATCAGCATCGACGCGAGAATCAGCAGTCTTGTACGTTTCATTTCGGGCTCAATAGTTTTCAGCCTTAACCTGGAAGTACGACTGCGGATGGTTGCAGACGGGACACTCGTCGGGGGCCTTCTTTCCGATAACGATATGGCCGCAGTTGGAGCACTGCCAGATGACGTCGCCGTCCTTTGAGAACACGCGCTCCTTCTGGATGTTGTCCAGCAGCTTACGGTAGCGCTCCTCGTGGGCCTTCTCGATGGCGGCCACGCCCTCGAACTTCTCCGCAATCTCGTCGAAGCCCTCCTCGCGGGCCTCCTTGGCCATGCGGGCGTACATATCTGTCCATTCAAAGTTCTCACCGCCGGCAGCAGCCTCCAAGTTCTCGGGAGTCGACTTGATGGCCCCGCCCTCTAAGAGCTTGAACCACATCTTGGCATGTTCCTTCTCGTTGGCAGCCGTCTCCTCGAAGATGGCGGCAATCTGTACATAGCCGTCCTTCTTGGCCTTCGATGCCCAGT
>CAMHIS010000093.1 GCA_946185285.1 uncultured Prevotellaceae bacterium
CGCGTACCTTATTACCTTCCTCAAGGAACTCCTTGGCGTGCTTGAGCTTGAACTGGTAGTCGTGCTCGTCGGTCTGGGGTCCGAAGCGGATTTCCTTCACCTCCACCTTCACCTGCTTGGCTTTCATTTCCTTCGCACGTTTCTTCTGCTGGTAGAGGAACTTTGAATAGTCGATGAGACGACAGACGGGCGGGTTGGCATTAGGCGAAATCTCCACGAGATCGACGCCCTGCTCATGGGCCATATTGAGTGCGTCGCGGGTAGGAACTACGGTTGAACCATTGTCACCGACGATGCGGACTTCACGTACGCGTATCTGTTCGTTTACGCGGTACTGTTGCTTCATTTTGTCATTCTTCATCCACTGTTTTTTAGAAAATCGGATGCAAAGGTACAATAAATCAGTGAATTGGCAAAATAAATCTTAAATTATTTTTCCTTTTAGGCCCGTTTTTTCCTTTCTTGACCCTCATGGGCTATACAATGAGGCCGAAAAGGAACTGTCCGTCAACATATTGCCACCTTGAAACTCCAAAACGAATGAGTCTTGCCAACAATGTCGTTACCTGTCTGCGGGGCAAGCCGGAACGTCGGACTATCTTCCCTAGCGGCTGCTGTTCGTCTATGACGTCCATCAGCTTCCGTACATCGTCTGTGTAGGTCATCATGGCCCCGCAGTCGGCCTGCTGCTCACGCCAGATGGCCAGATGTACTGGTGATGCCACGATGTTTTCGTCGGCAATGCGGATGTAGGCCCGCCGCCGTCCTTCCTCGTCAATGGCGCAGACGGGTTTCCTGGTGGAAGGCGGCACGGTAGTCACAACGATGGTGCGCCCCTCTGCGTGGTATGTTTCAAACTTGATGCTGGCTTCTGGGGTGCAGAACTTATACGCCGCCTGGTGCATCATGTAGATTTCCTCCTCGGACCGCACGCCGCTCAGGTGACCGTCGTCGCGCACGCCGATGAGCAGCCGTCCGCCGTCAGTATTGGCGAAGGCCGACACCGACCGCGCCAGCTTCCGCGCATCGGTCACCTTATACTTGAAGTCCTGCTGCTGGTGCTCACCCTCACTGATGAGGCTCAGCAGATAGCGCCTGTCGTCCATTCTCCACTATCATTTCAACTGCTTACCCCTGTGATAAGCATTGAAGTTGTCTTCGCCATAGCCATTACCCGTATATCTGAACGACGAGGCCATGGCGCCTTCCACTCTGTTGCCGTGATAGTAGACGTGAAACGAATCCTGAGTAAAAATGCTGTATGTTTCATAATCGTAAATATTTAGTTAGAATTACCATTATGCAGGTTGGAGGGGTTGTCCGGGAATCTCCTAAACAAATAATAGTACTTATATCTTGTTGATGTCCACGTAGCCGTGCATAACGGCGTATATGGTGAGGGCCGAGACAGACTTGAAGCCAAGCTTCTCCATGATGTTCTTACGGTGGGTGACGACGGTGGAAAGGCCTATGTTGAGGCGGTCGGCTATCTCTTTGTTGATCAAGCCCTGCACGATGAGCGACATGACCTCAATCTCGCGGTCGCTGAGTATCTTCTGCTGCAGCACTTGTGGCATGGGGGGCAGGTTCTTTCCGCCTGAGTGGGCATGCTGCTGCAACATGAGCAGCGAGCGTACTAACTGTTTCTCAGGTAGGTTGATACAGAGGCTATGGAACTCGCTGAGCTGTGAAGTCGTGTCGAGGTTCAGGGTCAGTACAATGGTCTTATGGCGGCGTTCCGAGAAGAACTGATGGTTCTCGAGCACGGTGTTCATGGCCACGAAGTAGTGGAAGTAGTCGTCGCAGTGGTTGGCTTCGAGCTCGGAAAGCGAGCCGAAGGTATCGACCGTCATGATAGGCATGACGGTCTGCAGCAGTTGTTTCAGTCCGACGGCTGCTAAAGTGTTCGGGTCGATAATCGCTACTTTAGGTCTCATTTCCTACACTTCCAAACTCCTCAACTATCAAAGTTCCATCCTTGGGCCTTGAGCTCAAATTCCTGATTGTCGCGGCTGACGAGGATGTGGCCGTACTTCTGGTCGGTTATGTATCCTATGAGGTGGACGTCGTCAATGGCCTCCACCTTCTCGCGGTCGCCGATGGGAACGGTGAAGACCAGTTCGTAGTCCTCGCCGCCGTTGAGGGCGCAGGTGGTGACGTTCATGTTCAGCTCCTCGGCCATGACGGCAGTCTGGTAGTCGATGGGCAGGTTCTTCTCGAAGATGCGGCAGCCGACCCCCGATTGCTTGCAGATATGACGGAGCTCGCTACTGAGACCGTCAGAGACGTCCATCATGGCGGTGGGGCGGATGCCGGCCTCGCGCAGATGTTGGATGATGTCGCCGCGAGCCTCGGCCTGGAGTTGGCGCTGGAGTAGGTACTCTTTGCCGCTGAAGTCGGGCTGGAAAGGCTCTTCTGCAGGAGAAGCGGCGGACACGTTGGCTTGATGCTCTTTGAGCATCTGGTAGTAGACGGCCTTCTCGCGCTCTAAAAGTTGCAGGCCCATGTAGGCGGCACCGAGGTCGCCGCTGACGCAGATAAGGTCGGTGTCGTGGGCACCACTGCGGTAGACAATGTCGTCCTTAGCGGCCTCGCCGATGCAGGTGATGCTAATGGCCAGGCCGGTATAGCTGGATGTGGTGTCGCCACCGACGATGTCGACGCTCCACTTGTCGCAGGCTAAGCGTATGCCACTGAAGAGCTGCTCGATGTCCTCTACGCTGAAGCGCTTGCTGATGGCCAGTGAGACGGTCATCTGTCGCGGCGTACCGTTCATGGCGAAGATGTCGCTGATGTTTACCATCGCAGCCTTGTAGCCTAAGTGCTGCAGGTCGATATAGGTGAGGTCGAAGTGTACGCCCTCCATCAGCAAGTCGGTGGTTACAAGTACTTCCTTGTCGGGGTATGACAATACGGCGCAGTCGTCGCCGACGCCGTAGTGTGTTGATTCGTTCTTGGTGGTGAGGTCTTTTGTCAGACGGTCAATGAGTCCGAACTCTCCAATCTTTGCTATTTCCATTTGTTCCTAATTCGTCAGTTTTACTTGAAGCTGATAGTGCGGGGCTTGTCTGCGGCGGGGCTGCTGGTATTCGGCTTGGGCTCTTCCTTGGGCTTTCCCAGAATGCTCTTTCTCGAGTTCTTCGTTATATAGCCGATGATGTTCTGATTGAACGATTCCTCCTGGTCTGACATGAAGTTGATGCGCACGGGCAGGACAAAGAGGTTGCGCTTTACTTCGTCGCTCAGTCCTTCGGCCGTTGTCAGCCGTGTGGCATCCTTCTCAGTGGTGACGATGCACTTAGGCGAGGGCATAGCCTTGAACGTCTCGTTGAGCCGACGTATGTCCTTGTGGCGGAACTGGTGATGGTCGGGGAATGTCAGCGCAGTCAGACTCTTCACCTTGGGCGACAGGTCTTCCGTCAGTTGTCGTGGCGAGGCGATGCCCGTCAGCAGGAGCACATTCTGCTCAGAAAGCTGCAACGGCGTCGCAGCACAGCCGGCGTTAGGAAAGACGGGGTAGAGCGGCTCATACTCTAACGTGGTGAAGTAGAGATGCTGGTAGGGGAACAGTCCCATGGCGCGGGTGATGACGCGGAACTCCATGGGCTTCAGTTCTTTAGGACATTTCGTCACGATGACGATGTCGGCGCGGTTTTTGCCTTTCAGCGGCTCGCGCAGACGACCAGCGGGCAGCAGCTTGTCGTAGATGATGAGGCGGTGGTAGTCGACCAGCAGGATGTTGACGCCCGGCTTCACGTAGCGATGCTGGAAAGCATCGTCGAGTAGTATGACATCATTGGCTTTGTCACTCTCCTCGCTGGTCAGCAGTTCTATGCCCCTGGTGCGCTTCTTGTCAACGGCAATGGTAACATCAGGGAACTTCTGCTTCATCTGGTACGGCTCGTCGCCAATCTGTTCCATCGGCGTGTCCTTGTCGGCAATAATGAAGCCGCTGCTCTTCCGCTTATAGCCACGGCTGAGGACGGCCACGCGAACCTTGTCTTGTAGCAGTCGTACAAGGTATTCCACGTGGGGAGTCTTGCCGGTGCCACCGACGGTGATGTTGCCCACCGAGATGACAGGTGTCTTGTAGGCCCGGCTTTTCAGGAGCCCCACCTCAAAGAGGAAGTTCCTGAAGCCTACACCTAAGCCGTAGAACCAGCTTAACGGTAGCAGCCATTCGTTGATTTTGATGAAGTCGCCTTCCAAGATTTACGATTTACAGGTTTTCGCTTTCGTTAAAAATTCAGCATGATGGGCAGGCGAGCCTGCAGGCGGTTGCGCTGCATGTCGCGGCGGGCATTGAGGAACGGCTGGTAGAACTCGCCGAGCATCTCGCGCAGTTCGCTGTCGAGGTAGCTGCCCTTCTTCTCGCTCATGTTTATAAGCTGCTCGTACCAAGGTGCAGGCTGCGGGTAGCTCTTCTTGTGATATGCTTCAAGCTTGGCCAGTTCTGCTGCCTTCTTCACGGCATCGTCCAAGGATCCGAGCTGGTCGACGAGTTTGATGGGCAGGGCGTCAGTAGCCAGCCACACGCGTCCCTGTGCCACCTCATGAATCTGCTCGCGGGTCGACTTTCGACCGTCGGCCACGATGTCGAGGAACGACTGGTAGCCGCGGTCAACGTAGGTCTGCATGAACTTCAGCTCCTGGGCATTGTCCTTGCCGAAGACGAGGTTCTCCTCGAAGTCGGTGTATTGGTTGGTCTTCGTGCCGTCGAAGGTGATGCCTAATTTGCCGGTTGCCAGTTCCGAGACGTTGGGTATGAGGCCGAATATGCCGATACTGCCCGTGATGGTCGTCGGTTCGGCGAAGATGTAGTCGCCGTAGGCACTAATCATGTAGCCGCCCGAGGCAGCGCAGCCACCCATCGACACGACCACCGGCTTCTTTTCCTTCAGTTTCGTGATGGCGTGGGCAATCTCCTCTGAGGCCTTGGCACTGCCGCCGGGCGAGTTGACACGTAGCACGACGGCCTTCACGTCGTCATCCTTGGCCAGCTTGTTCAGGTCGTCGACGGTTTCCTTGCCGATGATGTTGTGCTCAGTGGAAAACAGACTACTGGCCTGGTCGATGATTTCACCGTAGGCGTAGTAGACGGCCACCTCGTCGCCCTTTTCCTTCTCAACGGGGGGCAGGGCAATCATGTCGCTAAGCATGAGCTGGCTGATGTCGTCGTCGTTGTCGATGCCCAGCAGACTCTTGACCTCAAGCTTTACTGCTTCGGGATATGCCAGGACGTCAATTAGGCCGCCCTTGACATAGTCGGCGGGGTCGGCAAAAAAGAGGATGCTGTCGCTCACCATCTGGTCGAGCTGCTCGGCAGTCAGGCGTGTGCGGCTTTCGGCAATGTCGCTCAGCATGTGCTTCCAGATGCCTTGCTGGTAAGCCTCCGTCTGTTCTCGGTTCTCGGGACTCATGTCCTTGCGGGTGACACTCTCCACGTAGCTCTTGTATTTGCCCACGCGGACGGGCTGGTATTTTACGCCAATTTTTTCGTATAGACCAGTCAGGTATTCTCGCTTGCCGCCAATACCCTTCAGCTCAATCATGGCTTTTGGAGCCATGAAGATGGAGTCGGCAACGGATGCTACATAGTAGCCCTGCTGAGTGAAGTTGTCGGCGTAGGCAATAATCCACTTGCCGCTCTTCTTGAAATCCTTCAGGGCGTCGCGTACCTGCTGCGCCGTGGCGGGGTAGTCGAAGGCTGTGGCACCGCCTTCTATGTAGATGCCCTTGATGTCGGGGTGGTCCTTGGCTTTATTGATGCTGGCCACGATATCGTCGAGTCCCATGATGCTCATGTCGCCCTGACTCAGGATGAAGTCGAGCGGCGTGCCGCCCTCACCGCGCTCCTGTACCGAGCCGTCGAGCTTCAGCACGAAGACGGAATTACTCTTGACCGAAGGCATTGAGGTATCTGAGGCTGCCATGCCAGCAAGTGACAGCAGGAAGAAGACACCTGCGATGAATGTGAAAATGACAAGGCCGCAAATAGTGGCCAAAGTGTACTTCAGAAAACTTTTCATAGTTGGCTGTTTTATGATTTTTGCGACAAAGTTAATACTTTTTTCGCAATTAGCATCAAAATATCAAGAATATTTGCTATTTTTGCACACAAATACTATAACTAAATCAAAGAAGACAATGAAAACAAGGGAAATTCTGCCGTTATTGCTCACTTTAGTGTGTCTTGCGGCAACAGGTAAAAAACAGTTAAAAAGACAGCAGTTGTGGCCTGACGGCACACCCATTGCAGAGTGGTTCAGCGATACTACCCGCGTCGACCTCTCGGAGCTGAAGCACTACGTGGTGACCGACTACGGCGTCGACGGCTACAGTACCGAGGTCCAGACGGCCAAGCTTCAGGCTGTCATTGACCGCTGCGCCCAGGAGGGTGGGGGAGTCGTCGTAATTCCCCGGGGTACTTTCATCAGCGGTTCGCTCTTCTTCAAGCCCAGGACACATCTGAAGATTGAGGAGGGCGGCGAATTGCAAGGATCCACGCGCATCAAGCATTTCCCGATTGTCAAGACCCGCATGGAGGGCCAGACGCTCGACTACTTTGCCGCCTTGGTGAATGCCGACGGTGTGGACGGCTTTACGATTACCGGACCAGGTACCATCAATGGCAACGGCCAGCCCTACTGGGAGGAGTTCTGGATTCGCCGCAAGTACAACAAGAACTGCACCAACCTCGAGGCTATGCGTCCACGTAACGTGTACATTTCTAATAGTAAGAATGTCACCGTCCAGGACGTGAAGATTATCAACTCGCCGTTCTGGACCAACCACCTTTACCGCTGCGAGAATGTTCGATACCTCGGCTGCTTTATCTATGCGCCGACGGAGAATATCACGCCTGTCGACCCCAAGCGAGGTGCTCCCAGCAGCGATGCCATCGACCTCGACGTCTGCCGCAATGTTCTCATTCACGGCTGTTATATGCATGTCAACGACGATGCAGTGGTGCTGAAAGGTGGCAAGGGTACCTGGGCTGACCAGGACGAGAATAACGGCCCCAACTCGAACATCATCATCGAGGACTGCACCTACGGCAAAGTTCACGGCTGTCTGACACTTGGCTCTGAAAGCCTTCACGACCGCAACGTTATCCTCCGTCGCATTGATGTCAAGTCGGCCACCCGCGTGCTCTGGCTCAAGATGCGCCCAGATACGCCCCAGCACTATGAATATGTCACTGTCGAGGATATCAAAGGCCAATGCGGTTCATTCCTCGTCGTCCGTCCCTGGACACAGTTCTTCAAGCCCGAGGACCGTGCTGACATGCCGCTGTCACAGTGTAACAACATCACCATCCGCAACATCCAGATGACCACAAAGAACTTCTTCGACGTGGGCAAGTCAGACAAGTACCGCCTGACGGATTTCACCTTTGACAATATAAACGTCAGCGACGAGAAGAAAGCCTTCGATCCGTCGCTGATTGATAACTGCATGGCGAAGAACGTGAACATCCGGTAGCGTTGTGCTTCTTCACACTTCACAATATGTGGGCTCTCTGTGCCAAAATGTCAGTTATGGCGTTTTGGCACAGTTTTCGCAGTATATAGGGCAGAATATTATAAACATTCAAACATTAAAACATAACGTATTATGAACATCAAACCATTAGCAGACCGTGTGCTGGTATTGCCCGCACCGGCAGAAGAGAAGATTGGCGGCATCATTATTCCTGATACCGCAAAGGAAAAGCCCCTGCACGGAACCATCAAGGCCGTTGGTCAGGGTACAAAGGACGAACAGATGATCCTGAAGGAAGGCGACGAAGTGCTCTATGGCAAGTATAGTGGCACGGAGCTGGAGTTCGAGGGCGTGAAGTATCTGATGATGCGTCAGAGCGATGTACTTGCTGTTATCGAGAAGTAATCAATAGTTAATCGTAAATCAGTAAATTGAAAATAACATTATGGCAAAAGATATTAAATTCAATATTGAGGCTCGCGACCTGCTGAAGCAGGGCGTCGACCAGTTGGCTAACGCCGTTAAAGTAACGCTTGGTCCGAAGGGACGCAACGTGGTGATTGAGAAGAAGTTCGGTGCTCCGCAGATAACAAAGGACGGCGTGACCGTCGCTAAGGAAATTGAGCTGGAGGATAAGTTTGAGAACACTGGCGCACAGCTTGTGAAGAGCGTGGCCTCGAAGACGGGCGACGACGCCGGCGACGGTACCACCACCGCCACCATCCTGGCTCAGGCTATCGTAGCTGAGGGACTGAAGAACGTTACCGCCGGTGCCAACCCGATGGACCTGAAGCGCGGCATCGACAAGGCTGTGAAGGCCGTTACCGACCATATCGCCAAGAGTGCCGAGCAGGTGGGCGACAACTACGACAAGATTGAGCAGGTTGCCACCGTCAGTGCCAACAACGACAAGGAGATTGGCGAGCTGTTGGCCGAGGCTATGCGCAAGGTTAGCAAGGACGGTGTCATCACCATTGAGGAGTCGAAGAGCCGCGACACCCACATTGGTGTCGTCGAGGGTATGCAGTTCGACCGCGGCTATCTGTCGGCCTACTTCATCACCGACTCTGAGAAGATGGAGTGTGTGATGGAGAACCCTTACATCCTCATCTACGACAAGAAGATTTCCAACATCAAGGATTTCCTGCCCATCCTGCAGCCTGCTGCTGAGAGCGGCCGTCCGCTGCTGGTGATTGCCGAGGACGTTGACTCTGAGGCTCTGACCACGCTCGTCGTCAACCGTTTGCGTGGAGGTCTGAAGATTTGTGCCGTCAAGGCTCCCGGCTTCGGCGACCGTCGCAAGGCCATGCTCGAGGATATCGCTACGCTGACCGGCGGTGTCGTCATCAGCGAGGAGAAGGGTCTGAAGCTGGAGCAGGCTACGCTCGACATGCTGGGCACGTGTGACAAGGTGACAGTGTCGAAGGACAACACTACCATCGTCAACGGTGCCGGCGACAAGCAGCTCATCAAGGACCGCATCGCCCAGATTAAGAAGGAGATTGAGATTACTACCAGCTCTTACGATAAGGAGAAGCTGCAGGAGCGTCTGGCCAAACTGGCCGGTGGCGTGGCCGTGCTCTATGTCGGTGCCAACAGCGAGGTGGAGATGAAGGAGAAGAAGGACCGCGTCGACGACGCCCTCTGCGCTACCCGTGCAGCCATCGAGGAAGGTGTCGTGGCTGGTGGCGGTACAACCTACATCCGCGCTCAGGAGGCCCTGGCTGGTCTGAAGGGCGACAATGCCGACGAGCAAACCGGTATCAACATCATCTGCCGCGCCATTGAGGAACCGCTGCGCCAGATTGCCGTCAACGGCGGTCAGGAGGGTGCCGTGGTTGTTCAGAAGGTTCGCGAGGGTAAGGGTGACTTCGGCTTCAACGCCCGTACCGATGTCTACGAAGACCTGCGCGAGGCTGGTGTCATCGACCCCGCCAAGGTTGCCCGCGTAGCTCTGGAGAATGCAGCCTCGATTGCCGGTATGTTCCTCACCACCGAGTGCCTCATCGTCGACAAACCCGAGAAAGAACCCGCCATGCCTATGGGTGGCGCACCCGGAATGGGCGGCATGATGTAAATTGAAAAGCTTTTGAGACGTGTGGATTTGTAGGATTCGTAAGAATGCTGTAACTTTGCACCCTGAAAAGGAAAGATATTTTTGATTTGTTTTAGTAGATTAGTTTTTAAGTAGTTTGTTTTGAAAACGGGATGTCGCGATGACATCCCGTTTTTAGTATTAAGAGGAAGGTAGAAAGCGAAAAAAGCACGGACTTACGAACGATTAGCGACAATTCTTTTGGATGTGTCGCTTTTTTTCTGTACTTTTGCAGTGCCAATAAAGAAAAGGCAGGAAAATGAAACAAGCTATGATATTCGCGGCGGGACTTGGCACCCGTCTGAAGCCGTTGACTGACACCATGCCAAAGGCACTGGTGAGGGTAGGGGGGCAGCCTCTCTTATGGCATGTCATCCAGAAGTTGAAGACTGCCGGTTACGAGCGTATCGTAGTGAACGTGCATCACTTTGCCGACCAAATTGTTGACTATCTTAGGTTAAACGATAATTTTGGGCTCGATTTTCGCATCAGCGACGAGACCAGTCAACTGCTCGAGACGGGGGGGGGCATCAAGAAAGCCCTGCCGCTGTTCGACCCGACAGAGCCGATACTGATACATAATGTAGATATCCTGAGCAACCTTGACCTCTCCAACCTTCATGCCGATGCCCCTCTGCTGGTGGTCAGCCAGCGTAAGACCAAGCGCTATCTGCAGTTTGACGACACGATGCGCCTGACGGGCTGGAAGAATGTCGAGACGGGCGAGGTGAAGGGACGTGAGGGGCATCCGTTTGCGTTCAGCGGCATTCATGTGTTCCATCCCTCGCTGATACCACTGTTGGACGAATGGTCTGACCGTTTCCCTATCATGGACTTCTACCTGAAAGCCTGCACCGACCACCTCATCAAAGGCTACGAGGCAGAGGGGCTGCAACTGCTTGACGTCGGCAAGCTCGACACGCTTGAAGAAGCAAACGAATTTCTAAAACTACTATAATTAAGTATGTAATCAAAATTAAGCGGCATGTTTAAGATATTGAATATTCAGTCCTT
>CAMHIS010000094.1 GCA_946185285.1 uncultured Prevotellaceae bacterium
AACTAACGTAATATATTAATCGGTCGGACTATCCGACTTTTTAAAGTGGATTCATCAATTAAAAGCATAACTGAAAGTGAGGAGACCATAAGCAGGTCCCCTCACTTTCAGTATATACAGGTCATTTTGCAGGCTGGGGTTACTCCCAGCAGTCCAGGCTGCCGGCAATGTCGGGCATTTTCTGACGATGGAACATGGGGTCGCGGATGCCCTGACACTTCTGGCTGCGATAATCGTCGAGCAGGCGGAAGGCGTACTTGCCCAAGGCGATGATGGCCACAAGGTTGCAGGCTGTAAGCAGGGCCATACAGAGGTCGACCATGTTCCACGCCATGTCGAGGGAAACAAGGGCTCCCAGCATCACCATCACGCCGCCTGAGAGAATGCGGTAGACGGTCATCACGCTGCGACTCTTCGTCATGAAGCGTATGTTGGCTTCGCCGTAGTAGTAGTTGGCAATGATGCTGGAGAAGGCGAAGAGGAAGATGGCGACGGCTATGAAGACAGGACCAGCGTCGCCTATCTTCGACTGGAGGGCCGACTGCGTCAGATTGATGCCGTTGAGCTCAGGTGTCTCATAGAGGCCGCTGAGCAGGATGATGAAGGCCGTACAGGAGCAGACGAGCAGCGTATCGGTGAAGACGCCAAGAGCCTGGATGAGGCCCTGCTTCACGGGATGGGTGACTTCGGCAGTAGAGGCAGCGTTGGGCGCACTGCCCTCGCCCGCCTCGTTTGAGAAGAGTCCGCGCTTGATGCCGTTCATCATGGCGGCACCAACGCCGCCTCCCACCACCTGCGAGAATCCGAAGGCATTCTCGACGATGACCTTCAGGATGTGAGGCACAGCGGTGATGTTCATCACGACAATGTAAAAAGCCAGTAGGAAGTAGCCAATGGCCATCAGTGGAACGAGAACGGCACTGACGCGGGCCACGCGTCCGATGCCGCCAAAGACGACGAGAAGTGACAAGGTGGCGATGAAGGTGCCAATGGCAACGGGCGACCAGCCGAAGGCCTGGCTGACGGCGCCACAGATGGTGTTGGCCTGCGTCGTGTTGTTGGCCAGTCCGAAGGTGATAGTTATTAGGACGGCGAAGAGCACGGACATCCAGCGTCCGCTGTTGCGCAGGGGCTTCCACGAACAGTAGCGCATACCCTTGCTGATGTAGTAGGCTGGGCCGCCAATGTAGTAATCGCCAGCGTGCTGCTTGAAGAGCTGTCCGAGGGTGGACTCCACGAAAGCTGTGGCGCCCCCGACAAGTGCCATCGTCCACATCCAGAAGACGGCCCCCGGACCTCCGACGGCAATGGCTGTAGCTACACCAGCCAGATTGCCCGTGCCCACGCGCGAGGCGACGGAAACGGCGAAAGCCTGGAACGAGGAAATATGTTTCTTGGTCGACGACTGCTGGCTGTCTGAGACCGACGACACGGAGGCATCAGTGAGCAGGCGGATCATCTCGCCAAGCATACGGAACTGGACAAAGCGCATACGCCACGTGAACCAAAAGCCGCAGCAGATGAGGACAATCATGATGATATATGTCCAGATGACGTTGTTGACTTGGGTGAGGATGTCGTTAAGAATAGTCATGTTGTGAAGCTTGACAATTTGAGGTCAGATGCGCCGTAGGATGCTGTCAGCCATCCGCTGATAGACCAGACCGAGGTCGGCAAAACGGTTAAGACAGTTGAGAGCCGCCTTACGGACGGTGATGTTTGGCGATTGAAGTGCTACATGAGCCTGATCGAGAAACTCATTGATGCCACGCTCGTTAGGTTCCTGACCGTTCATAAACAAACGGCTTAGGACGTGGAAGCCGCAAAGCTGGTAGAGGTCTTTGTCGGAGGCCATCCACTCGTAGGCTTTCATCGGGGCGTAAGGCAGATGTTGGTAGAGGTTCATCGCTGCCTGCTCGGCTATCTCGATGGTCTCCGTCTGCTCCATCCAGATGTCGACTACCTCGGGCAGAATCTCGTCGGGCGGCATAATCATCGTGGCCAGAATCTTGCACTCGCGGACATTCTCTTTCCACAGGGCAATGGCGAGGTCGTAGTCCTTGCCGATTTCGTCGGCCTTTTCTCGCAGTCGGGGTAGTGTGACGCCCCAGTTAAGGTGGTAGTCGACACCTTTGTCACGCATCGACTGGGCTATCGAGCCGTCCATCAATAAGCGGAACGACTGCTTGATTTCCTTGATTTTCTCTTTCATATAAGCGTGGAGTACTCAGCGCTGTAGCGCAGCATCTGGTGAGCATACGACTCAGAGTAGTTTAGTTGGATATCGGTTATCTGGCCGTCGGGACCAAGGACGGGCAGCATCTGCGGATTGATGAAGCCCTTGTAGGGGGCCAGGTCCAGGCGCTTGTAACGCTCCAACACCTCGGCGTGGAGGTCGGCGTCCACCTTGACGGCATAGTTTTCCACCAGTTCGCGGGCTGCCTTGTAGTCACCCTCGCTCTTGATGCGCTGAATTTCGGCCAGCAGCGTAGCAAACAGCTGACGCAGTTCTTCGTAGTCGCTGACGTGGAGGTAGGTCTTGTTGTCGCGCTTGGAAAGCGAGACCGCGGAGCTGTGGGCTGCACACCAACGGGCAATGAGGGCACGGTTGCGCATGTGGGCCTCCTCAATCTGGTTGCCGGGCGTGATGCGGATGAGCTGCGTCATCAGGCCGTTCATCATGTATGTATAGTATTGCGACTTGTAGGCCTCGCCATCAGGCATTAACCCTAACTCAACCAGTTTCGGGTCAGCAATGTAGTAAAGGCCGAAGAGGTCGGCACGGGCTTCCTCGATGGTGTTGCCGTAGGCTTTCAGCGCATCAGGGTCGACGCCTGGCAGCAGTTGTCCGCTGCCGTGCCCCAGGCATTCGTGCAGGTCGGTATGCAGGTCGTCGCACACGTCGCCATACTTCTCTATCAATGCCAGCGTGTCGGAATCCTCGACGAATTCCTCCCTGAAACCGCTGCCATGTGCCGCCTTGTTGTAGGCATCGGTGATATTGCTGATTGTAATGCTCTTCGAACCGTACTGAGCACGTATCCAGTCAGCATTAGGCAGGTTGATGCCGATGGCTGTCGAGGGGTACTCCTCGCCGCCGAGCATGGCCGCACAGATGACGTTAGCCGAGACGCCTTTCACTACGGGCTTGCGGAAACGAGGGTCAACGGGTGAGTGGTCTTCAAACCATTGGGCATTGCGGGCGATGGTCTGTGTGCGGTGGGTTGCTTCCTCGTCAATGTATTCCACGAGTGCTTCCCACGACCCTTTCAGACCCAAGGGGTCGCCATAGACCTCGATGAAACCGTTGATGAAGTCCACCCTACCTTCCAAGCACTGGAGCCACTTGATGCTGTATTCGTCGAAAAGTCGCAGGTCGCCCGTCTCATAGTATTCAATCAGTTTGTCGATAACCTCACGTTGCCGTTCGTTTTCGGCCACTTCAGCAGCCTTGCGCAGCCAATGAACGATGTGGCGTATGGCATTCCCGTAACGTCCATTGGCACTCCAGACATCCTCGACAAGCTGGCCGTTGCGCTTCACCAGCGTGGAGTTCAGGCCGTAGGAAGGGGGCGAGTCGGGCAACGCCGGGGAACGGCGTTGCGCTCTTTGGACGGCGTAGAAGGCTTCGGCTTCAGCCTGAGTAACGCCTTCATAGAAGTTGCAGGCCGATGTCAGCAGCAGGTCTTCGCCGTCGGCTTTGTTGACACGCTTGGGCAGCAACTGAGGGTCGAACATCACGGGAAAAAGCTCGTCGCAGAGTCCGTCCACCGTCTGGCCCTCATCCAGCGGCAGCCGTTTGGCCTCCACCTCGTGCAGAACACTTCGTAAGTAAGCTTCCGTGAAGCCCGGCGTGAATTTCTCACAGCCGTAGTGGTGGTATATGCCGTTCGAGAACCACAGGCGCTTCAGGTAGAGCTCCAAGGCGCGGAAGTCATCTGTATCGTGGTCGATGCTCAGGTCGGTATAGACCGTCTCCAACGTCTTCCGTATGCGCAGATTGTAGCGGCCGTACTGGTCGAACGTGATGTCGCGCCCGGACAATGCTGCTTCAGACAAATAGTAAATGAGACGTTTCTGTTGTAATGATAGTTGTTCAAATCCCGGCAACCGGTAACGTAGCATCTGCAGGTCGGCAAAACGCTCGTCAACATAGCAAAACTCTTTCATCAACTAACTCTTTGATTTCCTGCCTTTCTTCGCAGCCTGTGACGGATGCTGCTGGAAGTGCTGAATGCGATAGTCACGAGGCGTCATGTTCATAATCTTGTAAAAAGCGGCATAGAACGACTGGCGGTTGGCAAAGCCGACCATATCGCTCACCTCCTCCATACGCAAATCCTGATAGCGCTTGTCGACAAGGATTGACATGGCCTCTTCAATGCGGTACTTGTTGATAAACGAAGCATAGTTCATGTGGAAGCGGACATTAACGACGGCAGAGACATAGCGCGTATTGGTCCCCAAATCCTCTGCCAGCCTTTTGGCCGAATAGTCCTTGTCCTTGTACTTCTTCTGCATGACGATGATGTTAAGGATTTTCTCCTTCAATTCATCCATGAGTTTAGGACTGACTAACGTCCGATAGACAGCCTCTTTCTCCTTTTTCTCTGTAATGTTGTACTTTGCCATACACCAAAATAAACTTAAACCGTGTAGTTTCAGTTGCAAATATAATGTTTTTTTACAAAATAACCAAATAAAATTGTTACTTTTTGCGAAAAAGTTGTATTTTTGCAGAAAAAACAGGCAATTTCATGGATACGACACCCATTTTGAAGAAATATTTTGGATATGACAGCTATCGCCCGAACCAACAGGAAATCATCGAAAACGTCATGTCTGGCAACGACTCCCTGGTCTTGATGCCCACCGGTGGCGGCAAGAGTATCTGCTACCAGATTCCGGCCTTGGCCATGACGGGTACGGCCGTCGTCGTGTCGCCACTCATCAGCTTGATGAAGGACCAGGTAGAGACGCTGAGGTCCAGCGGCATAGAGGCGGCAGCCCTGAACAGCGACAACTCTGGCGAAGCCGACACGATAATCCGCCGGAAATGTATGTCGGGCGATATGAAATTGCTATACATCTCACCTGAAAAACTATTGACAGAGATTCCCTATCTGCTGCGGCAAATCAGAATCTCGCTTTTCGCCATCGACGAAGCCCACTGCATCAGTCAGTGGGGGCATGACTTCCGTCCGGAATACACCCGGCTGGGGCTGTTGCGTGAGCAGTTTCCCGACGTGCCCATCATGGCACTTACGGCTACAGCCGACAGGATTACCCGCCATGACATCATCACCCAGCTGAAACTGAATGACGCCCACGAATACATATCAAGCTTCGACCGGCCAAACCTGAGCCTTACCGTCAAGCGTGGCTTTCGTGACAAGGAGAAACTCAGTTTCATCCTGAACTTCATCAAGGCACGACCATACGATGCCGGTATCATCTACTGCCTTAGCAGAAAAACTACAGAGAAAGTCGCTATGCATTTAAGAGCCAAAGGAATAAACGCACTGCCATACCATGCTGGACTCACTAATCAGGAGCGCAACGAGACGCAGGAGAAGTTCAAGAACGACGAGCTGCAGGTTGTCTGTGCCACCATTGCCTTCGGCATGGGTATCGACAAGAGTAATGTGCGCTGGGTCATACACTTCAACATGCCGAAGAGCATTGAGAGCTTCTATCAGGAGATAGGACGTGCCGGGCGCGACGGCGCACCTGCCGACACCGTTCTCTTTTATTCCATCGCCGACATTATCCAGCTGACGGAGTTTGCAAAGGCCAGCGGCCAGCAGGAAGTGAACATGGACAAGCTGAAGCGTATGAGGGAGTACGCCGAGTCAAACGTCTGCCGCCGACGTATCCTGCTGAACTACTTCAACGAACAGTCAGACCACGACTGCGGCAACTGCGACGTGTGCCAGAACCCGCCACAACGCTTCGACGGAACCCGCTTCGTCCAGATGGCCCTGAGCGCCATGAAGCGAACGGGGGAACAAGTGCGCCTGTCGACTATCACCGAGATACTGAAAGGCATGGCGTCGGCCACCGTCGTCAAGAAAGGATACAATCAGCTGAAGACCTTCGGCGTAGGCCGGGAACTAAGCGTACAAGACTGGAACGACTACCTGCTGCAGATGCTGCAGATGGGATTCTTCGAGATTGTCTACAACGAGGGGCACCGCACGATGGTCACGCCGTCGGGCGAGGACGTGCTCTATGGCCGCAAAAAGGCTGAGCTGTGCGTAATCGACTGGAGCGTAAAGGATGTGAATGCTCCACGCAGACGACGGCTGACGCTGGAGATTCCCACCATCACCATCCCCGGCCTGCCTCCTACCCAGGGCATAGAAGACCCGAAGCTCTTCGAGGCTCTGCGCTTACTGCGCCGCCAATGTGCCGACGAAGAAAAAATCCCACCGTATATCGTGTTCAGCGATAAGGTGCTCCACGCCCTGGCTACACTGAAGCCCGTGACCATTGAACAGTTCAGCCACATATCTGGCGTCGGTGACTATAAATGCCAGAAATACGGCCAGCGCTTTACGTCAATGATACAGAAGTTCGTCTAACGGTTCTTGTGCTTGACGAACCACCCGTGGGTGTAATAGTTGTACATCAGCAGCGACACGACGGTCAACGCCATCTGGGTGATGAGCAGACCCTTGTCGTCGTTCATGAAGAAGATGTAGCCGATGCCGATGCCGACAGCGATGCCGCTCTCCCAACCTAAGATGTATGTGCTCTGCGAAGTGCCTCGCTGACAATGACGGCTCATCTTGATAAAAAACAACAGGAAGCGTGAGCAGATGATGCCTACCGACAGACCGAGGAGCAAGGGGGCAATATACCACACGATAGGCAGCGGACGGGTGTACATGAGCACCAGGACAGCCAACAGCAGAATGAGTCCGCTGACTATCTCGCTCTTCAGCTCGGCATCGCGGAATACAACGCGCTGGGCTACCAAGGCCAAAAGGAAGCCAAGCATGATGACGCCATAGAAACGGTCGCTCAGACCCAGCGACATGGTCATGCCGACGACCAAGGCTATCAGAAACAGGTTCAAGAAGAGCGGCATACTGCCCGGAAGCAGGAAACGGTCGAGACTGACGATATGCAAAGAGTCGCTGGGCGTACGGAACGGGAAGTTGACCGTCAGGATCAGGATGATGGCACTGGCGGCACAGAAGACCGACGACAACAGCACGGCATCGAAATTCTTATAGTAGAAAAGCACCAGTCCCACAACAGGACCTAACGACATGGCAAACCGCGAGAACCAAGCCGCCGAGTGGTTGGCCTCGGTGCGCTTGTTTGACTCGCTGGTGTCGATAATCAGCGTGCTCGACAGAATCATCTGAGCCAGTCCGAAGGTTGCTCCAAGCAAGAGGCGCTGCAGCAGGATGACCCAGAACTCGACAAACTCGCTGTGAAGTCCCTGAACGTAATAGAGTATTGAGATGCTGCCTATCATCGCAACGATGGAATAGATGCAGACACGGTTGCGACGGAAACGCTGGACAAGCCACGAGCAGAAGGCACCGAAGACGTAAAGGCCAAGGGCGAAGGCACCCATGGAAAGCCCCACTTCTGTCGGCGTAAAACTCTCTTCCTCGAAAAGCCATATCGGTAGCGAAGGTACCATGATATAGGCCGACATGGACAACAGCATATTGGCTATTGACATCAGCCAGAAGTCACGATGCCACAGTCTGACATGAATGGGTGTATTTTGAGCATTCATCTAATTAGCCTTTGAATTCCGCTGCAAAGTTACACGAAATTAACCGAATATCAAAAGAAAAGGGGAAATTTCTTTGGCCTGCCGGATAAAATGCCAAACAATGAGGCTTTAGGCAATAAAGTAAGCCTTCGTGCGTTATAAACAGTAATGGACATCAAACGAACACTACTCACCGTCTGTCTGCTCCTGTTGACGGCTGTCGGACTTTTGGCCGAGGACTTCACGCTGAAAGGCAAGGTCGTCGACGAGGAGGGCAATGCCATGGAACTGGCTTCAGTCACCTGCCTGGAACAAGCAAAGCTGACGATGACAAACTTAAAGGGAGAATTCAATATAAAGCTGCATTCAGCTGATTCCGTGACTGTTAGGTTTACGATGGTCGGCTACCGTCCAAGGACGCGGACCTTCAGAAAGCCAAGGGGCACGCTGACCGTACAGATAGTGATGCAACAGCAGGAGGCCCTGCAGGAGGTAACCATCACCGAGCGTCGGCGTCAGACCACGACCACCGAGCAGCTCGACATCAAAAACATCAAGAATTCGCCGTCGGTGACGGGCAACGCTGTCGAGGAGATGATACAGCAGCAGGCGGGCGTCTCAACCCACAACGAGCTGTCAAGCCAGTACAACGTGCGTGGAGGCTCCTTCGACGAGAACGTGGTATATATAAATAATGTAGAGGTGTACCGTCCGCTCCTTATTCGAAGCGGACAGCAGGAAGGACTGAGCGTCATCAACGCCGACATGGTGGAGAAGGTGGGATTCTCGAGTGGCGGCTTCGAGGCGAAGTATGGCGACAAGATGTCGTCGGTGCTCGACATCACCTACCGCACGCCGACACGCACCGAAGCCTCGCTGACCGCATCGCTGTTAGGTGGCAGTGCCTATCTCGGCGTGGCCACGAAGCAGTTTACCATGAGCCACGGACTGCGCTACAAGACGAACAAATACCTGCTGAACTCGCTGGAGACAACGGGCGAATACAAGCCTGACTTCTTAGACTACCAGACATACATGAACTGGCACCCGAACAAGCGGTGGACGGTTGACCTCATCGGCAACATCTCGGAGAACAAGTACGAGTTCAAGCCGAAGGACCGTGAGACCAGCTTCGGAACAATGCAGGACGTGAAGTCGTTCAAGGTGTACTTCGACGGTCAGGAGAAAGACGTGTTCCGGACTTTCTTCGGAACACTCTCCATCGCCCGGCACTTCACGGACTCCGCCTCGATGAAGCTATTGGTATCGGCCTTCCACACCAAGGAGCAGGAGACCTACGACATACAGGGACAGTACTGGCTCGACGACTCGGAATCGTCGGAGAGCCTTGGCGTCGGCACCTATATGGAGCACGCACGCAACTACCTGACGGCCGACGTGCAGAGCGTGAAGCTGATGGGCAGCAGGCGATTCCGCCGCCACGCACTGGAAGCTGGTGTCACCATGAAATGGGAGCACATCAAGGAGCAGGTCCGCGAGTACGAAATGCGCGACTCCTCAGGCTACTCAGTTCCTCATACCGCCGACAGGCTGGACCTTATCTATACGCTCAGTTCGAAGAGCAACATGACGTCACGGCGGACGGAGGGCTACGTGCAGGACACCTACCGATGGGCCACAGAGGCGGAGACCTTCTACACGCTGACCTACGGCGTCAGGTTTAGCAACTGGACGTGGAACCGTGAGACAACGGTGTCGCCACGGGCCTCACTTTCCATCGTGCCCGCATTCAACCAGGACGTGATGTTCCGCTTTGCAACTGGCCTGTACTACCAGGCTCCGTTCTTCAAGGAAATGCGTGACACCACAACCGTCGGCGGAAGGACGGTAGTGATGCTGAACGACCACATTAAGAGCCAGCGCTCGTTACAGTTCATAGCGGCCTTCGACTACCGCTTCAAGATGGCGCAACGGCCCTTCCGCTTTACGGCCGAGGCCTACTACAAGGCTCTGTCGAATCTCGTGCCCTACAACGTACAGAACGTCAAGGTGACATACTACGGCGAGAATCTCTGCTCGGGGTATACTGCCGGACTCGACCTGAAGCTCTTCGGCGAGTTCGTGCCAGGCACCGACTCCTGGCTGACGTTCTCGGTGATGAAGACCGGACAGAAAATGAAGGACGGCGACTATTTCCCGCTGCCTACCGACCAACGCTATGCCATCAACCTGCACTTCACCGACTACTTCCCGGGCACCGAGCGCTGGAAGATGACCCTGCGACTGGCCTACGCCGACGGGCTGCCCTTCGGCGCGCCACACCGGGGTATTGAGCAGCAGAACTTCCGTGCTCCGGCCTACAAGCGGGCCGACATCGGTATGGCCTGGCTGGCATACAGGAACACTCAACGGTCTACGTTCAACCTCCGGCGTATCTGGCTCGGGATAGACTGTCTTAACCTCTTCGGTATCTCCAACGTCAACAGCTACTACTGGGTGACCGACGTCACAAACCGTCAGTGGGCCGTGCCCAATTACCTCACGGGCCGCCAAATCAACGGCAAAATCACCGTGGAGCTATAGGGGAATAAGCACTCCAGCCACCATTAGGAATCATCGCTCGTCACGTTAGTTGCTATGTGCGTGTGTAAAGAGTTACAAAAATCCCCGAACCGGCAGCGGCTCGGGGATTTTCTTCTTACTTACATGACAAGTTGCACGCGCGATTCGAGAAGTGCCCCCTTTGCTAATCAAAAAGTCCCCCCCTTTGGGTTACGGGTGCAAAGTTAGCAAATTATTTCTTTTCTCCATACTGTTTTTGTAATTTTTGATTAGTGTGTCTTTCCCGTACCGGGGTTGCCGTAGAAGACGGCACTCCTTCCCTCCCGT
>CAMHIS010000095.1 GCA_946185285.1 uncultured Prevotellaceae bacterium
ACAGATGGAAGGCTACCTATGGCCAAGGTTAGATGCTAAAGCGGATACGCTTACGGCTGTAATGAGTCACGTGTTGAGAATCATCGTTCACCGCACGTGAACAATTGGCACAGAGGCTTGGCGTATGGGAATGCGCCGTGCATCCGTCATCCGTCACCATCATCCGTTACCACGTATCCACCTGATTGTCTGTTGTTTACGTGGTTGTAACGGATGTGACGGATGTAACGGTATTATATATTAAGAGCCTCCATCGACATGATGGAGGCTCTTAATATATAATACCGTTGAGTAGTTCTTACTTAACAAGAGTACCACTGACAGTGTACTTGCCGTTGATGATGATACGGCCATTCTTCAGGACCTTCGTGGGCTTCACGACGGCGCTGGTGTTGACCTCCTGGATAGCATCGACGAACGGATCGGTGGCACCGGCGGTGAGGCGCTCAATCTTCAGGTTGTCGAACCATGCGCGACGGTCGTTGTTGTTGTAGTTACACTGCAGGATGAACTTGGTAGGAATAGCCTCGAGGGCAACCTCGGGAGAGGTAGAAGCGCCGTTGGGGCTGCTGACGGTGCAGTACATCGACTTGCGGCCGTAGTCCATAATCACCTCAACGTGGCTCTTCTGCAACGGGTTGGCGGTGCGGGTCTCCTCGTCGACGTCGGCGGGAGAAGCGTTGTTGTAGCTACCACCCGACTTGAACCACATCTTGTTGATGTCGACACCACAGGTGTTGTTCGTGTTGGTGTTGTTGTAGAAGTTATGGAACAGACCGAAGATTTCAGCGTCCTCAGGACCACTCTCACCCTCGACGACGTTCTTCAGGAAGAAGCCGAGCGAGCGGCCGCTCAGACCCTGAATATACATGTCGCAGGCAACACGCAGGATGTTGGTGCCCATAGAGCCGTTCTCAGTGGGATCGAAGACAACGGTACCGGTACCGTTACCAATGCGCACGTAGCCCTTCCACAGCTGCTCGCCGTTGCTCCAGAAGCCCTGCTCGAAGGGCTGGTTGCCCGTACCGTCAACAGACCAAGTAGAGAACTCCATCGTGCCCTTTGCACCCGTGATGCTGTAGAGCTGGCTCTCAGCATCCTGAACGGCATCCTGCTCGAAGTCGATGTCAACGATAGTAGTGATGGCGCTGGCGGGAATGGTGGTCTTGAACACCTCGACGGCCTCAGCCAGTGCGGCGTTAGTCTCCTTGATGCGTGCAGCACCCTCCTCGCTATACTGGGTGGCCTTCATCGTGTTCTGGAGCACTTTAGCCTCAGAGATGGCAGACATCAGGGCGTTCTTGCCAGTAGCAGCATCGTAGAGACGCATACCAAGCACGGTCTCAGCGTTGTCGATGGCTGCCTGTATGGAAGCCAGCGTATCGTTGACGGCCAGGAACTTCTTATTGGCGGCGATGATGTCGCGAACAGCCTCATCATAAATCTGGTACACAAGGAGACCTTCCTCGGCAGTCTTCGTGCGGTTAGCCTTCACGTATGCATCGTCGTCGTAGGTGGCGATGATGGCATCCTGATCGTAAGCCTCGTAGGCGGCAATCTTGGTCTCGACAGAGTCAACACAAGCCTTCAGCTCGGGCTTGCCCCAGAGATAGCTGGCGTCGGCCATATACTCGGCAGCCTTGGTCAGGTTGTCACGACCGGTCGTAATCTGCTCGCGGACATCAACCTCATAGCCCAGCTGCTTCTGGTTGTACTTGTTGTTGTTCTTACCCCAGAGAGAAGCATTGGCAACGTAGGTCACAGAACCGTTCTTCGGAGTCTTGAAAAGATCCTTGCAATAAGCCTTGTAGCCAATCTCATAGATACCGGTCTCTTCAATCTTGGCCGAAATAATGAACGGAGTAAAGATAACGGCGTCAACGTCCTTCGTCAGCGATACGATGGTGTCGGCAGCAGCACCGTCAACAATCTTCACGATGTAGGCAACGCCGTAAGCGGGATTCCAGCCGTCGTTGTTGGTCCACGACGAAGAAGTGGCATCCTCGCGCAGGGCGGCAGTACTCTCAATCGAGAATACGTAGGAACCGGGATCAAGCTCCTTCTGCATATAGACACCCATGGGGTCTTCGGTATTGCCGAAGTTCCAGGCGGTGTTACCGGCATAGTGGCCCAGGTCGGGATAAGCGTTCATGCTCCAGAATGCACGACCGGTAGTCGTAGCAGTCCAGTCACCGAATTCGCTAATCTTCTGCACGTTCTTGTCGATGAAGCCAGCCATTGTACCGTCATAGAGGCCCAGGTAGTTGTAGTTGTTGCCAGCCAGATAGTCATCCATGTTGGCCTTCTGGAACTCAGTAAGGATTTCCTGAGCAGTAGCAATCTGCTCGTCGAGGTCGGCCTGACCGCTCTCGTTGCCGATAGCCTGCAGGGCCTCGATAGCCTCGTCGTAACCCATATCGGCAAGCACCTCAGCAGGCCACTCGTAGCAGTTCTTGTAGGCATTCATCTTCTCGAGCATGGCGTCGCGCTGACGGAGGTCGGCGAACTGCAGTGCGGGAGCAATCTGCACGTCGGCAATCTCGATGGTCGTAGCCATTGCGGTGAACGAGATGAACCAGGTGCGGGCATTGCCGTCGCCCTGGATGGCATAGTTGAAGGTCTGCCAGTTCTCGTTCAGTTCCTCAGCGGTGTTGACGATCACCTCTTCCTCAGTGCTGGGATAGGTGTAAGTACCGGCAGTGTTACCAGCCACCTTCACCAGGTTGGTCTCCGACTTGTAGCCGTCGCCGGGGATTCTGACCTTCACATTGTCGAGAGCAGCACCCTTCATCTTGAAGCTGACGACGTAGGTAGAACCGGCGTCCGTAGGCTCGAACTTGTAGTACATACCCTCACCGGCTGTAGAGGCCGTGCTCACCACAGAGTTGATGCCGGCAGCATAGCCGTCGGCGTTGGTGATGAAGAGGTCGGCCAGGGTCTTGCCCTCACCGATGACGGTCCAACCGTCCATCGTCTGGAATGCGCTGTTGGCATTCACGTTAGCGCCCGTAATCTGGAAGCGGCCCTGCGGGGTGTAGACGAACTCACCCTGACTCAGAGCAAAGCTTGACATTGACGCACTAATTGCCATAAAGGCTAAGAGTAAACGTTTTTTCATAAGTCTTTTGTTTTAATTAGTTATTGTAATAATGTCGTATCTCGCACATTTGGGTGCAAAGGTAGTGATTTTCTTGATATAGCGCAAGAAAATCACCCCTTAATTTTTGCCCTTTTGCCTACATTATTTGGTAATGACAATCTTTTTGCCGCCGCGAATGTAGACGCCTTTGCCCGTCGGACGCACCTGACGGCCATTGAGGTCGTAGTATTTGTCAATTGTCAATTCTCCATTTTCAATTGACTGGATGCCGGTCTCAATGTCCTTCACCACGAGCACGCCCTCGCTGATGCGGCTGGTGTCCCACGTGATGCCGCCCTGCATGTCGAACTGCGGCGTGCCGGCGAGCTTGACCGTTGCCGGCCAGAGACGTATCTCGTCGCCCACCTGCAGCGTATTGCCCTCAACGGGCTGTATGCAGATGGTGCCGTCGATGGTCAGCGTGCCGATTTCCTCGATGCTCGTTGAGCTGTTGTTGCCCGTAGCACGGATAATGAGGACGCCCGTCTTGCCGATGCTGACGTTCTTGCCACTGAAGTGCAGCTTGCCCGAGGTGGCCTCAGCCGTAGAGCCAGGGCGCAGTGTGCCGTTGACGGTTACTGATGCGTTGTTGAACGGCTTCGAGACGCTGTTCGTGCCCGAGAGCGTTGCACCCTCCTGAACGGTCAGCCGGCCTGTTCCGAGTCCTGAGGTCAGACCCACGCAGAGCTCGCCCTCGCGGACGGTCGTCGTGCCTGTATTGTCGCTCAGGCCGTTCCAGTTCACCTTACCCGTGCCTATCTTCACGAAGTTGGCGTTCGACGTCACCTTGACGGTTGTCGTCCAGTCTTCGTCGTTACCCACTTGCCAGGTGTTGGCACCTACCGAGGCACCGTTGCTGAACGTACAGCTGCCGCCCAGCTTGCCGGTACCCATCACACGGCCGATGGTGAAGGTCTTGCCACTGTTCTGCACTTCGACCGAAGCGGCAATGTTCATCGTGCCCTTGGGCATACCGCCGGCAACGTCCATCGTGAAGCGCAGCACGGCGGGGTCGTCGAGGCTCGACGAGGGCTTCAGCACGCCCTCGAAGTCGGTGAAGTTACACTGTATGGGGGTGCGGGTGGCGTAGTAGTTGGTGCCCTTCTCGGTCGTGCAGTTGGCATTGAGGGTGCCCTTGCCCGTCACCTTATTCTTATATGTAGAGCGGTTGGCCATGTTCCACGTGCCGGTCTTGCCCTCGGGCACGTAGATGGCGTAGCTGGTGCCAGTGTTCTCGCTGAGCGTACCGCCCTGGAACTCGACCGTCTTGGCGGGTGTGTTGGCATTGACGCACTGCACGGTGCCAGCCACGATGACCAGACGGTTCAGACTGCTGTTGGCCACGTTGAGCTTCATCCAGCCTGCACCCTTCTTGGTGAGCGTCGTACCCGTGATGGCACGGTTGACGATGAAGTCGGCCGAGTTGTTGATGACGCCGCCTCCGTCGCCGACCATCTGCATGGCCGAGCCTTGGGTGACGGCTGCCGTCGTGCGCAGCTCGGCGCCGTTCTCGATGACGAACTTGGCGGCTGCCGAGTTCATGGCACCCAGGTTGCCGGCAGCCTGGTTGGCGTTCGACAGCGACTTGACGCTGACGATGCCGCCCGAGATGCGTGTGCCGCCGGTATAGGTGTTGTCGTTGCCGATGGTCAGCATACCCGAGCCGCGCTTCACGAGCACCGACTTGCCAGTAATAGCACCCGTGCCGGCAAAGGTGTAGGCCTTGGTGTTGTCCACCTCGATGGTGTCGGCCTCGATGTCGCCCTTCAGCTGTACCGACTGCTTGGCGGCGGTATCGTCGAAGCGCACCTTGTCGCCGCTGACGAAGATGTCGTTGGTCACGGTCGGGTCGGCGCCGTTGGTGAAGTTACCGTCGCCAGCCAGCTCCCAGACGTTGCTGACGCCAGCGTTCCAGACAATCAGTCCGGCATCGCGCACACCGGCGACGTTCAGGTAGAGCTTGCCGTCCTCCAGCAGCAGTTCGGCCTTCTTCTTCGTGCCTACGCCTTCTATCTTGATGTCGCTCAGCTTGCCTGTTACGGTCTCGGCCTCACCAATCAGGTATTTGCCCTCGGCCACCTCGCCGTCGGCAGCGTCGTGGAGCACGAACTCAAAGACGGGCGTCAGGTACTTCGGACCGTACTTCCACGTCTTGGTCTCGACGGTCAGCAGGCGGGTGTTCACCTGGTCGGCGGTGATGTCGCCACAATAGAGGTCGAAGACGACGCGCGAGCCGAAGCCGAGCAGCAGCGAGTCGGTGGTTATGGTGCCGCGATGGTCGGCACGTCCCGGGCGCAGCTTGGCGTCGTAGTCCATCTTGATGGAGCGGAAGGTGCCGCCGTCAGAGTTCAGCTCGGCAAAGCGGTTCAGCCACAGGGGCGAGTTCTTCAGCGTGCCGTCGAAGTTGAGCGCGCCGGCCCAGACGTTGGTCTCGCCGCTGTAGGTCATGTCGGCCTTCGGCAGGTTCAGCGCGCCGTCGCCCTGCTTCACCAGTCGCATGGAGCCGGTGAACGCAGCACCGCTGACGTCGCATGTATAGTATTCGTAGTTGATCTTTGCGCCGCCGTTGAGAATCTTGCTCGTCGTGCCCTGCACCCACGACGGCACGTTGAACGTCACCATGTAGGGCTGGGCGCCGTCGGCAACGGTAATCTTCGAGTCGCCGGTCTCGCAGACCATCACGTGCTGGCCGTTATGTGCAGCGCCGATGGTGCCGCCGTTGGCCACCTCGGTGCGTCCCGTCATCGTGAGAGGGGGCGGGGCTACGGTAATGCCCTCCAGCTGGCCCAGGAAGTAGCTCTTGTGGGGCGGCTGGTTGTAGCCGACGCACTGCCAGACCATTGCGTTGCGGTACTGGTGGTCGTGCCACAGGGTGTAGATGCCGTAGGTGGTCGGCGTGTTGGTAGTGAAGATGCGGATGGTTCGGCTGCCTTGTGTGCCGTTGCGCATGACCACCTCCTCGCGCCAGTCGCCGAGGATGTCGGCAATGGCTCCGGGGTTGTTCTTCGACGAGTTGGCGGTGTTCGTGCCGTCGAACGTGATGAGACGGCCGCCGCCGGGCTTATAGACAGCACCGTTGCGGGCGTTGCTGCCCGGTGAGTCGAACACCTCGTCGAGCAGGTCGCCGTCCCAGTAGATGCGCTGGTTCAGGTGGCTCCAGTAGAGGGCGTCGTTGGCGTCGCCGGTAGCGGGACCACCCTCGATCACCTTGTCGGCAACGGTCGAGACGAGTCCCGACTGCGTGGTACGGCCCAGCGAGCCGGGGAACTGGTTGCTGAAGTTGCCGCAGAGGGCGCGGCCGTCGTCGCCCGTCGACTGCAGGCGGTAGTATATCTGGCCCGTCGTCGCATTCCAATAGGTGCACGCGGGTTCATCTTCATTACACGTGAACTGCTCCTGACCATGACGGTAGGGGTCGAAGTCGCTGCAGTGCTGGGCATCGCCGTGACCCAGGCCGGTGGTGCAGAGACCCTGTCCGTTGTCGTCGATGATCATCGAGCCGAAGACTATCTCGTCGCGGCCGTCCCAGTCGGTGTCGGCAATCTGGAAGTTGTGGAAGCCGTTGCCGAACCAGGGGTCGCTCCATCCGGCGTTGTTGTCCCAGCGCCAGCGCTGCGTCAGCTCATGGGTGACGGGGTTCACGTCGAGGGCGCACATCTTGTGGCGGGTATAGCAGCCGCGGCCGAGGAAGATGCTGGGCTTGCGGCCGTCGAGGAAGGGTGCGCCGAAATAGTGCTTCGACGAGCGGTGGCCCGTGTCGGCCTTGCCCCAGGCGGTGGCATAGTCGGTCTCGCCCTGCTCGAAGCGGGGCAGCGGGTAGGCCATCGGCGTCCAGTTGTCGGAGCCGTCCCAGGCGTAGGGCTCGCCCGTCGAGCCGTTCAGATAGAGCAGGTACTCGGCTCCCTGGTGGGTGTACTCGTCGCGCGGGGCGTAGTAGTTCATGTTGCCTATCTTGATGTCCTTGCCCGTGGCGGTGTGGATAATCATGTTGTCGGCGCCGCGCATCACGCACTCGGCCTTGCCGTCCTGGTCCCAGTCGAAGGCCACGAGGTCCCACTGCTCGTCGGGACCGGCCATCATGTTCGGGCCGAGGTCAATCCACCACAGGCGTTCACCCTTCATGTTGTAGCACTCGTAGAGATTGAAGTCGGTCTTGTTGTTGGCGGTATTGAGGTCGCCGCCGGTGTTGTTGCGCTTGATGATGAACTCCACGACGCCGTCGCCGTCGACATCGCCGAGCGAGACGTCGTTGATCTCGTACTTCGACGTCACGTCCTTGCCGTTGCGGTTGGTCACGCCCTTGATGGTTACGTCCTTGTACTGGGCGCCCCAGCGTGCCACCTCGGCACTTTTCTCCTGCTCCACGCCGCGCACAATGGCAGCCACCTGGTACTTCGACGTGGCCTTGCCGCCCGTGTCGCTGTAGTTCGAGACCTTCAGCGGCTTGGCGTTCACCTTCACACCGTCGCGGTAGAGGTTATACTCCGTGTCGTAGTACTCCTCGCCGAAAATCTTCCAGCTTACAAAGTTTCCACTCGAGGCACTGGGCACCGCCACAAGCCCGCGATCCAGCTTATCGGTCACGCGCTGGGCCTGAATACCCGAAGTCGTCAGCCCCATAAGGGCTACAAGTAAAAGTTTCTTCATTGTATTGGTTATTAGTATCCGTTTTGCGGGCAAAGTTACTAACTTTTTCGTTAACAACAACATCAATCCACGATTTAATTCCTGCAATTTTTGATTTTGAACGCAAATTAGGAATTGTTAATCATACTCGCCCGCACAAAAAAAAGCCGTCACAGGCACGTTCACCGCAACAGTGAGGAACCTGATGACGACCTTTATGTGTAACAGTGGCCTGGACTGTTCTACAGTGACTACCCTTCTATTCCGTGAGCGGTCACTTCCTTGCTAATCTTGGAAATCATTCCCTGCAGGGCCTTACCGGGGCCGCACTCTGTGAAGTCGGTGGCACCGTCGGCAATCATCGACTGAACACACTGCGTCCAACGCACACTCGAGGTGAGCTGGGCTATGAGATTCTGCTTGATTTCGGCAGGATCGGTATGGGGTTTGCCGTCGACGTTCTGATAGACAGGGCACTTCGGAGCCTGGAACTCCGTCTTCTCGATGGCGGCCTGCAACTCGTCCTTGGCGGGCTGCATCAGCGGCGAGTGGAACGCACCGCCCACCTTCAGCGGCAGGGCGCGCTTGGCTCCGCCAGCCTTCAGCTGCTCGCAGGCTTCATTGACGGCCTCGACATTGCCGCTGATGACCAGCTGGCCGGGGTTGTTATAGTTGGCGCAGACCACAATGTGGCCCTCGCGGCTGATTGCAGCACAAACCTCCTCAACCTTCTCGTCGGGCAGGCCAATGATGGCCGCCATTGTCGAAGGCTGGGCCTCGCAGGCCTTCTGCATAGCCATCGCACGGGCATAGACCAGCTTCAGACCGTCCTCAAACGACAAGGCTCCGGCAGCCACAAGAGCAGAGAACTCGCCGAGGGAGTGACCGGCGGTCATCTGCGGGTCGAAAGCGTCACCCATGCAGATGGCCGAGATGACCGAGTGCAGGAAGACGGCGGGCTGCGTCACCTTCGTCTGCTTCAGGTCCTCGTCGGTACCCTCGAACATGATGTCGGTAATTCTGTAACCCAAGATTTCGTTAGCCTTTTCAAACAATTCTTTTGCCTTTTGGTTGTTGTCGTACAGGTCTTTACCCATACCCACGAACTGTGCTCCCTGTCCGGGAAAAACAAATGCTTTCATTTCTCTTTTGATTTATAAAACTAATGAATTTGCGGGTGCAAAGGTACTACTTTTTTCCGAAAATTGCAACATCAGCCTTACAATATCATCAAATCAGATGATAAATAAGGTTAAAGTAAACGGCAAAGCTACCAATTTTTGTGTATTATTTCGTACCTTTGCAGTTGATTAGACAAACACCTTATTAATTTATATTGAATATGCAGTATTCTAACGAAGTCAACAACATGTGCGTTGTTGCAAAAGGTCCGAACCACGGACCCGCCCCCATTCCCGAAGAGGGCAAATGGATTCAGGCAAAGGAGATCAAGGACATCTCAGGTTACACTCACGGCATCGGCTGGTGCGCACCTCAGCAGGGTGCCTGCAAGCTGTCGCTGAACGTGAAGGACGGCATCATCCAGGAGGCTCTCGTCGAGACCATCGGCTGCACGGGCATGACCCACTCAGCCGCTATGGCCAGCGAAATCCTTCCCGGCAAGACCATCCTCGAGGCCCTGAACACCGACCTGGTCTGCGACGCCATCAACACCGCTATGCGCGAGCTGTTCCTGCAGATTGTCTATGGCCGCACGCAGAGCGCCTTCTCTGAAGGTGGTCTGGTCATCGGTGCCGGTCTGGAAGACCTGGGCAAGGGTCTGCGCTCACAGACGGGTACACTCTACGGCACCGTCGCCAAGGGCACGCGCTACCTGGAGCTGACCGAGGGCTACATCACAAAGCAGTTCCTCGACAAGGACAATCAGGTCTGCGGTTACGAGTATGTACACCTGGGCAAGATGATGGAAGCCATCAAGAACGGTATGGATGCCAACGAGGCCGTGAAGAAGTTCACCGGCAGCTACGGACGCACCACCGCCGAGCAGGGAATTGTTAAAGCTATTGATCCACGTAAAGAATAAGAGGAGGACCAGGACTATGATTAGAAAAGTATCATTCGAGAGCTACGAGCGTCGTATCAACCAGGTACTGGCCGCTCTGAAAGAGAACGGAATCAGCAGCATCGAAGAGGCCAACGAGATTTGCGAGAAGGCTGGCGTAGACCCCTACCAGATGTGTGAGGACACACAGCGCATCTGCTTCGAGAACGCAAAGTGGGCATACGTCTGCGGCGCTGCCATCGCCATCAAGAAGGGCGTGAAGAATGCTGCCGAAGCTGCCGAAGCCATCGGTATCGGTCTGCAGTCGTTCTGCATCCCCGGCTCTGTGGCCGACGACCGCAAGGTGGGTCTGGGTCACGGTAACTTGGCTGCCCGTCTGCTGCGCGAGGAGACTGAGTGCTTCGCCTTCCTGGCCGGTCACGAGTCGTTCGCTGCCGCCGAGGGTGCCATCAAGATTGCCGAGAAGGCCAACAAGGTTCGCC
>CAMHIS010000096.1 GCA_946185285.1 uncultured Prevotellaceae bacterium
TGTTCGAGAGCGAATACCGTCGCAAGGAGATAGGCATCCGCAAGGTGTTCGGCAGTTCTACGAAGGAAATCCTGATGATGTTCTGGAAGCGATACCTCTACATCTTGTTAGGGTGCTTCGTGGTGGCGGCTCCCATCGGCTATCTGCTGGGGCAACACTGGCTCGAAGGCTTCGCCGTCCGCACCGCCATATCGCCCTTACTGTTCGTAGTGTCTTTCCTGCTCATCACCCTGATCACTATGCTGACGGTAACTTACCAGAGCTGGAAGAACGCCACGGAGAATCCCGTGAACAGCATCAAGAATGAGTAGGCGGAGACGACTATCCAGCCTGTTCTGACAATAAAAGAGGGGAGTATCGCGTTTCTCAATAAAGTAAGAAGACATTGTATGGACCAAGAAACCTACGAGAAGCAGAAAGCCTTTGCCGGCGAGAAGGTCCCTTCGATGCATCGCCGTATGGTGGGACACGACTATCAGGAACGGCAGATGTATATGATTACAATGGTAACCGAGGACCGTCGCCCTTTGTTAGGACGGGTCGTAGGAAAGAGTGAGGCGCATCCTGACACGCCAGACGCACCACGTACGGAGCCCACTGAACTGGGACGGCGCGTGGAGCTGTGCTGGCATGAGATAGCCCTGCGCTACCCACAAATAGACGTGCTGGCCTTTCAGTTGATGCCCGACCATTTCCACGGCATCCTCTTTGTAAAGGAGCGCATAGAGAAACCTCTCGGGAAGGTACTGCTTGGCTTTAAGCAGGGCTGTAACAAGGCCTTCCGTGAGCTTGTCCCGTCTGTCACGTCTGTTGCTGTATCACAGCAACAAACAGGACTGGCGAAAACAGACCGCAAGCACGGCCTGCTCTTTGAGCCGAGCTACAACGACAAGCTCCTGCTGCAGAAAGGCCAGCTAAAGCGCTGGAACGACTACCTGCGTGACAACCCGCGCCGGCTGCTGATGAAGCGGGAGCACCCCGACCTTTTCCGCGTACAAAGGGGCTTGAGCGTTGGAAACTTGTCGTTCTCTGCCATAGGCAATCGGTTCCTCCTGCAGCGGCCGGTCTTGTTGCAGGTGCAATGCTCCCGCCGACTGACGGAGGCTGAGATACAGGAGCGCGTGGCTTACTTTACAAAAGCTGCCGCAGGGGGAGCTGTGCTAGTATCGCCCTCCATTTCGCCGGGCGAGAAGGCTGTGATGCGTGCCGCTTTTGAGCAGGGCTCCCCCCTTATCTATCTGCAGGAGAACGGCTTCACTGACTTAGCGAAGCCAGATGGCAAGCGGATGGAGGCTTGCGCCCGAGGGCAGCTGCTCATCCTCGCGCCGTGGGAGCACCACAACGAGCGCACAACCATCAGCCGCAGCCAATGCCT
This sequence comes from uncultured Prevotellaceae bacterium, assembly GCA_946185285.1. GTDB lineage: Bacteria > Bacteroidota > Bacteroidia > Bacteroidales > Bacteroidaceae > Prevotella. Next base: position 1,376 of record CAMHIS010000096.1, read on the forward strand.
CTCCCTGAACGACATGGCCCGCACTCTCTGTTCCGTATGTTGCTGTACTACAGCAACAGACTGAAACAAACAATCTTCCAGTTTACGGTTGATGGCATCTACGAAGGCGACACGCTGCTTCAGAGTTTCGACGGCATCTGGCAGGATAACGGGACGGAGTATCTGACCTACTTCCAGGTCGGCGAGGACAAGGCACACTGAGGGGCATAGGATAGGGTGTCAAAGAATCATACGCCGAACTGTCTAATTATTAGACAATCTGCTTCCGCCAGGGTGGAAAACCTTGGCGGATTCGTTTTATTGGCGTAATTTTGCAGCACAAAACAAATAAAACGTATGAAGAGCTATTTCAGATTCCTGTCGCGCAACAAGCTATATACCTTAATAAATATAGCAGGGCTGGTGGTGTCGCTGATGTTCATCATCCTGATGGGCGACTACACCTGGCGCCAAAGCGCTATCGACTCGTGGCACAAGAACGCCAGCCGTATCTACCTGATGGGCAATGAGAAAATGTTCTTCATGTGGCCGCAGGCAGCAGAAGAGATTAAGAAGCAATGCCCTGAGGTGGAAAAGACCTGTTGCGTGTTGAGTGCTGATGGAAAGATAAAGTATGGACAGCAGGAAGTGAAATCAAAAGATGCACAGGAAGGCATCATCATGCTGGCTGACTCGACGTTCTTCCAGTTCTTCGACTTTGAATTGGTAAAGGGAGACCGTCTGACGGCCTTAGATGCACCAGACAAATGCGTCATCACTGAGCAGTTGGCTGAAAGGCTTTTTGGTAGTAAAGATCCCATCGGAGAATCATTACAGATAGTAGGCAATCGCCATGTGTATATCAATAATGCAGCAGATCCTTACGACAGTACTTTGGTGTATATCGTCAGCGCAGTTGCCAAGGACCTTGACCATACTGTCTTGCCTAACGAGACGCAGGTGATTGCGAGCATGGAGCGTTATCCGCAGGTGGCAGGCTATAAACTTGGAAACAATATGTTTGCTTACGCATCCACAGGTGCCATCAAGACCTTTCTCATGCAGAAGCCTGGCACGAACCTTGAGGGAAAGAAAGGGCAAATAGAAGATTACCTGCGAAAGAACTATGCCAATGCGTGGGGCAATTATGAACTGAGTCTTACACCGCTTACAGATGTCATATTTGCACCACAGAATGATGGTGTGGGTATGATAAAGGGCGACAAGACGAGACTCCAGATACTGCTTGCAGCCGTGTTGGCTATTCTCTTCTTCGCCGTGAGCAATTATATCAACCTGACGGTGGCCAATACAGGCTTCCGTGCCAAGGAAATGGCCACACGCAAACTCTTTGGCAGCAGCCAGCATGAGATTTCGCTGAAGCTGATTGCCGAATCGACGCTGATGGTGGCCGTTTGCTTTGTCGTGGGCTTTGGCTTGGCCTGTTGTTTTCAGGACGTTGCAACAGTACTGTTCAAAGGGCGGATTGCGCTGATAGACGATATTCGCTTAGAGACGATAGGCGTGAGCGCAGGCTTTGTCTTGTTGACAGGCATCATTTCGGGTATTATGCCCTCGTGGCAGATTTCGCGTTTTGAACCTATCGACATCGTGAAAGGCAGCTTCCGTTTCCGTTCCAAGATGGTGCTGGGCAAGATGTTTGTCATTCTACAGAATGTCATCACCATCACGATGCTGACTTCTGCCCTCGTCATCTGGTTGCAGTTGAACCATCTCATTCATGCGCCTTTGGGATACAACACAAAGAACCTCTACTATGTCTATGCCCCCCAAGGGAAATTCCAGGTAGCAAGGAATTTGCTGGAGAAGATGCCGTTTGTCGAGGAAATCGGCGTTTTCCAAAAGACGACATTCTCGAAAATGAGTTGGAACTCGCAAACCATCAATCGTGACGACAAGAAGGTGCAAATACTCTTGACCGATATGGACAGCACAGCCTTTAAACTCTATGGCCTGGAGATTCTGAAGGAATACGGTCTGACGAATGGTGGCTATTATCTGAATGAGGAGGCCATGCGCCAGTTGGGCTACACAGATGCTGACCGCGAGATAGACTGGGGTGGTGGAGATAAAAATCCAATCGCAGGCATTCTTCGTGACTTCCATCGTGTTAACGTGTTGCATGATGTGGAGCCTTTCGCTATTCGTCTGCAGGACAATATGGAGTATCCTGGCTTCTTGGTGAAGACATCTGGTGACAAGAAGGCAAAGGCGGCTTTTACAGAGATGGTCAAGGCGTTGGGCTGTCCTGAGACTGAGGCTAAATGGTTTGTCAGTGGTTTGGAGGAAAGCATCGCCGAGACCTTCGAGGATCAGCAGAACACGCTGGATATCATCTCGCTCTTTACCCTCATAGCCATCGTCATCTCCGTGCTGGGCTATCTTGGCATGTCGATTTTCTTCATTCGTCAGCGGCAGAAGGAGATTGCCATTCGAAAGGTGATGGGCTCCTCATCGTGGGAGGTGTTGTTGCTGATGCTCCGCACGTTCTCAATCCCTATGCTGATTTCGTTTGTCATCGCTGTGCCCATCTCTTGGTATATTATGACCGACTGGCTCAGCAACTTCAGTTACCGCATCGCGCTCAGCCCTTGGATATTCGCTGCTGCCGGGTTTACCTGCTTCATCATTTCCCTGCTCACCGTTATCATCCAGAGCTGGCGCGCTGCTTCTGAGAATCCGATTAACAATATTAAGACAGAATAAGTATATGAATGTATTGAAATCACTCCATCAGCGCGGCCAGCACAACTGGATTAAGATTCTCTGCCTGGCCATAGGACTGGCTACGGGCATTGTGCTGATAGGCAAGGCTGGGTTCGAACAGTCGTGGGACAACTTCTTTCCAACGAGCGACCGCATCTACGTGGTCTATGAGGATGTTATCCGTAATGGCGAATATATACACTACTCGCAGACGCCTGGAGCTGTGGCGCCGGGGCTGAAGCGCTACTGTCCGCAGGTTGAGGCTGCCACACGCTATACAGGCTTTGCTTGGGACATGCCCTTGGTAACCGACGACGACAAGCGGGTGCGCACCAACTTTAGCCTTGTGGACAGTTGTTTCTTCGATGTGTTCCCCTTCCGTGTGCTGGCGGGTAATCCTAAGAAGGTGCTCAGCCAGGTAGAGTGCTGCATGATTCCCCTTTCGCTGGCCGAGAAACTGGCGGGGGCTGCCAATCCCCTCGAACTTGTCGGCAAGAAAGTGTTCTATAACAAGCGAGGCGGTTGGGCGCTGACCATAGGCGGCATTTATGAAGATGTGCCCCTGAATTCGCGACTGCATGGCCTGGAGGTGATGGTGTCGATGCCCACTATTACAGAAGTGATATATGATGGTCGTGACAACTGGGTGGGTAACGACCGCTATATGGCCTACGTCCGTCTGGCTGAGGGCATCACGCCCGATGACCTGAAGCCTCAGATAGAGAAGATGCAGCACGAAAACATGCCTGAAGACCAGCTGAAGAAGGCTGGTGTGGACCTCGGCTTCTCCGTGCGTCCGCTGCGCGATTACCATAAGAACGACGAGGGCACACGCCGCATGACGTGGATTCTCTCGCTGCTGGCCACCGTGCTCATTGGCTGTGCCGTACTCAATTATCTCCTGCTCGTCATTGGCGGCATCAGCCGCAGGGCGCGCGAGATGGCTGTTCACATGTGCTACGGTGCTGAGGCGCGCCATATATATCATAAGGTGATAGCCGAGAGCACAGTCCATCTGCTGCTGTCGCTGGCTCTGGCAGCCCTGTTGTTGCTCCTGGCCAAGGACACGGTAGAGGAACTGGTAGGTGCTCCCTTGGCGGTGCTGCTGACCACGGGCAGCAACGTGTGGGTGATTGTCACGACGTGCATCGTCGTGCTGCTTGTCACGGGTCTGGTGCCAGGCTATATCTATACCCATGTGCCCGTGGCGGCTGCGTTCAAGCACTACCGGCAGAGCTACCGTCTGTGGAAACTGCTGTTGCTCGGCCTGCAGTTTGCTTCGGCTACGTTCCTCATCGTGCTACTGATAGTGGTGGGCCGGCAGTACCGGATGATGGTCAACGACAATCCCGGCTACGACTACGCCACGCTCGGCTCGGTGCTGAAGGACGGCGTAAGCAGCGAGCAATGCCAGTTGGCGATGGAGGAGTTGCGGAAGTTGTCGTGCGTGAAGGGCGTCACGATGGCGTATGCTAACCTGACGGAGCACCAAAGCGGTGACAACATCTATCTGCCTGGCAGCGAGCGAGAGAATATGAACATCGCAGACCTCTTCTACGTTGGCGACGGCTATTTTGACGTGATGGGCATCCCCATCGTCTCGGGCCGTACGTTTACTGAACAGGCCGACACGCTGCGCGAGGTGATGGTGAGCCGGCAGTTTGAAGAGCGCATGAAGCAGATTGCCGGTTGGGACCGCGCCGTGGGCAAGCAGATTATCTGCACCTCGTTCGAAGGCCCTTACACCATCGTCGGCGTGTATGAGGACACCCGCATTGGCAGCATCACCAGTCCAGATACCCGTCCCAGCTTATGCTACTACAGCCGCAAGCCTGACCAGATGCACTATATCTTGATTCGCTTCCAGTCGATGGAAGGTCTGGAGACTGCCAATAAGCTGGTGAAGGAACTGATGACCGACAATCCCGACATCGCCATCACGCCCTATAACCAGATGGTGACAGAACTCTATACCGACGCCCACCGCTTCCGTACGACGGTGATGATAGGCGGACTGGTGGCCCTGCTGATAGCCCTCATCGGACTGGTCGGTTATCTGGCTGGCGAGATAGGGCGCCGACAGAAGGAGATTGCCATCCGCAAGGTGAACGGCGCAACGATAACCGATGTGCTCAGGCTGTTCCAAACCGACATTCTGCGCGTGGCTTTGCCTGCCGTCGTGATTGGCGCTGTGGGAGCTTGGTATGTCGCCCGCCTGTGGCTGGAGCAGTTCAGCGAGAAGACCGCGCTGTCGCCCCTCATCTTTATTGGCGGTGCAGCGGTGGTGACAGCCGTCATCCTCAGTGTGGTATGCTTGGGCTGCTATCGCGTGGCCAGCAGTAATCCTGTCGATTATCTCAAGAACGAATAGAAGACCCTCCCCCCTGCCCCTCCCTAAAGGGCGGGGAGTAGTTACTTGCTTAACAGATATTTAATATAAACAATTTAGAAAATGACCCTATAAGCCTACCAGTAAAACTATTCACTCCCCTCCATTCAGGGAGGGGCTGGGGGTGGGTCTCTTGATTATGATTAAGTTAGAAAACATTCAGAAGGTGTTCCGCACGGAAGAGGTGGAGACCGTAGCATTGGGCGGTGTATCGCTCGAAGTGAAGAAAGGTGAGTTTGTGGCCATCATGGGGCCTTCAGGCTGTGGCAAATCTACCTTATTAAATATCCTGGGCTTGCTCGACAACCCCACCAGCGGCCGGTATTGGCTCGACGGCGAGGATGTGGGGCAGCTCAAGGAGAGTCAGCGCACGAAGGTGCGCAAGGGACAGATTGGTTTTGTGTTCCAGAGCTTCAACCTGATTGATGAGTTGAACGTAGAGGAGAATGTTGAGTTGCCATTAACATATCTGGGCGTCCCCAAGAAGGAACGCAAGACGAGGGTTGAAGAGGTGCTGCGCCGGATGGCTATCAGCCACCGCGCACACCACTTCCCCCAGCAGCTCTCGGGTGGTCAGCAGCAGCGCGTGGCCATTGCCCGTGCCGTGGTGATGAACCCCAAACTGATCCTCGCCGACGAGCCTACTGGCAACCTCGACTCGAAGAACGGCTTGGAAGTGATGCAGCTGCTCACCCAACTGAACCAAGAGGGCACCACTGTCCTGATGGTGACCCACTCAGAGCGCGATGCCGGCTATGCCCAGCGAATAGTGAACCTGCTCGACGGTCAGGTGGTTCCCGAGGTCAGTCTTTGAAGTCATGCGCCTGCAACGACAAAGCGTCTCAATATGGGGGATTTTAACTTTTTTTATTGTAATGGCAGAGGCTGCATTAGCCGATTATTCGTACCTTTGGGGCAAAAACCAACGAGACAATGAAAAGACCGCTATTCTTAACCCTGCTACTGACCGCCATCGTCGCCCTGCCGACTGTGTCAAAGACCACCCGCGCACTCACCGAAAAGGACATGGGTGCCTACCTCTTCACCTACTTCAGCGACCCGACCCACGGGCTGTTTATGGCCATCAGCTACGACGGCTACACCTTTACGGCCGTGAACAACGGCGAGCCGATCATCGCGGGCGACTCGATAGCCGAGCAGCACGGCATCCGCGACCCGCACATCTACCGTGCGCCTAACGGCAAGTTCTACATCGCCATGACCGACCTCCACATTTTCGGCAAGCAGAAGGGCATACGCACCTCGCAGTGGGAGCGCCCCGACGAGTTCGGCTGGGGCAACAACCGCGGACTGGTGCTGATGGCCTCCGACGACCTCATCCACTGGACGCACCACGTGGCGCGCATCGACCGCCTGTTCCCCGACCGCTTCGGGCAGTTGGGCTGCGCCTGGGCACCGCAGACTATTTGGGACCCGCAAGTGGGCAAGCCGATGGTCTACTTCACTATCCGTCAGCAAGCCGGCGGCAACACCAAGCTCTACTACAGCTATGCCGACGAGGCTTTCACAACGCTTGAGACCGAGCCGCAGCTGCTGTTCCAGTGTCCCGACACCACCATCCAGGTGCTCGATGCCGACATCTGCCCCATGCCCGACGGGCGCTACTTCATGTCCTATGTGTACCAGGAGAACCCCGGCGGCATCAAATATATGATCAGCGACAAGATCAACCACTTCGACGACTACCACGCCGAACAGATTGATACCGAGAGCGGTGCCTGCGAGGCACCGAACGTCTGGAAGCGCATCGGCGAGAAGAAGTGGGTGCTGATGTACGACGTGTTCAGCATTCATCCCAACAACTTCGGCTTCGTCGAGACCACCGACTTCAAGACGTTCACGCCCCTGGGCCGTTTCGGCGAGGGTAAGATGAAGTTGACTAACTTCACGTCGCCCAAGCACGGCTCGGTCATCCACATCACCAAGGCCGAGGCCAGGCGCCTGGAGCAGTACTGGGCCGGGCAGCAGCGGAAGCCGAAGACCATCCGCAGCGGCGAGCTGTGGTACGACGACGGCGGGCGCCACATCAATGCCCACGGCGGCGGTGTGCTGAAATACGGCGACACCTACTACTGGTACGGCGAGAACAAGTCGGACTTCACCAGCGACGCGCTGGTCGGCGTGATGTGCTACGCCTCGAAGGACCTCGTCAACTGGCGCAACTGCGGCGTGGCGCTGAGCGTCACCGAGCCGTCACCGGGGCAGGGCAACCGTCAGGGAGCCAGACGGCGCGGCGGTGCCACCACCGACTCCGACATCGAGCGCGGCTGCATCCTTGAGCGCCCGAAGGTAATATATAATAAGGTGACGAAGAAGTTCTGCATGTGGTTCCACCTCGAACTGAAGGGTCAGGGCTACAATGCCGCCCGTTACGGCGTGGCCGTCGCCGACCGTCCCGAGGGTCCCTTCAAGTTCCTCTACTCGCAGCGCGCCAATGCGGGGACGTGGCCCGTCGACTTCGATGCCCAGGCTGTGGCGGTGACCGATACGCTCAACGCCGCCCATTATAAAGACTGGACACCCGCCTGGATGAAGGCTATAGCCCAAGGACTTTACGTGAAGCGTGACTTCGGCACTGGCCAGATGGCGCGCGACATGACGCTCTATGTCGACGACGACGGACGGGCCTACCACATCTTCTCGAGCGAGGAGAACCTGACGCTCCACATTGCCGAGCTGACCGCCGACTACCTGCACCACACCGGCCGCTACGTCCGCGTAGCCCCCGCCGGCCACAACGAGGCGCCCGCCATCTTCAAGCACGACGGCACCTACTGGATGATTACCTCCGGCTGCACGGGTTGGGAGCCTAACGAGACCCGTATGTTCTCCGCCCCCAGCATCTGGGGACCGTGGACGCAGCACCCCAACCCCTGTCGCGGTCCGCTGGCCGAGAAGACCTTTGGCGGTCAGAGCACCTTCATCCTGCCCGTTGACGGCCAGTACATCTTCATGGCCGACATCTGGCGCCCGCGCCATCCCCGCGATGCCCGCTACATCTGGCTCCCCATCGAGTTTGAGCAGGGCAAGCCCGTCGTCCGCTGGCGCGACGAGTGGCAGCCTACGCTGTCTTCGGCAACTGGTAAGTAAACTCGTCGAAGTCGGTAAAACCCATCTCTTCGAGTTGGCGGCGACTGCGCAGGCGGTCGCCGTCGCTGTTGTAACCCGGAATCAGGGGCAGGCGGATGGTGACCTTCGGCTGCAGACCCTGTTCGGCCAGATAGCCGAGGTTGGCCATGACCTGCGCGTTGTCGGTCTGGCAGTAGCTGCGGTAGATGTCGGGCGACAGGTCCTTCACGTCCACGTAGTAATGGTCAACGTAGGGCACCACCTGCTGCAGCCTGCTGAGCGGCACGTTGAGCGACGTCTCCATATAGATGTTCCACTCGGGCGGGCATCCTCGGCAGAAGTCGGCTATCACGTCGCTGCGCAACAATGGCTCGCCGCCGCCGAAGCAGATGCCGCCACCCGTTGCCTGGAAGTAGAGGTCGTCGACGGCCGTCTGCTGCAGGATTTCCTCCACCGACAGCCGCTGCCACACGCCGTCGGGGCGCAGGCACTGGCTGTTCAGACAGAAGCGGCAGCTGAGCGGACAGCCGTGGAAGGCCACCAGCGTGGTGACTCCCGTGCCGTCGGTGGTCAGCCGGTGGCGGCAGATGCCTATGAGCGGTACTTTCATTTCAGGCGGAAGGTTACGGGGATGGTGTATTTCACGGCCACCGTCACGCCG
>CAMHIS010000097.1 GCA_946185285.1 uncultured Prevotellaceae bacterium
TGTCAAGCACGGTTCTGTGAGAAGGGAGGGTGAAAGTCCCTCAACTTACTCGACATGCTATGCTGGAATTAAAGGATGCTTCTTTGGCCCTTGGGGGGCGGCAGCTTTTTGCACGGCTGTCCCTGATGGCTCAGGACGGACAGATGACCTGCATCACAGGGCCTGCCGGTTCGGGTAAGACGGCTATGGTTCAGGTGATGCTGGGACTTCTGGCTCTTGACGAGGGGCTGGTGAGCGTCGACGGTGAACTGCTGACACCGCTGTCGGCTCCTGTCTTCCGCCGGATGATGGCGTATGTGTCGCAACGGCGTGAGGTTACGCTGAAGCCGACGGTCACCGACCTGTCGGGGCTGGAAACCGTCTGGTCGCCGTTCAACAGCCGTCGTTACCAGCTGACGCCCGTTGACGAGCATTTGGACCTGCCGCCGTTGGCCTCGCGTCCCATCGTCATTGCCGACGACCCCGATGCGTCGATGCTTGCCATACTGAAGTCGTTGGCTGCCAGTGGCCATACAGTGGTTGTGGCCACGCAGAACGAGACATACTTGAATCAGTCGGATAAACTCATAACACTTGGAAATGATGGAAATCCAGATGCTTAACTTGCTATGGGGCGTGCTGTTGCTGGCTATCCCCGGCTACCTGATTTACACCTGCGACCGCCTCGAACTGCCGCAATTTGTACTGCCAGTGGTGCGTATGCTGGTCCAGATGTCGGCTATGGGCGGTTGCCTGTGGCTGCTGTACCGCTACGACACGGTGTGGCTCTGCCTGTTGTGGCTGGCTGTGCTGGTGGTGGCTGCCGCTTTTCTTCTGGTCAGCCGTTCCCGTATGCCCAGCCGCGTCCTGATGTTGCCGGCCTGTGTGGCTATGTTTGTCAGCGTGCTGGTCGTCAGTGTCTACGTGCTTTTTGTCGCATTGCGTCCTGAGTCGCCCATGAGTGCCCGCTGGTTCGTACCTGTCAGCGGTATGCTGATGGCTCATGTGCTGACAACGAACATCCATGCCGTCCGCACCTATTTCGACAGTCTGCGCCAGGACAGCGTACCTTACTATACTCTTCTGGGCAATGGCTCCCCGCGCTTGAAGGCCCTTGCACCCTATGTCACACGGGCACTGAGAAGCATGACGGTGCCTGCCGCCGCCAATTTGTCGGCAATGGGACTCTTCGTCCTGCCCATGTTGCTCTCGGGGTTGCTGTTGGGTGGCATGAAGCCTGTCATGGCAGTGGCCGTTATGGTGCTCTTGGTGGTGGCAGCAATGGCCGCCTCCATGCTGTCGTTGGTGCTGACGCTGTGGCTCTGCGACCGCCGGGCCTTCGATAAGTCAGGAAAAATAATAGTAGAGTCATAAACGGAAACGGAAACGAAAACAAATACAAGGATATGGGATTCTGGAACGCATTGTTCGGAGGCAAGGAATTGTCACCCGAGGAAGAAAAGAAAGAACAGGAGGCGAAAAACTTCGACCTGCTGAAGTATGATGGCGTAAAAGCCATGAAGATGGGACAGACGGACTATGCCGTGCGCTGTTTTCAGGAGGCTCTGAAACTGCACGACGATTTGGAGACACACGACTATCTGTCGCAGTCGCTGTTGCGTCAAGGCGACTTTGACGGGGCGCTTGCCGAACTACAGCTGTTGGCCGCCGCCGAGCCTGATAATGCACCGATACAGAAGCGCATGGCCCAGATTGCCTATATGCAGGAGGACTATACGACGATGGCTGCTGCCTGTGAGCGGGCCATACAGCTCGATGTCGCCGATGCCCACGCCTGCTTCCTCAACGCACAGGCACAGCAGGGGCAGGGTAATCTGGTAGGTGCCATCGCCATGCTGACAAAGGCCATCGCCCTTGACGGCGACTATGCCGATGCCTACCTGCTGCGCGGCCAGATGCTGTTGGGCATGGGCGACACTCAAGGGGCAGACCAGGATGTGGCGTGGCTCACTGAGCACGTCGGCGACCATGAAGAGGTACTCCTGCTGAAGGCTCGTGTGGAGGCTGCCAAGGGCAACGTCGAACGGGCTGTCGAAGTCTATGGCCAGGTGGTCGAGGTGAACCCCTTCTCAATCGAGGCTTTCCGTGAGCGTGGTCAGCTGCGCTTCAATTCGGGCGACAAAGCCGGTGCCGGGGAGGATATGCAGAAGGTGCTGGAACTCGACCCCAACTCGTTGGCCGACGTCAGCGGCGAATACTCCGCCGAAGGTATCGAACAGCGGGTGAAGCAGGCCTATTCAGCCGTCAATCCGTTGGGATTGTAAGGAAAAACGGAAAATTTCTTGCAAATTATTTGCGGGAATGGAGAAAAAGTGTTACTTTTGCACCCAGTAAACTAAAAGAGAAGACAAAATGTTGAACCACAGTGCTTACTTTTACGGCTATTACTTTTACTTTGCAACGAGTTGTGAAGCGGTAGCCCGTATGTAAGAACTGAAAAAATGAAGAATTGATAAATTGAAATAAGGCTCCGCTTCACATACAAAGTGAAAGCGGGGCTTTTTTCAAGTGAACAGCGAAAAACAAAGAGTGAAGATGAAAAGAATAGCCATACAAGGACTCATCGGGTCGTTTCACGACATTGCAGCACACCTGTATTATGAAGGTGAGCAGATACAGCTTATCTGCTGCTCAACGTTCGAGGAGGTCTTTCAGAGCATCAAGCAGGACCCCACGGCCATCGGTATGCTGGCCATTGAGAACACCATCGCCGGCAGTCTGCTGCACAACTACGAGCTGCTGCGCGACTCGGGAACCACCATCGTCGGCGAGCACAAGCTGCACATCACCCACTGCATCTGCTGTCTTCCTGACGACGACTGGGACACCATCACCGAGGTCCACTCTCACCCCGTGGCCCTGATGCAGTGCCGCCAGTTCCTCAGCCAGCACCCGCAGCTGAAGAATGTCGAGGCCGAGGACACAGCAGGTTCGGCCAAGATGATAGCCGAGGGCAACCACCGCGGCTGGGCGGCCATCTGCCACGCTGAGGCGGCGCGACTCTACGGCATGAAGGTGCTCGAGGACCATATCGAGGACAACAAGCACAACTTCACCCGCTTCCTCGTGGTCTCAAACCCCAACAAAGCCGACATGCTGCGCCCATTGACCGAGGCCAACAAGTCGAGCATCGTCTTCTCGCTGCCCCACGAGCAGGGCTCGCTGGCACATGTGCTGGCCATCCTGTCGTTCTACCACATCAACCTGACGAAGATACAGTCGCTGCCCATCATCGGCCGCGAGTGGGAGTATCTGTTCTACGTCGATGTGATGTACGACGACCTGACGCGCTACCGCCAGTCGATAGACGCTATTATACCGTTAACGAAAGACTTAAAGATATTAGGAGAATACAAAGATGGCAAACAGACCACTTGAACCCGCTGAGCGATTGTCGCTCGTCAGCGAATACTATTTCAGCCGCAAGCTGAAGGAAGTGGCACAGCTCAATGCCGAGGGCAAGGACATCATCTCGCTGGCTATCGGCAGTCCCGACATGCCGCCCTCAGAGCAGACCATAGAAAAACTCTGCGAGGTGGCTCGTCAGCCTAATGCTCACGGCTACCAGCCCACTCAGGGTACACCCGAACTGCGCGAGGCGATGGCCGGATTCTACAAGCGCTGGTACGACGTCGACCTCGACCCGAAGTCGGAGGTCCTGCCGCTCATCGGCTCGAAGGAGGGCATCCTCCACGTCACGCTGGCCTTTGTCAACCCCGGCGACGAGGTGTTGGTGCCCAATCCCGGCTATCCCACTTACACGTCGCTCTCGAAGATTCTCGGTGCGAAGATTGTGAACTACAACCTCCGCGAGGACAACGGCTGGCAGCCCGACTTCGACGAACTGGAGCGGATGGACCTCTCGCGTGTGAAACTGATGTGGACCAACTATCCCAATATGCCGACGGGCGGCCGCGCCCGCCGCGAGACCTACGAGCGTTTGGTGAGCTTCGCACGTGAGCACGGCATCGTCGTCGTCAACGACAATCCCTACTCGTTCATCCTCAGCGAGGAGCACCTGAGCATCCTGCAGGTGCCTGGCGCCAAGGACTGCTGCATAGAGTTCAACTCGATGTCGAAGAGCCACAACATGCCGGGCTGGCGCGTCGGCCTCTGTGCCTCGAATGCCCAGTTCGTTCAGTGGATTCTGAAGGTGCAGTCGAACATCGAGAGCGGTACCTTCCGCGGCATACAGCTTGCCGCTGCCGAGGCCTACCGCAACAGCGACGAGTGGCACCGTGAGTTCAACATCGAGACTTACGCCCGCCGCCGCCAGTATGCCGAGCAGATTATGGACGTGCTGGGCTGCAAGTACGACCCGCAGCAGGTGGGCATGTTCCTTTGGGGCCGCATACCCGACAGCATCCAGAACGTCGAGGACCTGACGGAGCGCGTGCTCCACGAGGCCCGCGTCTTCATAACCCCCGGCTTCATCTTCGGCAGCAACGGCGAGCGCTACATCCGCATCTCTCTCTGTGCCAAGGAGGAGAAGATACAAGAAGCGCTTCGTAGAATTGAAAAATTGAAGAATTGAAAAATTGAAGTTGCTGCGCTTATGAAGGAAATAGCAATAGCTAACCTGAGTATGGACTTTGCATTGCGGATTGTCAATATCTACAAGTATTTATGTAAAGAGAAAAATGAATTCGTAATGTCTAAGCAATTGCTTCGCTGTGGTACGAGTATAGGAGCAAATATAGCTGAAAGTGAACATGCGCAGAGTAAGGCAGATTTTCTATCAAAATTGTATATCTCTCTAAAAGAAGCAAACGAGACAAAATATTGGATTACTCTATTAGCCAAAGCTGATTATTTGTCAGATGCGGAATCTGAGTCTGTGATGAAAGACTTACGAATTATTATTGGAACATTAGTTAATACGATAAAGAAAACAAAAGATAACCTAACAGATTTGTAGAAAAGAAGAACTTCAATTCTTCAATTCTTCAATTCTTCAATTCTAAAGAGTATGGAACTGGAATTAGCGCCATTGAATTTACCGAGTGACAACGAACGCCCCTTCGTGATTGCTGGGCCATGCAGTGCCGAGACCGAGGAGCAAGTGATGGAAACCGCACGTGAGCTGGCCATGAAGGGCTGCCACAACTTCCGCGCCGGTGTGTGGAAGCCGCGCACCAAGCCCGGCGGCTTCGAGGGCCACGGCGAGAAGGCGCTGCCCTGGATGAAGCAGGTGAAGGAGGAGACCCACATGCTCATCGCTACCGAGGTGGCCACGCCCGAGCATGTAGAACTGGCCCTGAAGTACGACATGGACATCCTCTGGGTAGGCGCCCGCACCACGGCCAATCCCTTTGCCGTGCAGGCCTTGGCCGATTCGCTGCGGGGTGTCGACGTGCCCGTCTTCGTGAAGAACCCCGTCAACCCCGATATCGAGCTGTGGATTGGTGCCCTTGAGCGCATCAATCAGGCCGGCGTCAAGCGGATGGCAGCCATCCACCGCGGTTTCTCCAGCTACGAGCAGAAGATCTACCGCAATGCCCCGATGTGGCAGATTCCCATCGAGCTGCACCGCCGCATTCCCGAACTGCCCATCATCAGCGACCCCAGCCACATCGGTGGCCGTCGTGAGCTGATTGCCCCGCTCTGCCAGCAAGCTATGGATCTGGGTTTCGACGGACTCATCGTCGAGAGCCACTGCGACCCCGACAAGGCGTGGAGCGACGCCAAGCAGCAGGTGACGCCCGAGGTGCTCGACTACATCCTCTCGCTGCTCATCATCCGCGACGAGCACACCACTACCGAGGGCCTGACCAGTCTGCGCAAGCAGATTGACGAGCTCGACAACCAGATTATGGACATCCTGGCCAAGCGTATGCGTGTCTGCCGAGAGATTGGCCACTATAAGAAGGAGCACAATATGACCGTGCTGCAGGCTACCCGCTACAACGAGATCCTATCGAAGCGCGGTGTGCAGGGCTCGCTCTGCGGCATGGGTCCCGACTTCGTCGCCAAGGTCTTCGAGAGCATCCACGAGGAGAGTGTGCGTCAGCAGATAGAGATTATTAATAAGTAAGACCCACCCCCGGCCCCTCCCTGTGAGGGAGGGGAGTGGTTACCTCTTAAACGTATAATAAGCAAGTAGAATACCCCCGACAAACATTCTACTCCCCTCCCTCACAGGGAGGGGGCGGGGGAGAGTCTTTTATATGAAAATATTAGTTATGGGCGCAGGCAAGATGGGAAGCTTCTTCATCGACCTGCTGAGTTTCGACCACGAGGTCGCCGTCTTTGAGCGCGACCCGAAGCGTATGCGGTTTACCTACAACTGCCAGCGCTTCACCACCTACGAGGAGATACAGGACTTCAAGCCTGAGCTGCTCATCAACGCCGTCACGCTGAAGTACACCATCCCCGTATTCAAGGAGGTGATCCCCCACCTGCCGAAGGAGTGCATCATCAGCGACATCGCCTCGGTGAAGACCGACCTGAAGGAGTTCTACGAACAGACGGGCATGCGCTACGTATCCACTCACCCGATGTTCGGTCCAACCTTCGCCAACCTGCAGCAGCTCTCCGAGGAGAACGCCATCATCATCAGCGAGGGCGACTACATGGGGCGCATCTTCTTCAAGGACCTCTACCAGCGCTTGGGGCTGAACATCTACGAGTACACCTTCGACGAGCACGACCGCACCGTGGCCTACTCGCTGTCTATTCCCTTCGTCTCGACCTTCGTCTTTGCCGCCGTCATGAAGCATCAGGACGCACCGGGAACAACCTTCAAGCGCCACATGAAGATTGCCAAGGGCGTGCTCAACGAGGACGACTACCTGCTCCAGGAAATCCTGTTCAACCCCTACACCCACGACCAGGTCTCGCAGATTCGCACCGAGCTGAAGGAACTTCTCGAAATCATCGACAACAAGGATGCCGACGGCATGAAGGCATATCTCACGAAGATCCGCAACAACGTCAAGCACGACATCGAAATCAAGCGATAAAACTGCTGTTCACCTCCTTTTTATTACAGCTGAAAGTAAATTTTGTTCTAAGGAGTCGGGGAGTCTGGTTCTTGGGTTCGCGACGGGTGTCCCAGAAGGCAGCGTCCCCTGCAGTAGCGGCGCACCCACCGATGTGGATGCGCCGCTCACTTTAAGAACTACCTTTATTCAATCAGATACCGCTCTCCCACGGATTCAGACCGGGGACGATGTCGGGAGGCAGCAGTTCGTCGTCACCGAGCTCGGGGGTGGCGATGTCCGTTACCGACCCAGCCAGCACCAGCTCGTTCATTTCCATCTCAGCCGTCTCTATAGCGGGCTGCAAATATTCTTTCTTCTTCATAGTCGTTTCCACCTATTACTTAATGATTACCTTCTTACCATTCACGATGTACACGCCCTTCTTGGCGGGGTTGGTTACCTTGCGGCCGTCAAGGGTGTAGACGGCGCCGTTGTCGGCGGGCGAACCGCTGACCGCACTGATAGCGGTGGTTTCGCCGTCAATATCCAGCTCGAACGAGCGGGCCGTGGCGGCGGCGCCCTTCAGCTGGAAGTAGGCGCGGAAGCCCTTGAAGTCGGCGGGCAGCGACGCGGGATACTGCAGCTTGTTGCCGCTGGTCAGGAAGAGCACCGACTTGGCGTCGTCGGCCTTCATTTCAGTCTTGCCCAGCGTGGGCACGAAGTCGGCGGCGGCGGTCACAGCAGGCACGGCGGTCTTGCTCACCTGCACCTTGCCGAACACCGGGTCCGTCACCGTCTCGGCGGCCTTCACCAGGTAGGGCTTGCCTGCCTCGATGGCCGTGGCGTCGGCGAAGTGCAGCGTCAGCATCTGGCCGTCGACCGACGAGCCCGTCAGCGCCTTGGCCGTGAGGCCCATCGCGGTGAGCGTAGCGGCGTCCACGGCGAACGGCACGGCGAACGTGTTCCACATGCCGGCGTGCAGCGTGCGCTTCAGCGTCACGTCGTACCACTTCCCGTCGGCCCCGTCGAGTGCCTCGCCGTTAGCAGTCTCCTCGTCGAGGGTCAGCTTGGCCATGGCGATGGTGAACGTCTTCGAGACCGAGCCGGTGTAGTTACCCGAACCGGTGACGGTAACAGTAGCCTCGCCCGTTTCGGTATTGTTCTTATAGGCCACCGTGTAGTCCGTGTCGAGCACCAGCGTCTTTTCGCCGTCCTTTACGGTGACGGCTGGCGTCAGTGCCTCGCCCGTGTAGGCCTGCCCGGCTATCTCGCCGATCATTGCAGCATTCAGAAGCTTCCTCAGAACGGTCAGCTCATACCAGTCGTTACTGCCGTCATAGTTTGCGGTCTCGGGAACCTCTACCCTGATATTCGTGCTGCCGGCAGCCAGGATGGTAACCTCGCCGGTACTGGGGTCTACCGTAGCCACGTCCGTATTGGTGGATTTGTACGTCAGCGTACCGCCCGACTTGTTCACCGGTGTGACGGTGAACTTCGGGTCGCCATAAGACTTTTCATACCACCAGGGGTTGAAGTGCACGGCATCGGTGCTCTTCTTGATGGTGAACGTCTTGGTGACCGTGCCGGCATAGTCGCCGATGCCGGTGATGGTTGCGGTCGGGGCGTTCTCAGCCTTGGCGTCGCCGGCATTCACGTTATTAGAGTAGGCAACGGTGTAGTCCTTGTCAAGCTCCAGCGTCTTGTCGCCGTCCTTCACGGTGACGTCGGGCTTCTGCTCGCTGCCGTTGTAGGTCACGTCGGCGATGTCGCCGATGCTGATGTCCGCGTGGGTCAGCAGCTTCCTGTACGTAGCCGAGATCTTGGCGTCGGCACGCTCCATGGTGAACGTCCACTCGTTGTCCTTGCCGCTGACGGGCGTCAGCTCGACGGAGTCCATCAGCTCAATCTCGGCACCAGCCACGCGGCGGCTGGCGGCCACGGCGGCCAGCCAGATGCCCGAAGTCTGACCCGCAGCCCAGCCCTCGGTGGGTGTCAGGGTCACCGTCACGGTCTGGCCCTCCTGGGCGGTGGAGGCATCGGTGTTCTCGCCCACCTTGAACGTTATCGTTCCGTGCTCCGACATACCCTTGATGAGTTGGAAGGCCGGAACGTCTGTAGCGCTCGCCGCCATGGCTGTCATGACCAGGGCGAGCAAACTAAATATCTTCTTTTTCATATCTTTATTATTATTTGTCATTTTCTTTGGTAATCACTTCACTACCACTTTCTTACCGTTCACGATATACACGCCCTTCTTGGCGGGGTTGGTTACCTTGCGGCCGCTCAGGTCGTAGACGGCGGCCTTGTCAGCGGGCGAACCGCTGACCGCACTGATGGCGGTGGCGTCATCGTCGGCGAAGACGAGGGCGATGCTGCGGGCGGTGCTGGTAGACACTTCGAGCCAGGCCTTGTTGGCGGCGACGGGGAGGGCGTACTTCACCCTGACGAACTGGAGGCCGTTGAAGGCGTAGTTGGTCTGGGCGTCGGTCGAGGCGGCAATCTGAGCGTCCTCGAGGGTGCCAACGAAGCCGGGGAAGACGGTGACGTCGTCAGCGGCGTCGTCGGTGGGCACGAGCATGATGGTCTGCGTGCTCTCCGTCGTGTTCTTCACCAGCAGCGGTGTGTTGGCGGCGGCAACGGTCAGTGCTGTGGCAGTGGCCTTGTCGTTGCTGACGGCGGTGATGGTGTAGAGCTGTGCGTTGGCAGCCGT
>CAMHIS010000098.1 GCA_946185285.1 uncultured Prevotellaceae bacterium
TCACCCGCTACGATGTCGACGGCATCCACATGGACGACTATTTCTATCCCTATCCGGCAACTGGTCAGACCATCCCCGACGACGCACAGTTCCGCCAGTACAACAACGGCATCCGCGACCGGGGCGACTGGCGCCGTCATAACGTGAATCTCTTCATCGAGCAGTTCTACAAGACCGTCCATAAGGCCAAGCCCTGGGTCAAGGTGGGCATCTCGCCCTTCGGCATCTACCGCAACAAGCGCTCCAGCGACATCGGCAGCAACACCAACGGCCTGCAGAACTACGACGACCTCTACGCCGACGTCCTGCTCTGGGTAAACAACGGCTGGCTTGACTACTGCGTGCCCCAGCTCTACTGGGAAATCGGCCACAAGGCTGCCGACTACGACACCCTGATACGCTGGTGGAACCAGTATGCAGGCAAGCGTCCGCTTGTCATCGGCGAGGACGTGGAGCGCACCGTCAAGGCGGCCGACCCCGCCAACCCCTCACAGCACCAGCAGGCTGCCAAGTTCCGGCTGCACAGGAACATGGATAATGTCAAGGGCTATGTGCTGTGGTACGCCAAGGCGGCCGTCGACAATGTCGGCAACTACGCCACCATGCTCCGCGAGTCTTATTGGCGTAGGCCCGTCCTGCAGCCCGACATGAGCTTCATCAGTAAGAAGACTACCAAAAAGGTGCGCAAGATGAAGCCCGTCTGGACCAGTGACGGCTATGTGCTGTGCTGGACTCCCCCGAAGGGTAAGGAGTGGCACAACACTGCCACGCTCTATGTCGTCTACAGATTTGGCGTGGGCGAACGTATGGACTATGATGACGCGCGAAACATTGTGGCCGTCACGCGTGATCCGTTCTACAAGCTGCCCTACGTCGACGGCAAGAAGAAATACCGCTACGCGGTGACTGCCCTGAACAGGATTCATAACGAGTCGAAACCAAGAAAAAAGTCCTTACGCTTGTAAGGACTTTTTTCTTGGCGGGCGGTCAGATAACCTCGATGCCTTGCTGCTTGCAGAGTTCGAGGCTCATCTCCTTCAGCTTGAACTTCTGGATCTTGCCCGAGCCGGTCAGCGGGAACTGGTCGATGAAGAAGACGTACTTAGGAATCTTGTAGCGGGCTATCTTGCCGCGACAGAACAGCTGCACGTCCTCGGGCGTCATCTTCACACCCTCCTCCAGGATGATGAAGGCGCCGACGGCCTCGCCGTACTTCTTCGACGGCACGGCAGCCACCTGTACGTCGCGGATGCCGGGCATGTGGTAGAGGAACTCCTCAATCTCGCGCGGATAGATGTTCTCGCCGCCGCGGATAATCATGTCCTTGATGCGGCCCGTTATCTTGTAGAAGCCCTGTTCGTCCTTGATGCCCAGGTCGCCAGAGTGCAGGTAGCCGTTCTTGTCGATGACCTCGGCCGTGGCCTCGGGGTTCTTATAGTAGCCCTTCATCACGTTGAAGCCCTTGCAGCACATCTCGCCCTGCACGCCGACGGGGCACTCCTCGCCGGTCTCGGGGTCGAGCACCTTCACGTCGACGAAGGGGTAGTCGCGGCCCACGGTGGTGCAGCGCTGCTCGAACGTGTCGTTCAGGCAGGTCTGCGTCATGCCGGGCGATGACTCCGTCAGTCCGTAGACTGACGTGATGTTCATGTACATCTTCTCAGAGACCTGCTTCATCAGCTCCACGGGGCAGAGACTGCCGGCCATGATGCCCGTGCGCAGACAACTGAGGTCGAACATGTCGAACATCGGGTGGTTCAGCTCGGCTATGAACATCGTCGGTACGCCGTAGACCGCCGTACACCGCTCTTTATGTATAGAGGCCAGCACGACGAGCGGGTCGAACTTCTCGACCATCACCTCCGTACAGCCGTGGGTGAGGCAGTTCATCGTGGCCAGCACCACGCCGAAGCAGTGGAACAGGGGCACGCAGACGCAGAGCTTGTCGTCCTGGGTGAAGCCCATGTTCTCGCCCGTGAAGTAGCCGTCGTTGGCAATGCCGAAGTGGGTGAGCATCACGCCCTTGGGGAAGCCCGTCGTGCCGCTGGTGTACTGCATGTTGCAGACGTCGTAGCATGACACCTGGCGCTTCATCTCTAAGAGTGTCTCGTCCTCGATGTTCTGTCCGAGGAGCAGCAGCTCGGCGGTGTTGAACATACCGCGATACTTCTCCATGCCGATATAGACGACGTTCTTCAGGTGGGGGAACCGCTCGCTCTGCAGGTGGCCGCGCTCGCAGGTCTTCAGCTCGGGCAGCATGGTGTAGGTCATGTCGACGTAGTTACAGTCCCACGTGCCGTCGGTGATGCAGAGCGTCTGCATGTCGGAGTCCTTGCAGAGGTACTCCAGCTCGTTCTGCTTGTAGTTGGTGTTCACCGTCACCAGTACGGCGCCGATCTTGGCGGTGGCGTAGAGAAACGTCAGCCAGTCGGGCACGTTCGTGGCCCAGATGCCGACGTTCGAGCCTTTTTTCACGCCGATGGCGATGAGGCCCTTGGCCAGGTTGTCGACGCGCTCGTTGAACTTCGACCAGGTGAAGCGCAGGTTGCGGTCGCTGTAGACGATGTACTCCTTGTCGGGCGTGGTCTCGGCCCAGTGCTCGAGCCACTCGCCGAGGGTGCGCTCCCAGAGCTGGTAGCCGTCGCTGCCGGTCTCAGCAGGATATGTTCTGTCGGGCAGTGGTCTGCCTGCCATGTCTAAACGACTCACCCCCGGCCCCTCCCTGTGAGGGAGGGGAGTAGTTACTTTTGTGTTTATGTCTTTTCTTTCCATCAGAATAGTCTCTTAGAACGGGATATATACCACAGCCAGGATCTTCGCACTTTTGCCGGCGGCACCGTGTACGTGGTGCTTCACGATGCTGTCGTAGAAGATGCTGTCGCCCTCCTTCAGCGTGTAGGTCTCCTTGCCGTAGGCAATCTCCACCTCGCCGCTCATGACGTAGATGAACTCCTCGCCCTCGTGGGCCGAAAGCTGGAAGCTGGTGCTTTCCTCGGGATTGATGTCGATGATGAACGGCTCCATGTGGCGGCCGGCCTTCTGCTGGGCCAGCGGGTGGTACTCCATGTGCTGGCGGGCGTCGGCGGCTCCGTTCGAGAAGCTGATGCTGCTGTCGCGCTCACGGTCGGCGGCGCGGGTTATCACGGGTCCCAGGGCGTCGTTGTCGTCCATGAATGTGCCTAAGCGCACACCTAAGGCACGGGCAATCTTGATCAGCGGCCCTAAAGAGGGCAGGTGCTCGTCGTTCTCGATGGACGTGATCTGTTCTGCCGACAGGCCACTGCGTTCTGCAATCTCCTCAATCGTGAGGTTCTTTGACTCTCTGATTCCCTTAATCTTGGAACCGATAATAGTGTTGTTGCTTGTCATGCTTTTTTTATGTTTAGTGTTTTATGTTTAGTGCTTAGTGTTTAGTGATTCCTTGTACCATTGGAACAGGCGGTTAACGCCGTCCTCAATCTCCACCTTGTGGGTCCAGCCAAGTGAGTGCAGCTTCTCGACGTCGATGAGCTTGCGCATGGTGCCGTCGGGCTTGGTGGCGTCGAACTCAACGGTGCCCTCGAAGCCTACGGCCTTGACAACCAGTTCCGACAGCTGGCGGATGGTCAGTTCCTTGCCCGTTCCTACGTTGATGTGGCAGTTGCGGATTTCGCCCAGCTTGGGAATGGCTCCGCCGCGACCGGCAGAGTGGTCGCGGTCGACGGCGCCGTCGACCGATGCACCGTAGTGTACGCTGGAGTACTTCTCGATGCCGATGATGTCGCTGAAGTCGACGTTCAGCAGCACGTGGACAGAGGCGTCGGCCATGTCCTCGCTCCAGAGAAACTCGCGCAGCGGTGTTCCCGTGCCCCAGAGCACTACCTTGTTATTGTATATGCCGTACTTCTCCAGTATGTGCGCAATGTCGTCACCCTGTGACGACCCGCTCACCCCCTCCACCGGCCTGATGTCCAGGTCGCGGCAGATTGCCTCCCAGTCGCCGTCGTTTAAGAGCTTGGCCAGATAGACCTTGCGCATCATGGCCGGCATCACGTGCGAGTTCTCCAGGTGGAAGTTGTCGTTCGGACCGTAGAGGTTCGTCGGCATCACGGCAATGTAGTTCGTGCCGTACTGCAGGTTGTACGACTCGCACATCTTCAGCCCGGCAATCTTCGCAATGGCATACTCCTCGTTGGTGTACTCCAGCGGCGACGTCAGCAGGCAGTCCTCCTTCATCGGCTGCGGCGCGTTCTTAGGGTAGATGCACGTCGAGCCGAGGAACAGCAGCTTCCTCACCCCGTGGGCGTAGGACTCAGAGATGACGTTGCACTGAATCTTCATGTTCATCATGATGAAGTCGGCGCGGTAGAGCGAGTTGGCCATGATGCCGCCCACGAAGGCGGCGGCCAGCACAACGGCCTCGGGCCGCTCCTCGTCGAAGAACTTGCGGACGGCCACCTGGTCGGTCAGGTCCAGCTCCTTGTGGGTTCTGCCCACAAGGTTGGTATATCCACGCTGCAGCAAATTGTTCCAGATGGCCGAGCCAACCAAACCCCGGTGGCCCGCCACATATATCTTACTTTCCTTACTGAGCATTGCTATTTACGTTTATGGCTTGCAAAGGTACTAAGTTTTCGTGGAATGCCCAAATTTTAGAACGTTTTTCTTCCGCGCGTACCTATTTTCTTGTTTCTTCTGTTACGTAACTACTCAGTCATGGGCACATGACTGAGTAGTTACTTGATGGTTTAGAAATTCTTAATCAGCCATAAGGCGAAGAACAGATCGTAAACCTTGTAGAAACCCTTGTCCTGAGTGAGTAAGCCTTTGTCTATCAATGCGGGGATGGCAGATTTCACAGAATTGGGTGACACAAGGCCATGACGTTTGATGAATTTCCCACTGGTCACATTCTCTGCACTTCCGTCCTTTGCCACAGCAATCAATACGCGGCTCTGTTTCTCAGGCAGTTGGTACATCAGGTCCTCGTAGATGGGCGATGACACGGCGATGATCTCATCCACGGCCATGCTGACATCGTCTTCCGTACATGTGGCATCGGCAGCTGTCTTGCTGAACAATTCGTTCATGACTCTCTGCATGTAATAGGTGACTCCGTCGAACTGGCTGTAAAGACGATTCACGACGGCATCATCAAGTTTTTTACCCTTCTTCTTGAAGTGGGCAACGCAGAACGCAGTATATCTGTCCAATGGCAGTCGATCCAGATGATATAGGGTGACACTCTGGTAGAAAGGTCTCGCAGGAGAGGTGAAAATGGCACCCATCAGTTGCCTTCTGGAACCTGAAAACACGAAGTGGGCATTGCTGCAATATTGAACGCGGGTTCGAATCTCAGCTTCAATATTCGGGTCGCTGTATTTGGTTATCTGCTGGAACTCGTCGATGACCACCAGGCAGGGGCGGTCAGCATTTTGCAGATAAGTGAAAATCTCGTCGAGTGTGGCTGTCGGTGATTGGATGTCACCAACACTCATGGTCCATGACGGTTGCCCGTTTATATCGAAGGATATACCGGAGCGCACCGATGCAAGAATAGCGAGAAACTTCTCCCATGCCTTCTTTCCATTCGGCTTCAAGGTCTCCAAGATGGCACTACCCAGTTTGGCAACCATTTCTGCCACTGTCTTGGTGGAATATATATCGACAATAAACGTATAATAATTGTCAGCAATAACCTTCTGAGCGAAGCAATGCCGCAGCAAGTCGCTCTTGCCATACCTGCGCGGCGAGATCAACGCGACATTATTGCCGTTAGTGAGGTAGCGGATAATGTCCGCAGTTTCTTTTTCCCTATCGCAGAAGTATTCGGCACCTGCATAACCAGTGGTTACGAACGGGTTGTCAATCTTTACTTTCTCCTTTGCCATATTCTTTTTGCTGGCAAAGATAATGATTTTTCCATAAAATGGAAATCATAAAATGGAAAAAGATGGCATTGTTAGCATTTTTTAGCTTATTATGCTATTTCCCCGACTCGTACTTCTCGCGCATCTTCTTGACGCGCAGCAGCAGGTTCTTGTAGTGCTGGGCGTTGATGCCGCCGGCCTGCTGGGCTTTCAGATAGCCCTCCACCTTGTCTAAGTGTTGCTCGAAGTAGAGGATGGCATCCGAGCGCTTGGCAGTGGCGTTGTTTGAGTTGAGCGCCGTGTCGATAAAGTCGACGTATGTGCGCTGCTGGTAGCGGCGGAAGTTGTTCTGCATCCAGCATCATGGTTGCATAACCCCTTTATGATTCAAGTTACGCCACAGTTTTTGAACTTTCTCGTTCGTCCCGTCTTGCCTCTATTTTAGGCCTGATTTCGTTCGCTCGGCCAAAAAGGACGCTTTGCTTTCAAAGAATCTTCCAAAAAAGCTTCGCTGTTAAAGGCTTTTTTCGTAACTTTGCAGCCATGATAACATTTCCGATAGCAAAGATTAACTTGGGACTGAACGTCGTGGAGCGGCGGGCTGACGGCTACCACAACCTGGAGACCGTATTCTATCCCGTACAGATAAACGATGCGCTGGAGCTGACGATGATGAACACACGGTTCCCGTCGGCAGTGGACTGCGACATCAAGGTGACCAACATGGCTGTGGAGGGCGACGAGCAGCGCAACCTCGTCGTTCACGCCTACCAGCTGCTGAAGCAGGACTTCCCTCAGCTGCCGCGTGTACATGCCCACCTCTGGAAAGGTATTCCCACGCAGGCCGGCATGGGCGGTGGTTCCAGCGACTGCGCGTACACCATCCGGCTGCTTAACGAGATGTTCACCCTTGGACTCAGCGACGAGCAGATGATTCAGTATGCCGCACGCCTCGGTGCCGACTGTCCCTTCTTCATCCTCAGCCGTCCGGCCTATGCCGAGGGCATCGGTGAACGGCTGCAGCCCGTCAGCCTCGACCTCGGCAATTACTATTTAGGTATCGTCAGGCCCAACATCCCCGTTTCCACCCGCGATGCCTTCTCACTTATCAAGCCGCGAAGACCCGCAAAGTGCTGCCGTGACATCGTGATGCAGCCCGTCGAGACATGGCGCGACGAGCTGACCAACGACTTCGAGCAGAGCGTCTTTGCCCTGCATCCCGAAATCGGTGCCATCAAGCAGCAGCTCTACAGCCTCGGCGCTGTCTACGCCGCCATGTCGGGCAGCGGCAGTGCCGTCTTCGGTCTTTTCCGCGACCATATAAATATAGGTGAACACTTCCCCGCCGACGTCTTCACTTACTGCGACAGGAACTTGAGGTATTCGTCGACGTCCTCGTTGTAGGCACGGCTGCCACTGAGGGGACGGCCCGTGACGGGGTCGAGGATGACGTAGAAGGGTTGGGCGTTGGCGCCGAACTTATGGCTCTGCAGGTAGCTCCACTTCGCACCGACGGTGCGCAGCGTCTTCGTATTCCCCTGCCCGTCGGTCACCTCTATCGGCTCGGCCAGCGGTGTCTTATCATCTACGTAGAGCGAGATGAGCACGAAATCATTCTTCAGCTTGTCGGCTACGCGCGGGTCGGTCCACACGGCGGCCTCCATCTTGCGGCAGTTCACGCAGCCGAAGCCGGTGAAGTCGATGAATGCCGGCTTGCCTTCGGCGCGGGCAGCGGCCATGCCCAGGTCGTAGTCGGTAAAGCGGGCCTCGACGGTCTTCGTGTTCAGGTTGAAGTCCTGCGTGTTCATAGGCGGGGCAAAGGCGCTGACGGCCTTGCACGGAGCTCCCCACAGTCCCGGCAGCATGTAGACGGCGAAGGCCAGCGAGCAGAGTCCGCCCATGATGCACAGCACGGGCTTGGGCTTCTGCAGGTCGCCGCCCACCTCGTCCTCCTGGAACTTCAGCCAGCCGCAGAGGTAGGCGCCCAGCAGTCCGAAGATGACGATCCAGAGCGAGAGGAACACCTCGCGGTCGAGCAGATGCCAGTTGTTGGTCAGGTCGGCCACCGAGAGGAACTTCAGCGCGAAGGCCAGCTCAATGAAGCCCAACGTCACCTTCAGCGTAGTCATCCACGAGCCCGACTTCGGGGCCTGCTTCAGCCACGAGGGGAACAGGGCGAAGAGCGTGAAGGGCAGGGCCAGCGCCAGCGCGAAACCGAACATGCCGACGGCCGGAGCCACCCAGTTGCCGCTGGTAGTGGTCTCGACGAGCAGCAGTCCGATGATGGGTGCCGTACACGAGAACGAGACGAGCACCAGCGTGAAGGCCATGAGGAAAATCGACAGCAGACCGCTCGTCGCCGAGGCCTTCGAGTCGACGGCGTTGGCCCACGAGTCGGGCAGCTTGATTTCGAACCAGCCGAAGAACGACAGCGCGAAGACCACCAGGAGCACGAAGAGGAAGACGTTGAACACGGCGTTGGTCGACATGGCGTTGAGCGTGTCGGAGCCGAAGATGGCGGTGACGAGCAGGCCTAAGGCGAGGTAGATGACGATGATTGACAGACCGTAGGTGACGGCGTCGCGGATGCCCGCCTTCTTGTCGGTCTTCGCCCGCTTCAGGAAGAACGAGACGGTCATCGGGATGATGGGCCAGATGCAGGGCATGCAGACGGCCAGTAGGCCGCCCACGAAACCCATCAGCAGGATATAGAATAAGGAGTGGTCGGTCAGCGGCTTGTCCATTCCTGCCGCCTGGAGCTCGCTGATGACGGGGGACCAAAGAGAAGCCTCCCCAGTCGAGGCCTCCCCAAGCCCCTCCGAAGGAGGGGGTGTCTGATGTCCTAAAGCGGCGGTTGTATCGGGAACATTAGGTAACTGAACATCCCCTCCTTCGGAGGGGCTTGGGGAGGCTTCCGGTGAGGTTTCTTCTGAGCCCTTCGGTAATTGAACATCCCCTCCTTCGGAGGGGCTTGGGGAGGCCTTCGGCGATTCCCCCTTCTTTTTCAACTCCACCTGCGTCGGCGGCAGACAGCTCTGGTCGTTGCAGGCGCCGTACTCCAGGTAGCAGTCGATGTCGTACTGCGGCTTGGTGAACTTCACCTTCTGCACGAACGTTGCCGCCTGCTCGAAGAATCTCAGCTCCATGCCGAACATCTCGTCGAACTTCTTGATTTCCTTACCCCGCGGCGTCAGTTTGCCCACCTTCTCGGCGCCCTCCATCTTCACCACGTTGAACGTCGCCTCGATGGGACCGTCCTGTCCCAAGTCGGTAGAGTAGACGTGCCATCCCGGGTCGATGGTAGCCTTGAACACAATCTCGCCCACATCGGAACCTTCCTTCGTCTTGAGTTCCGACGTAAAGTGTACCGGGTCGGCCATCTGTGCCTGCATAGTCACAGCTGTTACCAACAGCAACAGAATAATAGTCAGTTTCTTCATATCGTTTGCTTTTTATACTTCTACGTGCATATCTTTTATTTGATGCTGCAAAGTTAAGCAAAAGTTTTCAATTAGCCAAGAGATTCCATCAATTCTCCGTCATGGTCCATCGGTCTCGGCTGTGAGAATGCTTTGCAGTACGCTGGTAGCGGCGGCGACCAGGGTCAATCCTGGTAAACGATCATGAACGATACCGCGTGAGCAAGCCCACAAAGTGTCTGTTCATCGTGCGCTCGGCCGAAGGACGCTTGCAAGGCAAGAACGGCAAGAAGGTCGTGATTAAGTAATTCTTCAATACGCCTTTATCATTCGGGGACGGAGCAA
>CAMHIS010000099.1 GCA_946185285.1 uncultured Prevotellaceae bacterium
ACGACAATATAACCCGCTATAGCGAATATATGTTTGGGAACTCAGCCCCATTGGAACACATGATGCTGTTTCCTGAGATACTTGAGGATACCGATGAAGGGAATGAAGATGACGGTGAAACTGATGGTTAGAAATTGTGAATAGTATTTGGCTGTTTCAGAATAAAGTTCTTGCTTGGGCAAGCGGCAAAGCCGAGCGGTACCTTTGCACTCGATGATGAGTCACGAAACAGGCGGTGGTTCTGAGTCGGGTGCTCTTTTAGGCAATTTATAGCAGAACATTGAATTGAGAACGGTCTCTTATCCGGACTCGGCTTTGCCGCTTGCCTAAGCAAGAACCCTGAATTTTCTCAATCCTCTGCATCGCCTTTATACAAAGAAATCCTGCAATTTCTTACAAAGTTACGGAAAAACAAAGACGTACATGATCATTTATTCTCGTTGTTCATCCACTCCGTTACAGACAGGCCCATGCGCTGCTCAAAGAACGTGCTGATGGGGCGTGATGTGTTGGGGCAGATAGGAACATTATTTTTCCATTTGACAACTATTTACCATTTTATGGCATGGATACGCGATTGGAATCAACGTTTTGGAAGCATCAGATGGTTAGATAGAAATCGTGCAAGGCAACTATTAAATCAAGGGATGGATGCCTTTAACAATCATGTAACAGCCGATAATCTCCGTCCAATTATTGGTAATATCATTGACTTGTTACCTCCCGAAGAGAAAGAAACAATTGAGAACGATGATTCTCTGTTACATTAGAATCCTATAATGATACTTTTTCACAAAGGGCAAACAATAGCCAATCGCTACACGGCGGTGTTTCCGCATAAGCATGAGTCTTATGCGGAATTCTGCCGTGGCAGTCTATTGCCACAGCGGCTCATTCTGGTACCCTCTTGGAATGCCCATAGCGGCAGGATCAACTGCAGGGTACTTTGCGATCAGACTCTTGATGTCCTTCGTGAATGTGTTGGCAGGATTGATGCTGTTGAGCCAGTAGGCGATGTAGCACAGATGGGGATAGAGTTTGTCGGAAGTAAGTTGACGATTGGTTATCCAAGCATTGGGAAGGCGACAGGGAAGGCTGGGGTTGATGACTATAACTGCATTCCAGAGTCGGGCATGGTGAGCGCAGATATTACGGACGACTGTTACGCAGCGCAACCAACTACGCATATACTCAAACTTTGGGATGGAGAAACTGCGACTAACGGCTTTCTTGGCTGCGCTGTCGTCCATATTGCTGTAAAGTTTGGAAAGCGTTCCCATAGATGCCACTTCCATAGTCTTCCATACAGGCGGCATGGACGGGTCGTCATACTTGCGGAAATGTTCTTGAATGTATTCGTCTTCAGAGCGATTCAGCTCTTCTTGCAAGTTTCTGAGATTTCCGGAAAACAGATTGCTGTTTTCTGCCAGAGCAGGTTCCATAAACCAGAAAGCCCCATGTCGTTCTGTAAAAAGGCGAATCATTCTGGCTCGGACGGCAACCTCAATCTGCTGTATGGCGGAAAAGATGAGTATGCGCAACTCTTCATCGAAACGATAGAGGCTCATTATCTGGGAGAAATGGGAACCTGGCTTGAATGTGTGTTGCTGCCTATCCGTCTCCATCAGTCGCCAATAGCCTGCCAAGCGGAAGTAGCTGATGGTGTCGAGTGCGTTCTTGGCTTCTTCCTCGTTCTCTATTACGAGTCCTCGCTGTTTCAGAACGTCTATCTGTTGTTGGAGTGTAAGCAGTTGCTTAGTGTATCTCATAAACGTGTAAGCAAAAAATGTCCCGCCCTGGTACGCTGCATTCCTTGCGGACGAGAAGCGGTGGCGGGTTCTATTGGATGCAAAGGTACAGTTTTTTATCGGAACTTCCAAATGTTTTTTAGAAAAAGTGCATAAAATAACGAAAAGAAAGTTTTTAGAGATGTTTCTATTTCAAAAAGGACAGACAATAGACAATCGATATGCGGTAGTATTTCCGCATAAGGAAGGTGATTATGCGGAGACCTATCGTGTGAGGGATGCGAGTGGTAAACTACGGTTTCTGAAACTGATATACTACTCGAAATTGCAATACTCGCAGTTTGACAAAGATGGTAGTATCATTGAGGTGGAAGTGGCTAAGACACTGAATCATCCGCGCTCGGCCCAAGGGGACGCTTGCTCATGCAAGAATGTTTGCAAGTATGTAGATAGTGGGACGTTGATTGCCAACGGGCAGCAACTGGCCTATATCGTGACCGAGTTTGTAAGTGGTGAGACACTTGACAAGCGAATAGCCCGCGAGGATTTAAGCATCTATGAAATAAAGCAGGTGGCAAAGGCATTGCTTTCTGCCCTCCAATATCTGCATACACAGAACACACCGATTATTCATAACGATGTAACTATACAGAACCTGATGCTTGACTTGTCTGGCACGTCGGAAAACCTGAAACTGATTGACTTTGGTTATTCACGATTCTTGAACCAAGAACCAGCCAAGCCAAACTTGAAACAACTGAATCCGTTCTATATGGCTCCAGAGCGGTTGAATGGGGTTAGTTGTGTGCAGTCGGATTTATTCTCTGTTGGAGCGATACTTTATCAACTGATTTTTGGTGAGTTGCCTTGGTTCTTTGATGCATCAAGGATGAGCGAACAGCAGATTATTGAAAGATTGCAAAAGGAAAGAGAGCATCCTTTACGTATGCCAAACATAGATATGTTTGAATTAGACGAGCAACTGTTGAACATTATCAACAAGGCGACTCAGAGCGAGGTTGAAGACCGTTTCCAGACAGCACAGGAAATGATGGATGCGATTGATGGTAAAGTCAAAGTGGAATGTATAAATAGAGCTAGCGCCACAACATCCCACAAAGAGTCTCAGAAGAAAGTCAAACGTGGCAATGGCTTTGCAGATGTAGCAGGAATGACAGAACTTAAAGAGCAACTGCAATCTGATGTGATAGACTTGCTGCAAAATCCAGAACAGGCAAGAGAATTAGGTCTTAGCATTCCTAACGGATTGCTATTCTATGGGCCTCCTGGCTGTGGCAAGACATTCTTTGCAGAGAAGTTTGCTGAAGAAACGGGGTTCAATTATCAATACGTCAGAGTTGCCTTTATACAAAGAAATCCTGCGAATTCTTACAAAGTTACGGAAAAACAAAGACGTACATGATCATTTATTCTCGTTGTTCATCCACTCCGTTACAGACAGGCCCATGCGCTGCTTGAAGACGTGGCTGAAGGTGCTGTAGCTGCTGTATCCGCTGTCGCTGGCCAGCTGCTTGGCTGAGACGGAGTGCCTGGCAGCGACAGCCTTGCGGTAGAGACTGACGAAATGGTCGATGCGCAGCCTGTTGATGTAATTGTTGTAAGTAGTGTCCTGATGCGAGAAATACTGGCTGAGGTAGAGGCGGTTGGTGCCAATGGTCTGGGCAAGCTGGATGATAGTCAGGTCGTGCTGCAGGTAGAGCTGCGAGTTTACGCAGTGCTGTTGCAGCAGCAGCCCGATGCCATCGGGCATGGCTTCCGCCTCCTTGACAGGAACAGTCAGGGTAGGGGGGAGTCCCAGGTCTCTCAGCGTCTCGACGCGCCACAGTAGATAGGCTGTCAGCGCGATGCTGCACACCTGGATGATGTATTCGTAGGCTATGCCCCCTAAGCCGCTTACGTAGAAGCCGAGTATCAGGCCGATGATGGCCAGAACCGTGAAGCTCTGCCACACCTCCTTGTCCTCCAGGTCGGCATAGTTGTCGCGGAGCCAGCGTCTGTACTGTCTCACGGCGCGTACCATATAGACAATCAGTCCGACCCCCGACAGCAGTAGGTAGCCATACAGCATCGGCAAAGAGGCATCGCTGCGGGTGGCTATGCAAATGGCCATTCCCATGACGAGCGGAGCCGTCATCAGGGCGACGGGCCACAGTGGCCGCCGTCGGTCCTGCAGCATACAGATCATGACGACGATGGCCAGGGGGAAAGTCAGCAGGCAGTCGAGCAGTCCGCCGACAAACAGACTCAGCATGATATCTTCGCTCGAAGTGTACACGGCGGCGGGTATGTACCACAGGTGGCCCAGGGCCAGGACGGCAAAGAAGGCGGCCGTCCACCGTCGCAGCCGCATGGGCGGGGTGACGCCGGGAGCAAAGGCGTTGCTGCGCCGCAGCAGAAGGTATAGACAAGCGATGGCAGCCATCGTCATTCCTGACCCGTAGAGCAGGTAAAGCAGTATGATATGGAAAGGCATTTGTCCGAACATCTCTAATTCCATTTAAGTGTTGCAAAGATAGCAATAATCTTCCAACTAAGTGAAATTCCTTGTACGGTTATTCGTTTTTTTTAGATTCTTTTCACAAAAAGAGCAGCGTAAAGGGCGGTTTGCACTTTTCTATTTGTCTCATTTTGGCCATGAGACATGCAAAATCAGCAAAAAAAGTATCTAAATCAGCAAAAATTACGCCACGGGGCACTTGGGACTTGGTAAGTTGGAAGATTATGCTTAATTTTGCAAGGTAGATAATTTAAAAAATAATCCTATGCGTACAAGGTTCAAGAAAAATTCCAAGATTTTCGACATCGTCATTACTGCGGTGGCGGGCATGGTGTCGGTGGGAGTCATGCTCTATGGCGTGGGGCACTTCGGTCTGCGCGAGGCATGGCCCGAACTGGTGCTCAACCTTTTCTATGTGGCTTGCTTAGTGATGATATGGCTTTACTTCTTCAACCGGATTGATACCGACCGGTTCAACTACTGGTGCTCCATCTCGGTGGGTATGACGGTGCTGCTGCGCGACATCCTCTTTGCGCCGCCACTGGCCTTTTACGCCCTGCACCTGGCCTGTCTGACGCTGTCGGTACTGCTGCTTTGCACGCTCACCTATTTTTATGCGCGTAAGAACTGGCAGAGCTACACGAAGCGCAACCTGTGGGTCATCTGCGTCATCGACATACTGATAGCCGTCCTTTACAACTGTGCCATCTATCTGGAACCCATCGACGAATACACTAACTATATGCTGACCGAAATCTGGATTCGGCCCACCATCACCTACGGTCTCGTCGCATGCTTTGTCACAGAAGTGGAGAAGTGAAGAGTGAAAAGTAAAAAGTTGGAAGTGAAAAGTGAAATAATTATCAATAACAAAACATTATTATGAACCCAAAAAGTACAAACATTCTGCGAGGGCGGCCGTGGCTGATGCTACTGGCGGTCTTCGCGTGGCTGCTGCCTCAGACGGCGGCGGCAGAGCAGTACATTCACGAGCCCGACAACTACACGGTGTCGCTGGGTGGTACGAACATCATCTACTTCAAGGCGCCGGTCTACGACCAGAAGAACGTGGACCAGTGGGTCAGCGACGCTTACCTGATGGTCTCTGTGGACGGCGGCCCGAAGATGCCAGTCTTGCGCTGGTATGCGGCTGGGGAGATCAGCAGCAGTGCCACGGAAGCGAATGCCTGGTTCGAAGCGCTTCAGGATGCCTTTTTCGACATCACGTTGGGCAACACAACCAAGACCGTCCGATTGCCGGGACACACTACCGCTAATCATAACGTGAAGCGCAACAGCGACGGCTACTCCTTCACGTTCGAGGCCGAGTGGGTGGTGCCCTACGACCTGTTAGGCAAGAAACTGACCTTCACATGGGACGTGGAACGCTACGGCAACAATATAGCCTGGGGGCGCGTGAAGGTGGACGGCCTGAAGACCGTGACCATCAACATGCCGGCGGCCAGCGCCAAGTTGACACCGTTCTTGTCAAGCCCGATGATGGACCCCAACACGCCGGGCAAGCTGCAACTGCCGTGGTTCCTGGCCTCGGACAGCATCACCAAGGCGTGGTACGAATACGACGACGCTACGGGCCAGCACCACAAGGAGGAACTTTCTAACTTGAGCAACGGCATCATCATGCTCGATGCCAATGTGCCTCACAAGAGCCTGCGCGTGCTGTGCAACTACAAGGAGAAGGGCGACAAGGGCTCTTACGAGATTCAGGGCGTGGCCTCGTCGCCGCAGAGCGTGCCGCTGATTCACGGCCCCGTGGGCTTAGTGGCGCGGCCCTTGGACGAGCGAACGCCGAAGGTGGAACTGACGTGGAACGTGCCTTATCCCGACGATGAGGACCTGACGCCCACCGACTTCTTCGAGATTCAGCGCTCGCTGACGGGCAAGGAAGAGGACTTCCAGACCATCAGCAGCTCGACGTTCTATGCCCAGGTGGACAAGAAGACGGAGTACACCTACGTGGACAGCACGCTCTTGGAGGCCATCCAGACCAGCATGCTCGTGGGTGGCGGCACCCTGGACCACCTGACCTACCGCGTGCGCCGCACCGTCACCCAGAACTGGGGCTGGGGCGCCAGCAACACCTGTGCCGCCACGGCCCCGTGCTTCATGGACAACCTGCACCTGCTGCGCATCCAGAACTACTCGGCCAAGTGGGAGGACGAGCAGGCCTACAGTGTGCGTGTCTCGTGGCAGTATGCCGACGAGCATGGCGCCGTGTGGGACAATCGCGCCAAGATGGTGCTGCGCGTCATCTCGAAGAACCGCGAGGGCACCCAGGTGGACAGCCTGGTCTACACCCTGGACGCCGAGGAGCGCGCCCAGCGCTACAAGATTGTCAACCTGCCGCGCTCATGCGTCTACTACGACGTCGACATGTATGTGGAGCGTGGCACATCGCCCATCAACCAGTTGGCCGACATCACGCCGTTCTACTTCCCCATCCGCTCGGAGGCCGACTGGCACACCTTCCGCCAGAAGGTGATTGACGCCAAGGGTGCCTACGACGTGAACGCCCGCCTCTATACCGACTTCACTACCACCAGTAGTTGCGGTGATGAAAGTTATCCCTACCGGGGCGTGTTCGACGGCAACGGCCACACGCTGACCATCAACATCAACTACAATACCAGTTATCAGTCTCCCTTCCGCTATGTGGGTAATGCCACCTTCCGCAACCTGCGCACGGCGGGCACCATCCAGACTACAGCTCAATATGCGGGTGGACTGATAGGCTACATAACCAATGGCAGCAACGTCACTATTGAGAACTGCCGCTCGTCGATGACCATCAACAGTACTAAGACCACCAACGGCGGCTTCGTTTCCCGCTTGGGCGACAATGCGACGGTTGCGATACGCAACAGTAAGTTCGACGGCGCTTTCGAGGGAGCTGAGAGCCATTATAACGGAGGCTTCATAGGCTATTGCCAAGACAAGAGTACGGCAACCATCGACAACTGTCTCTTCAACCCCGACCACTTTACTGCCAACATCGCAGGTTGCAGAACGTGGGCACGCGGCGGCGACTTCACCCTGTCGGTCAACAACAGTTATGCCACCACAGAGTTCACCGACCAGATTGAGACCACGATCATCGACGGCAAGACCTTTATGGTGCTGCACAATGAGGCCGACTGGGAGAAGTTCAAGAATGCTATTTCGAAGGATTCCAATACCAACGCCATCATGGTTGCCGACTTTAGCACAGATTCCCCTACCTGGAGTTCTTCCACCTTCTCAGGTATCTTCGATGGTAACGGTCATACGATTACACTCAACAGAAATGAAGGAAGCATAGAGAATGTTGCCCTGTTCAGATATGCTCAAGGTAGCACTATCAAGAATCTGCACGTCGCCGGTAGTATCAAGGGCGCCAACCACACGGCAGGTCTCGTTGGCTATGCAGGTGAAGTAAACGGCAAGTGGACTGACATCTATAACTGCCGTGTATCGGCCAGCATAGAGAGTAGCAAAGATTTGGCAGCTGGATTCGTCGGACGCGGACCCCGTGCAAACATACAAAACTGTCTGTTCGACGGCTCCGTCAAAGTCAATCCTAACTCTAATGGATGGCAAGGCGAAGGCGCATTCATCGGTTTCGTAGATGGTATTGAAGGAGGCGCCACCGTTAACTACATGGCAGTAGCAAACTGTCTGGTACGTGATGCAACCTTTGGCACCTGTAAGAATAGTATTGGATTGAACATCTCGCCTTGGAGATGGTGGGGCAATGACGAGAACTCAAGTACCAAAAACAACTGGAGTTATAGCAGTTTGAATGGAGCCCACTACGATTCTTGGGATGCAGAAACGATGGTCATCTATCTGGGCAGCGGCAACTGGCAGGTGGTCGACGGAAAGGCTGTTCCCAAGATGTTCACCACCGACGTCATCGGCATCGTGACCCATCCGCTGAGCGACTTCGAGGCTAACTACACCGACGGCTGGACGAAGGACGGCTCGACCATTAATCCGACCACGACCACGGAGGCATACTATGAGTACGCCACCGTGAACGACCCGAAACTGAAGCGCCTGTTCTACCACAAGAACACGGGTACGATAGAGCCGACGCTGCTGACGCAGACGCGCCAGAGCAGCGTGCTGCTGACGTGGAACACCGACAACAACCCGATAGACTACTTCCGCGTGATGCGCCGCGTGAAGGGTCAGGACGACAACAAGTGGACCGAAGTGGCCACCGACCTGACCGACATGACCTACGAGGACACCAGCGTGTCGCCCCTGCTCACCTACGAATATAAGGTGCAGGCCGTGAACGACTGCGAGGGCCGCGACTCCACAGAGACCCGAGTGACGGTGGGCGAGTGTAAGCACACCGGCCGCGTGGAGGGCTACGTGCGCTTCAATGACGGCACCGGCGCCCCCGGCGTCACGGTGAGCATCAAGTATGACGGCAAAGAGCTGACCAGCGTCAAGACCGACGAGAGCGGCTACTTCGAGCAGGACGAACTGTCGTACTATGGCGGCTCGACGGTCGAGTATGAGGTAGGCCCCGTGGCCGAGCGCGGCATCAACATCCCGCCCGTGCTGGTGACCTTCGACGGCACGAGCAACAACCGCACGCTGCGCGAGTTCACCATCGAGAACGGCCGCCGCTTCTCGGGCTACGTGATGTATGAAGGCACGAGCATACCGGTGAAGGGCGTGAACTTCCTGGTGGACGGCAACCGCATCCACAACGCGCAGGGCAAGTATGTGGAGACCGACTACGACGGCTCCTTCTCGTTCCGCGTGCTGGACGGCCAGCACACCATCCAGGCCGTGATGGACAAGCACAAGTTTACCAACGACGGCTGGTATAAGAACAGCCAGAAGCAGAACATCACTGCCGACATTGCCGGCATCTACTTCTACGACGACACGAAGGTGACCCTGACGGGCCGCGTCGTGGGCGGCAACGACCAGGGCCTGAAGCCCCTGATGAACAACCTGTCGCAGAACAACCTGGGCGACTCGCTGACGATGGTGCTCACCCTGGAGGGCGACAACACGTCGTGGCTGGTCTACGACAACCTGCACCCCAACCGCACACAGCGCGAGGAGGTGGTGCGCCACCAGCATGGCGGCGACAAGCACTTCACCACAGTGCGGACGGAGCGTAAGCGCATGACCGTATGGCCCGACCCGACGACGGGCGAGTACACCCTGCAGTTGCCACCCGTGCGCTGGAAGGTGCAGCAGGTGTACTGCTCAGGCTACGCCACCCTGTTCCAGGAGGGACAGGTGAGCGAGGTCATCGACCTGACCAACGCGCTCGACA
>CAMHIS010000100.1 GCA_946185285.1 uncultured Prevotellaceae bacterium
CCGCAATTTTAACAGAGCTTCCAAATAATAATAGTCGGCGTAGATGATGCTGGTATCAATTTCTGTTCCGGCAGGATGATGCCCTGTGGAGTGAAGGAGGAAAGAGAAGTTTTTGTCACGGCTTTGATAGCGGTTGCTGCTGAGTTGGTTGAGCGTCTTGATGGCAAAGTCACGGTAGGTGGCAGCCTGGTCTGTTGAGACGTATTCAGAGAGTTCGAGCAGGGCGGAAGCTATGATGCAGGCTGCTGAGGCGTCCTTTACGTCGTCGGGGGCGTCCATGTCCCATCGGGGGATGCAGTCATCACTTGTCTCTTTCAAGCGTTTCATATAGATGCCAGCAGCTTTCTGGGCCTGATCGAGGAAACGTTTGTCTTTTGTGAAGCGATAGACCATCGTATAGCCGTAGATGGCCCATGCCTGTCCGCGGCTCCACATGGAATTGTCCGAATAACCTTGATGAGTCTTACCGCATAGGAACTTGCCGGTCCGCTGGTTATATACTGCCACATGATAGCAGGAGCCGTCGGGACGGAAATGGTGCTTCATCGTGGTTTCGGCATGGCGGATTGCGATATCCTTCAGACGGGGAGAGCCACCGTGTTCGGCTGCCCAAAAGAGCAGTTCGAGGTTCATCATGTTGTCCATGATGGTGTTATGGCCGCCATAATCCTTTATATGACGGGGCCAACTGAGGATCGTGCCCACGGCGGGGTTGAAGAGTGTGGCAAGGGAGTCGGCAGCAAGGAGGGCTGCTTTGCGGTAGCGTTCATCCTTGCTTATCTCGTAGCCTTTGAGCAGGGCATTGATGGTGATAAAGCCGAGGTCGTGGTCATAGACGGGCTGGGCAACTACTGGCAAGAGGGCATCGGTGTATCCTTTTGCTGCCTTCTGTATGGCCTCACTCTTGTTATAGGCAAAGTCCATCCATAGGATGCCAGGCCAGAAGCCCGAGCACCATTCTTGGGGCGATGCTTTGCGCAGGTTCCAAGTCTGTTCGCCATTCAGGATGTTCCTCGGCATCATCGTGAAATCATAGGGGCGTAGGTTTTCCAGGGCACGATTTATCTGTGATGAACAATAGTCCAGCGACTGACTGACGAGGGTACTTCGGATGTCCTTGCTGAAGACGACGTTCTCCACATGGTTGCCCACGTACATGGGGATATAGTCGGCGGTGGCGTACCATGCCGGCTTGCCTTCCATCTTGTCGTGTAGCAGCCGACCGTTGATCTTGATGCCCTCGAAGGTGACGCCTTTCACCTTGCGCTCATTGTTGTAGCCGTTGATGATGGAGAGGTAAGGCAGATTGCCCTTATAGCGGATATTCCTGAAGGTGACATTCTCTACGCCACGTCCAGGGGCTGTGCAGTACTTCTGGTTGTAGCCCACTTTCACCTGAACGATGCTTCCTTGCTCAATCTGCTCGATGCGGATGTTCTCGAAGGTGACGTTGCGCACGAGGTTGTTGTCGCCACAGTTGATGGCCAGACATCCCTGATAATCCACCTGTGGCTCTGCCTGTCCGAGTATGTCGATGTTCTCGTAGTGCAGGTTCTCGATGGTGTCGCCACGCTCTGCATTGCCGTGGATGCCGATGAAGATGGGGTGAGCCACATCGGCCCAGAGCGTGGAATTGCGCATGGTCACATTGCGGCAGTTGCCGAAGAAGCCTTTGCGCGAGGCGTAGGCTGTGGTGCAGTCGTCCGAGTTGCGACAGAACACGCGATCGTAGAGCACGTTCTGAGAGGCGAACACGTTCAATCCGTCGCCCCAGCCAGGATGGGAGATGCTCTTCACGTTGCGCAGGGTGACGCCGTCGGATGCGCCCACGGGACATGTGTTCAGCGTCAGCCCGTCGATGAGTACATTCCGAGAGCGATGCACATGACAGCCTTCGTAGCCCCTCTGCGGACGGGCTATGCCACGTCCTATGATACTTACATCGTGGGCATCCTCGATGGCGAAGGTGCCGGTGAAGTAGGAACCTGGTGCAAGATATACGGTCGTGTTTGAAGCCACCTTGATGGTATCTTGATTGTAAAAGCCAGGAGCGTAGCAGATGAACTCGCGTCCGTCGGCCTTTGCCTGCCGCCCGGCTTCATCTTTGGAGACAACAGGCTTTGAGGTGAAGAGCAACAGGTTGTTGGTGATGTCGCCGTCGAACTCCACGCTGAGGTTTTCGGGCTGGAAAAGCTGGAACTGAACGGTGCTGTCATTTTGCACGTTGGCTATAACACTCCGATAGTCTGGTCTTATCCTCGCTGCCTTGATTTTCTTTTTCTTGCTGACGACTCGTACATAAACGTCACCCGTAAAGTCAAACATGCAATAGCTGATTTCCGAGACCTTGTGCCTGTTGCTCCCCACGGAAGCGTTTACTTTCGCCATATACGTATCCAGCCTCGTCCATTCCTGACTGCTTCGCGGACGTACAAACACATCGTAGTCGTGCTTCAGTGGCGCACCTTCAGGAGCGGGAAAAGCAAAAACTTGATGCATGCCTCTCCCCCCGTTCTCCTCCATAGAGAGGGAGCCTTTCACAACAAACCGGTCAGCCTCCATATTCTGAATGATCTCTCCTCGTCGCTCCGCCTTCCGTTGCAGGTCGAGGAGTTTCTTCGTATATGGCATCTTCATACCTTTCACTTTCGTATAGTGTTCGTAGGCCGTATTGTAGATG
Source organism: uncultured Prevotellaceae bacterium (assembly GCA_946185285.1). Taxonomy (GTDB): domain Bacteria; phylum Bacteroidota; class Bacteroidia; order Bacteroidales; family Bacteroidaceae; genus Prevotella. The sequence goes on from CAMHIS010000100.1 coordinate 2,681, forward strand.
CAGCGGATGTGTCCGCGCTGCATAGTCCCAGGTTCCGTCCATTCGCAGTAGAGGCCTGTGCAGTCCTGCCACGTCTCAAACGGTACGGCGTAGCCCAAATTGTAGCGAGCGGTATATTCAAGACCTTTCATCAGCCGATTGTCGAGTGCGCTCCAAAGGTCATCACCCTGCATCGAAGCCATTTCGCAGATGTCGCACAGTGCTCCGAGTCCTAATTGCACATGTGCCTGATCGCGCCCTGTCTCCTGGCACTGGCCCGACGCGCTCACATATCGTGGCAAGGCTCCGTTGTCGTTGGCATTCAAGTAGTAGTCAATGCTGGCTTGATAGAGCGCGCTGTCCTCCAAGAAGATGGCACAGGCCATCCTGCAACGGTTCACGATGGCTCCCCAATTGCCGTTGGCATACGGGCTGTCGGCTTCAAACTGCTCCAATACAGGCAGGATGGCCCGTCGAATCATTGCTACCCATTCTGGAGTCTGTTGTTCTTTTGCAAGTATCATTGCCCTTACCAGCCAGTAGGCTTGAATAGTACACAGTGGCGCATCGTGTCCGTCAAACCGCTGTAGCGTCGTGGCGTAGGCATTGATAATCTCCACTGCCGTTTGGCTTTCGCCCTTCTGGGCCAGCTGCCACGCTGTCCACATGTCGCGTTCGCTGCCTCCTTTCGTATAGGCATACTTTCCATCACGCGCCACTACCTCATATGGGCCAGCCATCTGGTAATTCTCCTGTGCGCAGGCGAATCCAGTCCACAGCAGCATCATGGCAAACAGAATCTTTCGTGTCATATAACGATGTACTAATTTATTTGATGAATACCTTCTTTCCGTCAATAATATAAATACCGTGTTGGGGAGCGCCATTGACCCGGCGGCCCTGTAGGTCGAAGCATTGGCTGTTTGCTGTCTGACAGTTGATGACTTCGCTAATGCCTGTAGCGGGAGTGCTGTTGCAAGTCAGGGTAAAGTTGTCCCACACAAGCCAGTTGGTGCCGGATGAGGTATCTTTGATGCCGATGGTGAGGATGCCGCCTGTGACATTAACTGTGACCGAGAGGCGGGCATAGTTGGAATTGGCCGCCATGCGGTCACGCTGGGTATCGAAGTCACTGCCGGCACAGCTTTGCTTCACCGTTGTCCTTGACGTCTCGCTGCCACTCGTGGCATAGAGATAACCAGTCTTGGAGCCTTCACCATATACCAGTTGGCAGGTGACGGTGTACTCGCCGTCGGGCAGTCCGCTGATAGTCTGTGAGAAGTCGAAGTTGGTGGAGTGCCATACCTCCACGGCACCATTGAAACGCTGATTGCCCCAGGTGCCGGTCATGGTCCAGCCTGTACCGTCGATAGTGGCGAAGTCGGGGTTGATGATAAGCCCTGTGGCGTCGATGGGATAGGTGCCCCCGCCCATTACGTGTAGGGTAAACGGGTAGGAAATACCGTTGTAGGTGGCTGTTACCTCGGTGTCCTCAGTCAAACTGCTCACTATGTAGTTTGCTCCCTTGCTCCCGTCGCTCCATGTTATATCATTGGCATTGGCGAATGATGGGATGACGAGGCGCAGCTCGGCGCGGCTGCCGGGCAGGAGTTCAGCCTCATTGGCAAGAGTACTATTGATGGATTGTTGTGCAGGTACGACGTACAGGTGGAAACGGCTCTCGCTGACGGCTCCGCTCTGGTTGGCATACTGGCAGAGATAAGTGCGCGAGGATGTAATGGCGGGAATGGTGACCACACTGCCCTTCACACCGTTGTTCCACAGGTAGTCGTCGGTCCAGCCGGTGGTGGGGCCGGCGTAGAGGATAACACTGGTGCCGGCAAGGACGGTCTTTTCCGTCACGCGCTCTATCATGCCATCGACGGTAATCTCCTCGGTCATCACGTCGGGGGCGGCATCACCGCTGACGGCAATGGCAAACGCCTGGTGGCTCACGGCTCCGTTCTGTGCGGTGTAGCTGACGCGATAGATGTAGCTGCGGTCGGCCTTGACAGTAATCTGTCGCGTGGTCTCGCCTGTGCTCCACTGCCATTGGCCGCTATCCTCTGCTCCTTCCGGCAACTGTGGCATGAGCGTGATGTCGCTGCCATCAGCGGGGATGCCCTTCGACGGACACACCTCATACTTGTATTTCAGGCCACCAAGATTGGTCTGGTTCTTATAGGTCACACCTTTATATAATATGTCACCGCTCAGGGGCGTGATGCCTTCCGAAGCATCGATGGCCGGACGCCAACTGGTGAGCGTGGAGAAGCCGAGATGGTCGAAACCACCGCTGTTCTGACTGTAGTTGCCACCGCCACCGTCGGGACATATCTTCGCACTGGCTTGTTCGGCATACTGCAGCTTTACGCCACGCAGTCCCTCGTAGTAACCAATGGCACGGTCCCAGTAGGGGCGGTATTCGCCTGCGCCACCGGTGTTGGGGCCTTCCATAAGCCAGCCTGCGCCCATGCGACCGCGACAGTCGGCATAGTTGTAGTTTGTCCACGGCAGGGCTGTGGCATCCACACCGCCGAAATTCATGGCCGCCACGAACTCCGTGCCGGCAGCGATGCGGTCGTTCATATAGGCAAAAAGGTCATCACCCTGATTGAAGCCCACGGTGCAGATGTCGAGTGCGAGGCCGAGTGCCATCAGGGCATGTCCCTGGTCGCGGCCGCTCTCCTGCATCTGTCCGAGATAGCCAAGGGGACCGCGGCTGTCCTTGTGAACTACCGGCACGAGATTGCCGATGAATTCATCGCAACCGTCGTTTAGAATGACGGAGTAGTTCGTGCGGTCTTTGTAGGTGCCTACGTGGTCGTATTTATAGAAGCTGACACCTTGGTTGTACATGTGTACGTCGTCACACAGGATGCCGATGGACATCACACACAGCGCATTGCACAGACCCCAGTTTGACCAGTAGTGGCCGGGACGCTCGCCGAGCGACGCATTGCGTGCGTTGAGCCACGTGTCGTGGCGACGGCGCAGGAAGTCGATGGAGGGATTATAGAATACGCGGATTATCCATTGCTTGAACTCATCAAATTCTTGGCGGCTCCAACCGTCGTAGTCGCGCATCAGCTCGGCTGCGTTGGCAAACTCATGGCCATAGATGCCTGCGGCGAGGGAAATGTTGGTGTCGCCGCCAAGTCCCTTGCACTGGCGGGCCCACTGCATAAGTATGCGCACGGCTGCATCGGCATTCGCCCGTGTGCCGCCAATCTTCCAGCGCAGGGCGTTCTGGAAGGCCATCGCAGCACCACGGGCACAGTTCATGTAGTTCTGGCCCGATGAACCGCCGCGGATCACAGTCTCCGTAGGCCATGTGGCGATGTTGGCGTTTGAGTATTCATTTGCACAGAGAATATTCCATGCCCGCTGGATGCGCGTGTCGCCATTGGCCAGCAACTGCTTGGCGCGGTCGATGTCAGCTTGCGAGACGATGCCGCCGGGGTGTACGAAGCCGTGGTCGTCGGTCACGGAGAATACCTGCTTGGGGGCATAGTTCTTGGTGGCTTTGGCTGCGGAGAGCAGCGATTTCAGCGTGCTGACATACTCGTCGATGAGCGTCTGCGAGGCACGTGCCGATGCTATCTCATATTCAGCCACGGCGACTTCGTCCTGCAACTCAGCAATGGCATTGGGTGCATAGTCCGAAGCGGCTCCGGCAATGAATGTCTTTGCCTCGCTGACTGCGGCTTGCAGGGTGGAGAAGTCGCCCGGCATGCCATATTTGTAATCTTCCTCCAACTGCTCCGTCACGGCAGCCAGCGAGGCTACCTCTGCATCGCTTAAAGCCGCGTCGTAGAGCCGGAAGTCGCTGACGAGCGTCTGCTTCAGGTAGCTGTCGCCGGAGAATGGCGGACGGCCTATCCAGTTGTAGGCGGGCACGGCGGTGAGCGCGTTCTTCAGCAGCGGCATGTTCGTGGCCTGCGCCATGCGCTTACCGTCGAGAAACAGTTCGCCCTTCTGCCCGCTCTGACGGTAGAGCATGTGCATCCAGCGGCCTTTCGCTGATTCGCTGCCCATTTCCATACCAACCTCGCTGCCCCAGCCGCCCGTCGAGGTGGCCATGCGCTGGGCATTCAGGCGATAGGCAGAATAGGGCGCACTGGTCTGCGTGTTGGCCGCCGACTGTGAGAAGCACCACAGGAAATAGCCCGCTCCCGAGAGCGAAGCCTTGTTGTCCACGCGGTAATATACTGAGACTGTGAAGTCCGTCAGGTTCCTCACCACCTCGCCCGCGCCCCTCGTCATATCGAGGTAGCCCGTGCCGTTGCCCAGGTCGAGCACCCTGCGACTGCCCATCTCCACGACCGAGGCCTGATTCATCACTTTGGCGGTAATGCCCGACACAGGGTCGGTCACGTTCTTGCCATCCACATTCTCAAAGTCGAAGTGCATCACTAAATGCTCTTCCTGTGCCACGGCCTGTCCCGCCATCAGCAGGAGCAGCCCAACGATTGCCTTGATTCTCTTCATAACGTATAATTTTTTGTTTTCCTGCTGCAAAATTACTCATTTTACCGCATATACACGTGTCTCTATTATCCCAATCCCGCTGTTTCAGGCGTACAAACAGCATTTTTGTACATTACAGACACACTTTCTGAACGTTCTAAGCAGTTATCTCGATAAAAAGCTGTACTTTTGTAGCGTTAAAATGATGTCATGGGTATGAGAATAAAGATACTGCTGACAATAAGCATGGTGCTTTGCTGGGCGACAATGGACGCACAGATACGGCAATGGGGCGTTCAGGACGGACTGCCCACGGGCGAGGTGCGGCAGATTATCGCGCTGCCCAACCACCAGATGCTGGTGAACTGCGAGGGTGTGTTCTGCATCAGCAATGGGGCGGGTTTTACCGTTGTGTCCTGCGACCGACGGAAGGCGTATAAATTGGAGCACTATGCCGACTCGGCGGGCTACGGCCATCAGTGGCAGGGCGACTCGCTGCTGTGGCTGCGCGACTTCTACCGCATATACCTTTTCGACATGCGCACACGGTCGTTCCGCTACGACATAGAAGGGCGGCTACGCTCGCTTGGAAAGTTTTCGCCATCGCCAGAAACAGTCATTGACTGGCAAGGCGGCACATGGACGGGGACGCTGGGAAACGGAATTTCCTACACACCGCCTCGGCGGCAAATGGCGGAAATACTTGAAGATGACCCCTTGATAGGGATTGCCCGAGGGGCTGCAGAATTGAATGTAAGGCTTGGTGACGGACGGTTGTTGCAGAGGCGTGGCCTCAACAGGATAGGCTATTTCCTGCCTGACGCAAACCGCTTCGACCCTCTCAACGAGCGTCTGCCTCAGTTAAATGGCTATCGAAACATAGTAGGAGCCTGTGCGCTGGCTGAACCGTGGGTGGTGCTCTATACGCAGAACGGTGCCTGTATGCTTGACACCAAAGCCGACACGCTGGCAGCTTTCAAACCTGCAGAAATCATCGGCGAATACTCCGACAAGTACAACTGCATGTTGCGCGACACAAAGGGAAACTTGTGGGTGGGAACGCAGAACGGACTGTTTAATGCCCACACGGAAGAAACGGAGCGTGTCACCGGACTTGCCAACAACTGCATCCGCAGTCTGGTGATGGATGCCCAGGGAAACATCTGGGCAGGTACGGCATGCGGCATTTCGAGGATAACGCCTACAGTGGTCAATTATGGAGAGGACGATGGTATTCCTGCTATTTCCATGATGGAACGTGCTGCCTGTCTGACTGACGATGGGCGCCTGGTGTTTGTCCATCACAGCTCGGCAGCAACGGTATTCCGCCCAGAATGGCTGACCGACCAAGCCCGTCCGCAAGTCCCCGTGCTCACTCTTCTGCAAGTAAATGGTCACAATGAAATTTATGTACAGGGCGCAGGATTAACACTCCCATATAACAAGAACCATCTTACCATTCGGTTCTCTTCCCTCGACTATGCCCATCCATCGCACACCACCTACCGCTACCGCTTGCGTGGCCTTGAAGATGAATGGCACTCTGCCGATGGAACCATCGGCCTTGCCGAAGCCGATTACAAGGCCTTGCCGCCAGGGGAGTATGTCTTTGAGACACAGGCCGCCTCGACAGGTGGCGAGTGGAGCGGACCCCTGACCGTGCAAATAACCATCCGTCCCCCGTTTTGGTTGACTTGGTGGGCGAAAGCCTTGTATACTCTTTTGCTCTGTGCTTTTGTCGCTTTTCTCCTTACACTATATCTAAAAAGAAAGAAGGCGGCCTTGGTGCGAGAAAACGACAGCCGTGTGAACCAGCTCTTTGAGATGCGCGAAGAAGCCCGCCACCAGTTTGCCGCGAGCACAAACGTTGACCCGAAGAAGATTGGTCTGAACCCCGAGGAGGAAGTATTAGTTGCAAAACTCCTGAAAGCAATCGAAGCGCATATCGCCGACGAGGACTACGGCGTGGAGCAACTGGCCATAGACGTAGCCCTGAGTCGTACAAGCCTCTATGTCAAACTGCGCAACATGCTTGGCATTTCGCCCGCCGACTTCATACGCAATGTTCGACTGAAGCGTGCTGCCCAACTGCTCACCGTCAATCCGAACCTCTCCATCAACGAGGTTTCCATCCGTGTCGGCTTCTCCACCCCCCGCAACTTCTCCACCCAGTTCAAGAAGATGTTCGGAGTCCTACCGTCGGAATACAGAGGCGCCGAGAACCATTGTCCATCTGCAGCAATGGATGCTACGGAATGCCTGGCGTAGTACGAAGTACATCCAGGTATAAGCTTCTTCATGCAATTGTTCATCTTGTCGCAGAAACAGAGCAGATGTTGCTTGCCG
>CAMHIS010000101.1 GCA_946185285.1 uncultured Prevotellaceae bacterium
ACGGGAGGGAAGGAGTGCCGTCTTCTACGGCAACCCCGGTACGGGAAAGACACACCTGTCCATCGCGCTCGGAATACTGGCATGCAGGGAGCGTATGACAGTGATGTTTACCTCCGTGCCGCATCTCATCACACAGATAAAGGAATGCCGCTCGCAGCAGACGCTGCATGCGCTGGAGACCAGATTCAGGCGCTACGACCTCGTCATCTACACAAGGGGGGACTCTTCGCGGAGCGAACATAGAAGTCCCTTCTTTGTGTACTTTTTTCTTTGAAAAAAGTTGCCAAAATGTTTGGCGGTTTCAGGAATTTTTTGTACCTTTGTAGCATGAAAGGGGAGATGGATAAGTCACCTATTCAGACCCCTAATCCCCTAACTTAGGGGACTTGAAAAGCGGGAATGAGGTCACCCGGTGTAGTTGGCCTCGACTCATCTAATACTACGAAAAACATTAACAAAGATGGCAAGAAATGAGATTGCAATGCTGGTCGACGTGTACAAGAACCGTAACACTGCCAGCAAGACGTATGGCCAGTTTTATGGCCGGGTGTTTAACCGCGAGACGCTCTCGCTGAAGGGCTTCGCCAAGCACATGACTGAGCACGGCAAGCGCCTCTCGGAGGAGGAGCTGGTGCTGTTCCTGAAGCAGGTGGTGTCGTGCCTGAAGGAGCTGATTGTGCAGGGCCAGCCCGTGAAGCTCGACGGTCTGGGAACGTTCTACCCGAGCCTGAGCCCATTCCGGAGCCTTAAGGGGGGTGAGACAGTGATTATCTACGCGTGAATGGCAGAGACTTAGGCAGTTTCTGCCATTTTCCGTTCTTGGGCACTTTGAGTGCGCTGCCCTTCTCCTGGCGTAGTATGTAGATGGAGTCGTTCTGGCGTGTGAGGGTGGCGGTGAGGTCCTCGCTGCCAAAGTCGTTGATGAGGCTCAGCTCGGCTGACTGCTCGTCGTTGACCTTGGCTGCTGTGATGGCCCAGCAGAAGGTGTTGTTCTTCTTGCCCAAGTAGCCCGGCAGACGTCCATAGAGCTCGTTGCCCGGCACGGTGATGGACTCGTTGTAAAAGTCAATTCTCAGGTAGACGTCGTACTCGTTGTTGTAGAGATAGGCCTGGAAAGCCTTGTTCTCCTTCTGTGCGAAGGCGAGTGTGGCGGCAGCAGTGAGTATGAGTGCAAGTAAAGCTTTTTTCATGTCTGGTAGTCTTTTTCGGCGACAAAGTTAGCAAATATAAATCAATAAAACGCTGACTGGCACAAAAATAAATGCAAAAAGATGGTGAGATTATGAATTTTTTAAGTATCTTTGCAGCCGTTTGTAATTATTCGGTTATCGGTTATCGGTTATCGGTTATATTTTTTTGGAATGGGAAAAGAGCATTTAACTCCTGACTATATATTTGAGTCGAGTTGGGAAGTATGTAATAAAGTGGGCGGTATCTACACCGTTCTTTCTTCACGTGCAAAGACTTTGCAGGACAGGATGCAGGACAGGATTATCTTTGTCGGTCCTGACTTCTGGAAGAAGAAGGAGAGTCCCTACTTCAAGGAAGACAAGGCGCTGCTTGCCCAGTGGCAGTGGCAGGCCAAGGAGAGCGGGCTTGCTGTCAGGGTGGGGCGCTGGACGGTGCCTGGTGAGCCTATTGCCATCCTTGTAGACTTCGAGCCGTACTTTGAGAAGAAGAACGAGATTTACGGCTGGCTGTGGGAGCACTATCAGGTGGACTCGCTTCATGCCTATGGCGACTACGACGAGGCTTCGATGTTCTCGTATGCTGCCGCCCTGGTGGTGGAGAGCTTCTACAACTGCCAGCTCTCAGCCCGCAACCCTCAAGTCAAGGTGGTCTATCATGCCAACGAGTGGATGTGCGGCCTTGGTGCCCTCTATATCAAAAGCAAGCTGCCGCAGATTGGCACTGTGTTCACTACCCATGCCACCAGCATCGGGCGCTCGATAGCAGGCAACCAGAAGCCTCTCTACGACTATCTGTTTGCCTACAACGGCGACCAGATGGCCGGTGAGCTGAATATGCAGTCGAAGCACTCTGTTGAGAAGCAGACGGCCATGAACGTTGACTGCTTCACCACGGTGAGCGACATCACGGCCCGCGAGTGTGTGGAACTGCTGGACAAGCCGGTCGACGTGGTGCTGCCCAACGGCTTCGACAACAGTTTCGTGCCCAAGGGCGCAACGTTTACCAGGAAGCGCAAGGCTGCCCGCAAGCGTCTGCTTGACGTTGCCAATGCGCTGCTTGGTGAAAGTCTTGACGACGACACGCTGATTGTCTCGACGTCAGGGCGTTATGAGTTCCGCAACAAGGGTATCGACGTGTTTGTCGAGGCAATGAACCGACTGCTGCGCGACCGTGAGCTGAAGAAGAAGGTCCTGGCTTTCATTGAGGTTCCCGGTTGGGTGGGCGAGCCCCGCAAGGACTTGCAGGAGCGTCTTGGTAGTGCCAAGACATACGTGCAGCCGCTGGAGGTTCCCCAGATTACCCACTGGCTGCACAACATGAGCCACGACCAGGTGCTGGGCATGATGAAGTACTACGACATGCACAACCGCAAGGACGAGCAGGTGAAGGTTATCTTCCTGCCCTGCTATCTGGACGGCAACGACGGCATTGTCAACATGACCTACTACGATCTGGTGCTTGGCAACGACCTCTGCGTCTATCCTTCGTACTACGAGCCGTGGGGCTATACGCCGCTTGAGGCTGTCGCCTTCAAGGTGCCCTGCATCACGACCGACCTGGCCGGTTTCGGTCTCTGGGCCAACGGTGTGTTCGGGCATAACGGCGAGCTGGAGGACGGTGTGAAGGTCATCCACCGCACGGACTACAACTACTCTGAGGTGGCCGATGCCATCAAGGATGCCGTGGCCGACTTCTCGAACATGAGCCAGCAGCAGGTCGATGCGTGCCGTAAACATGCGGAGGCCCTGTCGAAGAAGGCTCTCTGGAGCGAATTCATCAAGTATTACGATGAGGCCTACGACATTGCCCTGCGTAAGGCCGAGGCAAGAATGAAAAAGGATTAATATAAACATTATAACGCGTTAAGTATGAAAATTAAAGCTGATTATGCCAACGCTCCCCAGTGGCGGGAGATGTCTGTAAAGTCAAGCCTTCCCGAAGAGCTGAAGTGCTTGGACGAGATTGCACATAACCTGTGGTGGGTTTGGAACTTTGAGGCACGCGACCTGTTCCGTGACCTTGATCCTGATATCTATCACGACGTGAAGCACAACCCGGTGATGCTGTTAGAGCGTCTGAGCTTGACCCGCAAGGAGGAGATTGTGAAGGATAAGGCGCTGATGAAGCGTATCAAGGATGTCTATGCCGCATTCAAGAAGTACATCGACGTGAAACCCGACGCCAAGCGCCCCTCCGTGGCTTACTTCTGCATGGAGTACGGTATGCACTCGGCCCTGAAGATTTACTCGGGCGGTCTGGGTATGCTGGCTGGTGACTATGTGAAGGAGGCCTCTGACTCCAACGTCGATATGTGTGCCGTCGGTTTCCTCTATCGTTTCGGCTACTTTACCCAGAGCCTGTCGATGGACGGACAGCAGATTGCTAACTACGAGTCGCAGAACTTCAACTCGCTGCCCATCGTGCGCGAACTCGACAAGGACGGCAACCCGCTGGTGGTCGACGTGCCTTATACTAATTATATGGTTCATGCCTACGTATGGCGTGTGAACGTCGGTCGCGTGAAGCTTTATCTGCTCGATACCGACAATGAGATGAACTCCGACTTCGACAAGCCCATCACCCACAGCCTCTATGGCGGTGACTGGGAGAACCGCCTGAAGCAGGAAATCCTGCTCGGTATCGGCGGTATGCTCCTGCTGAAGAAGCTCGGCATCAAGAAGGATATCTACCACTGCAACGAGGGCCATGCCGCTCTCTGCAACCTGCAGCGCCTGTGCGACTACATCGATGAGGGGCTGACGTTCAACCAGGCTCTTGAGCTGGTGCGCGCCTCTGGTCTCTATACCGTCCACACCCCAGTCCCCGCCGGTCACGACTACTTCGACGAGGGCCTCTTCGGCAAGTATCTGGGCGGCTACCCCCAGAAGCTCGGCATCAGCTGGGACGAGTTCATCGGCATGGGACGTACCAACCCCGACGACAAGGGCGAGAAGTTCTGCATGTCGACCTTCGCCTGCAACACCTGCCAGGAGGTCAACGGCGTGTCGAAGCTCCACGGCTGGGTGTCGCAGAAGATGTTTGCCAACATCTGGAACGGCTACTACCCCGAGGAGAACCACGTGGGCTACGTCACCAACGGCGTACACTTCCCCACATGGGCAGCCGCCGAGTGGCGCCAGCTCTACAGCAAGTACTTCGACAAGAAGTTCATGAGCGACCAGTCGAACGAGGACATCTGGCACGCCATCTACAACTGCCCCGACGAGGAGATCTGGGCTACGCGTATGGCCCTGAAGAACAAGCTCTTCGACTACATCAAGGTGCAGTTCCGCGACACCTGGCTGAAGAACCAGAACGACCCCTCGCGCGTGGTGAAGCTGCTGGAGCGCTTCAACCCCAACGCACTGGTCATCGGCTTCTGCCGCCGCTTTGCCACCTATAAGCGTGCCCACCTGCTGTTCACCGACCTGAACCGTCTGAGCCGCATCGTCAATAACCCCGAGCATCCCGTCATCTTCCTCTTCGCCGGTAAGGCTCACCCCGCCGACGGTGCCGGTCAGGGCCTGATCAAGCGCATCTTCGAGATTTCGCAGATGGAGGAGTTCCAGGGCAAGATCATCTTCCTCGAGGACTACGACTTCCTGCTGGCACGCCGTCTCGTCTCGGGTGTCGACATCTGGATGAACACGCCGACACGCCCCCTCGAGGCATCGGGCACCAGCGGCGAGAAGGCCGAGATGAACGGTGTGGTCAACCTCAGCGTCAAGGACGGATGGTGGCTCGAGGGCTACCGCGAGGGTGCCGGATGGGCCCTCACCGAGAAGCGCACATACCAGAACCAGGGCTTCCAGGACCAGCTCGACGCCGCTACCATCTACGGTCTGCTGGAGAACGAGATCATTCCCCTCTACTATGCACGCGACGAGCGCGGCATCAGCGAGGGCTGGATTAAGGTGGTGAAGAACTCCATCGCTCAGATTGCGCCCCACTACACGATGAAGCGCCAGCTGGATGACTACTACTCGAAGTTCTACGAGAAGGAGGCTAAGCGCTTCAAGCAGATCTCAGCCGACAACTATAAGCTGGCCAAGGACATCGCCCTCTGGAAGGAGACCGTTGCCGAGCGCTGGGATGCCATCAGCGTCGTCTCGGCTGAGTGGAACGTTCCCGCCGCCGGACTGCTCACCGGTACGAAGTACACCCTGCGCTACGTCATCAACGAGCAGGGCCTCGACGATGCCGTCGGTCTGGAGAAGGTCAACGTCTATACTGACAAGAACGGCGAGGAGCACATCTTCTCGATTGAGCCGCTGAAGATGATCGGTCACGAGGGAAACAACTACATCTTCGAGGCTACACTCGCTCCACGCCAGGCCGGTCTCTACAGAAGCGCAGTACGTATGTATCCGAAGAACGAACTGCTGCCTCACCGTCAGGACTTCTGCTACGTCAAGTGGCTGGAATTGCCTAACGTATAAGGCTTGCGTTCCTGCTAAAAACAATGATGCCTGTCGGATTCGTTCCGGCAGGCATCGTCATTTTAGGCAGTATGCTGAGCTTATTGTCCGTACAGCTCGGCTTTCTTCTCCTTGATGGCCTCGTCGTAGATGTAGTCGTCGTAGGTCATCAGCTTGTCGATGGTGCCTTTCGGCGTCAGTTCGATGATGCGGTCGGCCACGGTGTTGATGAACTCATGGTCGTGCGAGGCAAAGAGGATGTTGCCCTTGAACTGGATGAGGTTGTTGTTGAAGGCCTGAATCGACTCCAGATCGAGGTGGTTCGTCGGCGTGTCGAGGATGAGGCAGTTGGCATTCTTCAGTTGCATACGTGCAATCATGCAGCGCATCTTCTCACCGCCCGAGAGCACGTTGACGTGCTTCAGCACATCCTCTTCCTTGAACAGCATACGTCCGAGGAACGACTTCATCGTCACCTCGTTGCCCGGTCCCCACTGCGAGAGCCAGTCGACGAGGTTCATCTCCGACTGGAAGAACTCCGTGTTGTCGAGTGGCAGGTAGGCCGTCGTGATGGTCACGCCCCACTTGAACGTGCCAGCCTGTGCCTCGCGATTGCCATTGATAATCTCAAACAGCGCCGTCATCGCCTTTGGGTTGTGACTCAGGAAGACGGTCTTCTGGCCCTTCTCAATGGTGAACGACACATTGTCGAAGAGCACCGTACCGTCGGCATCGACGGCCTTCAGTCCCTCCACTTCGAGAATCTGCGTGCCCGGCTCGCGCTCCATCGAGAAGATGATGCCCGGGTACTTGCGCGTCGACGGGGTAATCTCCTCGACGTTCAGCTTCTCCAGCATCTTCTTGCGCGATGTCGTCTGCTTCGACTTGGCCACGTTGGCCGAGAAGCGGCGGATGAACTCCTCCAGCTGCTTGCGCTTCTCCTCGGCCTTCATCTTCTGGTTCTGGGCCTGGCGCAGGGCAAGCTGCGACGACTCATACCAGAACGAGTAGTTACCCGAGAAGAGCGTCACCTTGCCGAAGTCGATATCAACGGTCTGCGTCGATACGGCATCGAGGAAGTGACGGTCGTGAGAGACCACGAGCACGCACTGCTCCAGGTTGCTGAGATACTCCTCCAGCCACTGCACGGTGTCGAGGTCGAGGTCGTTGGTAGGCTCGTCGAGCAGCAGGTTGTCGGGGTGTCCGAAGAGTGCCTTGGCCAGCATGACGCGCACCTTCTCGTTGTTCGAGATGTCGCCCATCTGCTTGTAGTGCTGCTCTTCCTTCACACCGAGGTTCTGCAGCAGCTGTGCTGCCTCGCTCTCGGCCTCCCAGCCGTTCATCTCGGCAAAGGCCATCTCCAGTTCTGCAGCACGGTTACCTTCCTCCTCGGTCATCTCAGGTTTGGCGTAGAGCGCCTCGCGCTCCTTCATGTTCTTCCAGAGTGGCTGGTGTCCCATGAGTACCGTGTCCATGACCGGGAACTCGTCATACTTGAAGTGGTCCTGCTCCAATACCGACAGGCGCTCGCCCGGCAGTATGTCCACCGACCCTTTGTTAGGCTCCAGCTCGCCGCTGATGGCGCGGAGCAAGGTCGACTTGCCAGCACCGTTGGCGCCGATGATGCCGTAGATGTTACCTGCCGTGAACTTCAGGTTCACGTCCTTGTAGAGCGTTTTCTTACCGAACTGTATCGCCAGATTGGTGACTGTTATCATGTTTTCTCTTTTTACCTTATTATTATATTAACGGGGTGTTTATTCGATGACGACGAGGGTCTCGTCCTCCATAACGCTCTGACCTATCTTGACGCAGATGGCAGTTACCTTGCCGCTCTTCTCGGCCTGCAGGTTGTTGGCCATCTTCATGGCTTCGAGCACGATAACGTTATCACCGGCCTGCACCTCCTGACCAACCTCGACGAGTATGTCGGTGATGACGCCGGGCAGTGGCGACTTCAGTGGAGACCCACCCCCAGTCCCTCCCTGGGAGGGCGGGGTGTCATTGCCTGTTTCTGCAGTGTTTCCACTCCCCTCCCTCACAGGGAGGGGGCGGTGTTGGGTCTTTTTCTCTTCCTTCTCCATCTCCACCTTGAACTCCTCGCCGTTGACGGTGAGTGTGGCGATGTTGTCGACGATTTCTCCGATGGCAACTTCATATTTGTTGCCGTTGATGGTGTATTTATACTCTTTTTTCATCACTCATATTGATTTAGGGGCGTGCTGTCATGCTCAGCGATGCCAGGTTCCACATGGTCTGGTGCTCGGCAATGGTGATCTTGCCGGTCTCGATGTCGTGTACGTTGTTACCCATGTACTCATGCAGTGCCAGCGCTATGGCAGCGTAGACTTCGTTTTTGTTCATAATCGTGCCCACCCCCGACCCCTCCCCAAGGGAGGGGAGTATGGTTACTTTAGGGGGTGATTTGTCTCCATTTTGTTAATAATATTAAGCCACCCCAAAACTCCCCTCCCTTGGGGAGGGGTAGGGGGTGGGCTTGTTACATCGGAATATTACCGTGTTTCTTGGCGGGCAGTGCGTCGCGCTTGGTAGCCAACTGGGCCAGTCCGCGGCAGATGCGGAAGCGCGTGTTGCGCGGCTCGATGACGTCGTCGATATAGCCGTACTTGGCAGCCTGATAGGGGTTGGCAAACAGCTCGTTGTACTCATCCTCTTTCTCGGCGATGAAGGCCTTCACGTCCTCGCCGGCCTCCTTCTTGGCCTTGGCCTCCTTGGCATAGAGCACGGCGGCAGCACCTGAGGCACCCATCACGGCAATCTCGGCCGAGGGCCATGCGTAGTTCAGGTCAGTATGCAGCTGCTTCGAACCCATCACGATGTGCGAGCCACCATACGACTTACGCAGTGTGACCGTGATCTTGGGCACCGTAGCCTCACCGTAGGCGTAGAGCAGCTGGGCACCGTGCAGGATGACGGCGTTGTACTCCTGACCAGTACCGGGCAGGAAGCCGGGCACGTCGACAAACGAGATGATGGGGATGTTGAAGGCGTCGCAGAAACGGACGAAGCGGGCACCCTTGCGTGAGGCGTTCACATCGAGCACACCAGCGTAGCAGGTAGGCTGGTTGGCCACGATACCGACGCTCTGACCGTTGAAGCGGGCGAAGCCGACGATGATGTTCTTGGCGAACTTAGGCTGCACCTCGAAGAATTCGTGGTCGTCGGTGACGGCCAGGATGACCTTGTACATGTCGTAGGCCTCGTTGGGGTTCTCGGGGATAATCTCGTTCAGCTCGTCCTCCAGACGGTTGATGGGGTCGCTGCACTTGCGGCGCGGTGCCACCTCCATGTTGTTCGAAGGAATATACGAGAGCAGCGTCTTGATCATCTGCAGACCTTCCTCCTCGGTCTTGGCGGTGAAGTGGGTGACACCCGACTTTGTCGAGTGAACCGATGCACCGCCGAGGTGCTCCTGGTCGATGTCCTCGCCCGTGACGGTCTTCACCACCTTCGGACCCGTGAGGAACATATAGCTCGTGCCTTCCATCATCAGCGTGAAGTCGGTGAGGGCAGGGGAGTAGACGGCACCACCGGCGCAGGGGCCGAAGATACCGCTGATCTGCGGAATCACACCCGAAGCCAGGATGTTACGCTCGAAGATCTCAGCGTAGCCGGCCAGAGCGTTGATGCCCTCCTGGATACGTGCACCACCCGAGTCGTTGATGCCGATGACGGGAGCGCCCATCTTCATGGCCATGTCCATCACCTTGCAGATCTTCTGACTCATGGTCTCGCTCAGCGAACCGGCATGTACGGTGAAGTCCTGTGCAAATACAAAGACCAGTCGTCCGTCAATCGTACCTGAACCAGCCACTACGCCGTCGCCGGGGAACTGCTTCTTCTC
>CAMHIS010000102.1 GCA_946185285.1 uncultured Prevotellaceae bacterium
CTTCAGAGTTTTCTGCGTGAGAAAATGAACATCTGGAACGACATGATGTACATCCGTCGCCACCATATCGTGACTATGGACGAGGACGAGATACTTTTCTACACCCACTTCTACGACATGCTGACTCTGACTATTACAAAGGGAAAGGATAATCCATTACATACCGATGTGATCCAGTCGCTACTACGCTCGGCTATTCTCGCGTTCTGCGGTCGGATGGAACAGATGTTATCATCAGATACAGGTCTGGCTGACTCTGTCACTTTGCATGACAACGAGAAAATGACATCTAAAGTCCACTTCCAGCACTTCCTTGATTTGCTGCACTCTAACGATGTGAAACGGCATACGGTCGAAGCTTATGCCAGCAAACTTTGTATTTCCCCCAAATACCTTACTGCTGTCTGCAAGAAGAATTCTGGCAAGACCGCTAACGAATGGATTACAGAACAAGTGTTGGAGGATATCCGTTACTACTTGCGGCAGACAGACCTCAGCGTCAAGCAAATCTGCGACCAGCTCGGCTTCCCGAATCCTTCCTTCTTCGGCAAGTACGTCAAAGACCATTTCGGCATGACGCCGATGCAGTTTAGAGCACAGTAAACCAACTTATCACTTCCCAAGGGTGAAAAATACATAAAGCGCCCTGTGCATCATTTCGCCGACAAAGGTACAACAAAAAAGTCAAACGACAAATATAAAAGGGCAAAATAAATCTATGGAAAAGATTTGGAAATTTCAGGAATAATTTGTACCTTTGCCGTCGTAAACTAAAAGCAACAAACAACGACATGAAACTGACAGAGATTATAAGCGGCAAGATAAATTCCGCAGAATGGGAGGCGAAAGGTTATGAGCTTCCTAAGTTCAACATCCAAAGCGTGCGCGAGAAGACGGCGAAGGAGCCCACGTGGGTACACTTCGGCGGCGGAAACATCTTCCGCGCTTTCCCCGCAGCCATTCTCAACGATGCGCTGAACACGGGAAAGTACGACCGCGGCGTCATCGTGGCCGAGACCTTCGACTTCGAGGTCATCGACAAGGCCTACGCTCCTTACGACAACCTGTCGCTCTGTGTTAACCTTTGCTCGGACGGAAGCATCGAGAAGAAGGTCATTGCCTCTGTGACAGAAGCCCTGAAGGCCGACCCGCAGTTTGAGGACTGGAACCGGTTGGTGGAGATTTTCAAGGCTCCCTCGCTGCAGATGATTTCGTTCACCATCACCGAGAAAGGCTACACCTACAACGAGGCCGACCTGGCTCGTGGTCTGAAGCCCATGTTCGCGATGGGTAAGGTGTGCGCCCTGCTCTATGAGCGCTGGCAGGCAGGACAGCTACCGTTGACCGTGCAGTCGATGGACAACTGTTCGCACAACGGCGACAAGGTGAAGGCGGGCGTCTTTGCCTACGCTGAGCGCTGGACGAAGGACGGGCTGGTGCCGCAGGCATTCCTTGACTACCTGAAGGACGAGACGAAGATCACCTTCCCCTGGTCGATGATTGACAAGATTACACCGCGCCCACACGAGAAGGTGAAGGAACTGCTGGCGCAGGACGGCTTCGAGGACAACAACTACATCGAGACCGAGAAGCACACGTTCACGGCACCGTTCGTCAATGCCGAGGAGGTGCAGTACCTCGTCATCGAGGACAACTACACAAACGGCCGTCCCCCACTCGACCTCGGCGGTGCCCTCTACACTACCCGCGAGACCGTCGACAAGGTAGAGACGATGAAGGTGACCACCTGTCTGAACCCGCTCCACACCGCCATGTCCATCTACGGCTGTATGCTCGGCTACACGCTCATCTCGGCTGAGATGGCCGACGAAGACCTGCGTCCGTTCATCCAGAAAATCGGCTATATCGAGGCCATGCCCGTCGTCACCGACCCGGGCGTGCTGAACCCCTACGAGTTCATCGGCGCCGTCATCAACCGCCGACTGCCCAACCCCTTCATGCCCGACGCCCCGCAGCGCATTGCGATGGACACCAGTCAGAAGCTGCCCATCCGCTTCGGCGAGACTATCAAGAAGTACGTGGCACGCGGCCTCGACAAGTCGAACCTCGTACTCATCCCGCTGACACTAGCAGGTTATGCCCGCTACCTGAAGGGCATCAAGGACGACGGCACGACCTTCGAGCCGTCGCCCGACCCCATGCTGGCCGAGCTGCAGGCCATCGTTGCTCCGCTCGAAATCGGCAAGCCCGACCAGGACTGGCGTCCGCTGCACCAGCTATACAGCCGCGCCGACGTCTTCGGTCTCGACCTCTACGAGGCCGGTCTCGGCGAGCAGATCGAGGGCATGGTCAAGGAACTCTACGCCGGCAAGGGTGCCGTCCGCCAGACGCTGCACAAATACGTCAGCGCGCGGTAAACCGCTTACTTGTAATAATACTGTCCTCGCTTTCGGGTGATGCGACCGTAGTTGATGGCGTGGACAGGACAGTGATGATAGCAGCTGAGACAACACGTACAGCTGCTATCATTTTTCCAGCTGGGAATACCGTCGAACACGATGTCGCCGACGGGACAGACCTTGGCGCACAGTCCGCAGTGCAGGCACGTGTCGGCATCGACGGTGAACTTCTTGTCGGTAATCATATAGCGGTTGAAGTAGGCGCCGATGACGTGGCTGAACGTCCACGGCGTCAGTCCCAGGGTCAGACGGCTGTAGCCCGTCTGCCGTTCCTTGACCACCTTAATAAATATATCCAGGTCTTTGCGGGCCTGCTCCTTTTTCTCATGTTCACGCTCAGGGGTGTCTGTGTACATGAAGGGCAGGCAGACGTAGCTCTCAGGCATCGTGAGCGACTGGCAACTGTTCACCGCGATGCCCTTTTCCGCCAGCTGCTTCGTCAGCATCTTGACGGCCAGCCCCGTGCTGTCGCCGCAGGTGCACAGAATGTACGTATAGTGCCCGCTGGCATTGCCGATTCTGAGACGGCTGACGAACTCGCGCACGATGTGGGGCGATTGCCAGCCGTGAACGGGGAAGCAGAAGCCTATCCGCTCGTCGTCGGCAAGGGTATATTCACACGTCGTTTTCAGCTCTTCAGGAATGAAGAGCAGCCTCTCTCCAGTGGTCTCGGCCAGCTCCTGAGCCGCCCACCGCGTATTGCCTGTACCAGAAAAATAGAATATCATGGTGCAAAGTTACGAAAAAATTCGTAACTTTGCAGCCGCAATGAGATATTTTGTAACTTTCAGCTACGACGGCAGCCGCTATCACGGGTGGCAGATTCAGCCTAACGGCGACTCCGTTCAGGCGCGTCTGCAACAGGCCCTGTCGCTGCTGCTACGTAGTGAAATTATCGTGACAGGAGCAGGGCGTACCGATGCCGGCGTTCATGCCCGCATGATGGTGGCCCACTTCGACTTCCCCGAGGAAATCGACGGCACTCAGCTGGCCTACAAGCTCAACAAACTGCTGCCCCGCGACATTGCCGTCAGCCGTGTTGAGCGCGTGGCCGACGACCTTCACGCCCGCTTCTCGGCCACCAGCCGCATGTACCGCTACTACCTGCATACAGTGAAGAATCCGTTCCTTAGCTATACTTCATGCGAGCTTCATTATCCTCTGGATTTCAACAAGATGAACGAGGCGGCTCGCATACTGATGGAGTACGATGACTTCGGCGCCTTCTGCAAGGCTCATGCCGACGTGAAGACCACCATCTGCCACATCACGACGGCCCAGTGGCATCAGACGTCGCCCTCGACGTGGTACTTCGAGATACGTGCCAACCGCTTCCTGCGCAACATGGTACGGGCCGTCGTCGGCACGCTCGTCGATATCGGTCGCGGCCGAGTGACGTTAGATGACTTCCGCAAGATTATAGAAGGAAAAAAACGTACAGAAGCCGGCGAGTCAATGCCCGCCCACGCACTGTTCCTTGAGGATATTACCTATTGATATGTGGTTAGTTTTAGCTTTTATGTCGGCAGCGTTGTTAGGCTGCTATGATTCGTTCAAGAAGCAGGCCCTGAAGGCGAACGCTGTCATCCCCGTGCTGTTTCTCAATACGCTGTTTTCGTCGCTGGTGTTCCTGCCGTTCATCGTGCTTAGTGCCACCACCGACGTGCTCGACGGCAGTATATTCCACGTAGCCTCGGGCGGATGGGCTGTTCACAAGTACGTGGTGCTGAAGGCCGTCATCGTGCTCTCCAGCTGGGTGCTCGGCTACTTTGGCATGAAGCACCTGCCGCTGACCATCGTCGGCCCTATCAACGCCACTCGGCCCGTGATGGTGCTCGTCGGCGCTCTGCTGGTGTTCGGCGAGCGGCTCAACGCCTGGCAGTGGATTGGCGTGGCGCTGGCCGTAGCGTCGTTCCTGCTGCTGAGCCGTAGCGGCAAGAAGGAGGGCATCGACTTCAAGCACGACCACTGGATATACATGATTGTGGGTGCTGCCGCCCTGGGTGCCCTCAGCGGACTCTACGACAAGTACCTGATGGCCCCTGAGAGCGAAGGCGGCGTTGGCCTCGACCGTATGCTTGTACAGTCGTGGTACAATATCTACCAATGCGCTCTGATGCTGGCGATGCTCCTGCTGCTCTGGTGGCCGAAGCACAAGGAGACGACGCCCTTCCACTGGACGTGGTCCATCCTGGGGGTCAGCCTGTTCCTCTCGACGGCCGACTTCCTGTATTTCTATTCCTTGTCGCTGCCGTCGGCCATGATCAGCATCGTGTCAATGGTAAGGCGCGGTTCAGTGGTCGTCAGTTTCCTGTTCGGTGCCCTGTTCTTCCACGAGAAGAACCTGCGTGCCAAGGCTTTCGACCTGGCGCTGGTGCTGCTCGGCATGGTGTTCCTGTACATCGGTTCGAGGTAAATAGACGGTTTATAAATAAAAATGTTGTTAAACGCTCGGCCGTTTCCTTTTTTCTTTGTACCTTTGCACAGGTTTATGAAGCTTATAACAGATGAAAGATAGTGTAAAGGATGCTGTTGAGAAGGTTCTCGACAGCTACTTGGAAATGAATAATCACCGTAAGACGCCGGAACGCTATACGATTCTTCGTGCTATTTACAACACGAACGGGCATTTTACTCTGGACGAGTTAGGAAAGAAACTGGCAGAGGAATACAAGTTCCCCGTAAGCAGGGCGACGCTTTACAACACGC
Organism: uncultured Prevotellaceae bacterium; assembly: GCA_946185285.1. Lineage (GTDB taxonomy): Bacteria > Bacteroidota > Bacteroidia > Bacteroidales > Bacteroidaceae > Prevotella. The sequence goes on from CAMHIS010000102.1 coordinate 5,130, forward strand.
TGAACCTCTTCATGGAGTTACGGTTGGTCATCCGTCACCGTTTTCAGGGAACGACGAATTACGAAGTCTATGGAGCGAGTCACAGCCATCAGATATGTACGATGTGCGGCAAGGTCACCGAGGTGAAAACCCCTGAGGTAACGAAGGCCATCGACGATTTGCACCTGAAGCGGTTCCGCAAGGACGGCTTCACCTTATATATTTACGGCATCTGCTCGACGTGCCAGGCCAAGCTGACGAGGAAGAAGAATACGAAGAAACAGACAAAAACAGATAAATAAACTATGAACAAAGGAAAAGTAGACGTTCTGCTGGGACTCCAGTGGGGCGATGAAGGAAAAGGTAAGGTGGTCGACGTGCTGACCCCCAAGTATGACGTGGTAGCCCGCTTCCAGGGCGGCCCCAATGCCGGCCACACGCTGGAGTTCGAAGGCCAGAAGTACGTGCTGCGCTCCATTCCCTCGGGAATCTTCCAGGGAGGGAAAACTAACATCATCGGCAACGGCGTAGTGCTGGCCCCTGACCTCTTCATGGACGAGGCCAAGGCGCTCGAAGCCAGCGGCCACGAGCTGAAGTCACGCCTGCACATCTCGAAGAAGGCACATCTCATCATGCCCACCCACCGCGTGCTCGACGCCGCCTACGAGGCCCAGAAGGGTAAGAACAAGGTAGGCACGACGGGCAAGGGTATCGGCCCCACCTACACCGACAAGGTGAGCCGCAACGGCCTGCGCGTGGGTGACATACTCGAGAACTTCCATGAGAAGTACGCCGCTGCCAAGGCCCGCCACGAGGCCATCCTGAAGTCGCTCGGCTTCGAATACGACGTCACCGAGGTCGAGAAGAAGTGGATGGAGGGTATTGAGTACCTGCGCCAGTTCCCCATCGTCGACAGCGAGCACGAGATAAACCGCATACTCAAGAGCGGACAGTCGGTGCTCTGCGAGGGAGCACAGGGCACCATGCTCGACGTCGACTTCGGCTCCTATCCCTTCGTCACGTCGTCGAACACCATCTGCGCCGGAGCCTGCACAGGCCTCGGCATCGGCCCCAACAAGATCGGCGAGGTCTACGGCATCATGAAGGCCTACTGCACCCGCGTAGGAGCCGGCCCATTCCCCACCGAGCTGTTCGACGAGACCGGCAAGCTCATCCGCGACCTCGGCCATGAGTATGGCGCCGTCACCGGGCGCGAGCGCCGCTGCGGCTGGATCGACCTCGTGGCCCTGCGCTACTCGATCATGGTCAACGGCGTGACCAAGCTCATCATGATGAAGAGCGACGTGCTCGACCAGTTTGACACCATCAAGGCCTGCGTAGCCTACAAGGTGAACGGCGTCGAGACGAGCGACTTCCCCTACGACATCGAGCACGGCATCGAACCCGTCTATCGCGAGCTGCCCGGCTGGAAGACCGACATGACCCAGTTCACCAGCGAGGACCAGTTCCCCCAGCCCTTCAAGGACTACATCCGTTTCCTCGAGGAGCAGCTCGAAACGCCCATCTGTATCATCAGCATCGGCCCCGACCGCGACCAGACCATCGTGCGCGGGTAAAGCCCACCCAAGCCCATTCCCGAGCAAGGCTCGCCTACCCGTAGCCTTTCCCCAAGGGAGGGATGTCTGAATACCCGATGAGCTATAATCAAAAATAGTAATAATTTCTAATCATTAAATATGGAGAGCCACTAACGCCCAAGAGTGTAATTAAACACCCCTCCCTTGGGGAGGGCTTGGGTGGGCTTATGCTAATGAAACCTTCGATTCCCAAAGGAACGCGCGACTTCGGCCCGCAGGAGATGGCCCGTCGCAACTATATCTTCGACACCATCCGACAGGTGTACCAGCTCTACGGCTTCCAGCAGATAGAGACACCCGCCATGGAGACCCTACAGACCCTCATGGGCAAGTATGGCGAGGAGGGCGACAAACTGCTGTTCAAGGTCCTGAACTCAGGCGACTTCCTCTCGAAAGTAAGCGACGAAGAACTGCAGGAGCGCAACGCCCTGCACCTCGCCGCCAAGCTCTGCGAGAAAGGCCTGCGCTACGACCTCACCGTGCCCTTCGCCCGCTACGTGGTGATGCACCGCGACGAACTGCAGCTGCCCTTCAAGCGCTACCAGATGCAGCCCGTGTGGCGAGCCGACCGCCCACAGAAAGGGCGCTACCGCGAGTTCTGGCAGTTCGACGGCGACATCGTCGGCTCCGACTCATTGCTCAACGAGGTCGAGCTGATGCAGATCGTCGACACCGTCTTCCAGCGCTTCGGCGTACGCGTGCAGATCAAGATCAACAACCGCAAGATACTCTCGGGCATTGCCGAGGTCATCGGCGCCGCCGACAAGATAGTCGACATCACCGTCGCCATCGACAAGCTCGACAAGATAGGCATCGACAACGTCAACCAGGAACTACGCGACGACGGACTCACCGAGGAGCAGATCGAGAAGCTCCAGCCCATCATCCTGCTCGAAGGCACCAACGACGAGAAGCTCGCCACCATTGCCGACGTACTGAAGAACAGCGAGACCGGCCTCAAGGGCGTCGAGGAACTCCGCACCATCCTCAGTTCGCTGTGCAGTGGCGGTGCCACTGCCCTGAAGAACGAGCTGCAGCTCGACCTCACCCTGGCCCGCGGCCTGAACTACTACACCGGCGCCATCTTCGAGGTGAAGGCCCTCGACGTGGAGATAGGCTCCATCACCGGCGGCGGCCGCTACGACAACCTGACCGGCATCTTCGGCATGCCCGGCATCTCCGGCGTAGGCATCTCCTTCGGCGTCGACCGCATCTACGACGTGCTCAACCAGCTCGACGCCTACCCCAAGGACACCACCGTCGGCACACGCCTGCTCTTCATCAACTTCGGCGACCGCGAGACGGCCTACTGCCTCCCCGTTGCCGCACGCGCCCGCCAGGCAGGCATCCGCACCGAGGTCTTCCCCGACACCGTGAAGATGAAGAAGCAGATGGCCTATGCCAACCAGAAGCAGATACCCTTCGTCGCCCTCGCCGGCGAGAACGAGATCAGCCAGGGCCGCCTGACGCTCAAGAACATGGCGACCGGCGACCAGCAGCTGCTGACGCCCGACGAGCTGATTGCTGCCGTACAAGGGTAAGCCGCTACTGCCCTGACATCATAACCCTGTGAAAGGACTGGAGACACATATCATCACCGACCAGAAAGACCTGCCGCCGCTTGACAACAGCAACTTCTTCCACAGCCGGCAGCTCTTTGAGATAGCGAGGCAGACGCCCCGCCAAAAGCCCTACATGGTCGTGGTGCAGGCAGCCGACGGTCAGGTGCTGGCCCATCTGCTGGCCATTGTACGCTACCGAGCCTCCTTGTTGCCTCCTTATTTCTATATGCATTGCCGCATACTGGGCGAAGGCGTCTACACCTATCCCCACGAGGGACAGGCAGAGAACGCCCTCTTCGGCATCATGCTCGACGCGCTGCGCAGCAAGCTGTCCAGCCGCGTGCTCTATATTGAGGTCAGTAACCTCAACCAGAAGATGTTCGGCTACCGCGAACTGAAACAGCGGCAGTTCTTTCCTGTCCATTGGATGAGCATCCACAACTCCCTGCACAGCCACACCCCCGAGGAGCGTATCACCGAGCGCCTGCAGAAGCACATTGACAGTGCCTACGCCAAGGGACTGGTCACTGACGAGGTGAAGGACGAAGCCGACTTCAAGTCGTTCATCAAGCTGCTGAAGCATCACCACTGGCTCAAGCCCAAGCGCTACATCCCCGACGAGAAGTTCTTCATGGCCATCCTCCAGGGCGGTCACGGCCGGCTCTACCTCACGCGCTACCGCGACCACGTCGTCGGCTGTTCCGCAGTGGCTTACAGCCGGCAGAACGCATACCTATGGTACACGGCCTTCCGGCGCAAGTCATTTGTCATGGTTCACCCCGATGAGCTGACGCTCTGGCACGCCATCAAAGATTCCCACAGCCGAGGCTTCCAGCACATCTACTTCCTCGACGTCGGCCTGCCCACCTCCCACAATCCCTTTCGCGAGTTCATCCTTCGCTTCGGCGGCAAGCCCGTCAGCACATACCGCTGGTTCCGCTGCTCCATCCGCTGGATAAATGCCGTCTTGTCGTGGATATATCGCGACTAACAGAACGAACAAGGATTCCGTTCAAAATCTCACAATACAAAGATAATGAACAAAGATTGAAAAGATTATAAAGATTATAAAGATTTTGAGACCTTGGGAGAGCAGTGTCTGAACAATCCTGAGTACATAGAATAACTCACGAGAAAATCGTGGCGGGTT
>CAMHIS010000103.1 GCA_946185285.1 uncultured Prevotellaceae bacterium
ACGCCTGCTCGGAGGCCATCCGCGACTGGTGCTGCCACCCCAGCGACACCTTCTATATCGTCGGCTCGACGATGGGACCACACCCCTACCCCGACCTGGTGGCAAGGATGCAGAGTGTTATCTCGGAGGAAATCAAGTGGCAGCTGCAGGAGAAGATCGGGCGCGACTATCCCGACTATCTCATTGCCTGCATCGGCGGCGGAAGCAATGCCGCAGGAACCATCTATCACTACATGGACGACGAACGGGTACGTATCGTGCTGGCCGAGGCCGGCGGTCACGGCTGGGACACCGACTACACCGCCGCCACCATCCACCGCGGCACGACGGGCATCCTGCACGGCGCGAAGATGCTGGTGATGCAGGACGAGGACGGTCAGATACAGGAGGCGTTCACCATCTCGGCAGGCCTCGACTACCCCGGCGTGGGACCGATGCACTGCAACATGGCGAAGCAAGGACGCACGCAGGTGCTGAGCATCAACGACGACGAGGCCATCTACGGCGGCTACGAGCTGACGCGCATGGAGGGTATCATCCCCGCCATTGAGAGTGCCCACGCCATTGCGGCCCTTTCCAAGCTCACCTTCAAGCAGGACGACGTGGTAGTGCTGACGGTCAGCGGCCGGGGCGATAAGGATATTGAGACGTATTTAGCCCACCCCCAGCCCCTCCCCAAGGGAGGGGAGGCCCACCCCCGACCCCTCCCCAAGGGAGGGGAGCTTATATAGTTATTAAGAACGGCAATTATCAATAGCAACAATATGGAAACAAACAGTAACAAGACTAACTATACCCCTCCCTTGGGGAGGGGCAAGGGGTGGGCCTTCACCACCATGTCGCAGACCATCCTGGCCGACCTCTATACACCCGTCGGCGTATACATGAGACTGCGCGACCTCTACCCGCAGTCGGCACTGATGGAGTGCGCCGACTACCACGACGCAGCCAGTTCGCGATCGTTCATCGGCATCAGTCCGATGGCCAGCGTAGCCATCGGCCACGGCATCGCAACCGTCTCCTATCCCGACGGCAGCGTAATGCAGCATGAGGTGAACAAAGAATACCGCACCGACAAAGCCATCCACGCCCTCATCGACAGGATTGAGGTGACGGGCGACGACGCCGGTGTCTGCGGACTCTTCGGCTTTACGTCGTTCAATGCCGTGCGCTACTTCGAGGACATCGCCGTGAAGGACGAGACACAGGAGAAGAACGATGCCCCCGACGTGCTCTACATATTATATAAGGTGGTCATCGTGTTCGACCATCATAACAATACGGTGAAGGTGGTGACGTTAGCCCCTGCCGACAATACCAACGAAGCCCCCTCGGGGGCCGTAGGGGGGGCTTCCATCATAGACGACATCCTCAAGGCCATGAACCGCGGCAACGTGAGAGAATACGACTTCCACGCCATTGGCGACGTCAGCTCGACGCTGACCGACGATGAGCACAAGGCCAACATCCGACGCGGCATTCAGCACTGCCTGCGCGGCGACGTGTTCCAGATTGTGCTTTCACGGCGGTTTGTACAGCGCTACGAGGGCGATGACTTCAAGCTGTACAGAACGCTGAGGAGCATCAACCCGAGTCCCTACCTCTTCTATTTCGACTTCGGTGGTTTCCGCATCTTCGGTTCAAGTCCTGAGACGCACTGCCGTATTGAGGGCCGCAAAGCCTACATCGACCCCATTGCCGGAACGACGAAGCGCACGGGCGATGCAGAGGCCGACCGCCGGGGGGCAGAGTTTCTGCGCAACGACCCGAAGGAGAACGCCGAGCACGTGATGCTCGTCGACCTGGCCCGCAACGACCTGAGCCGCAACTGCCATGGTGTGAAAGTCGACTACTACAAGGACATCCAGTACTACTCGCATGTCATCCACCTGGTCTCGCGCGTCAGCGGTGAGCTCGATGAGGGTGCCGACCCCATCAAGGCGTTCATCGACACCTTCCCCGCCGGAACGCTGAGCGGAGCGCCGAAGGTGCGCGCCATGCAGCTCATCTCGGAGTACGAGCCGCACAACCGAGGCGCCTACGGCGGCTGCATCGGCATCATCGGACTCGACGGTTCGCTGAACCAGGCCATCACCATCCGCACCTTCGTCTCGCGCAACGGCGAGCTGTGGTTCCAGGCCGGCGGCGGCATCGTAGCCAAGAGCAACGAGGAATACGAACTGCAGGAAGTGAACAACAAACTCGGTGCGCTGCGCCGCGCCATACTCATGGCAGAGGAAATGTAAACTACGAATTTTACGAATTATGAAGATAGTAATCATAGACAACTACGACTCGTTTACGTATAACTTGAGTCATTTGGTGAAAGAGATTGGTGCTGAGGTAACTGTGTATCGCAACGACCAGTTTAGTCTCGACGAAATCGAGGCCTACGATAAGATTATCCTCTCGCCCGGCCCTGGCATTCCCAGCGAGGCAGGACTGCTGCTCGACGTCATCCGCGAGTACGCCGGGCGTAAGTCGATACTGGGCGTCTGCCTGGGCCATCAGGCCATCGGCGAGGCATTCGGCGGAAAGCTGGAGAACCTCAGCGACGTATTCCACGGGGTGGCTACGCCTTGTCATATCACAGCAGCCGACCCACTATTTGACGGGCTGGACAAGACCATCACCATCGGGCGCTACCATTCGTGGGTGGTGTCGAAGGACGGTTTCCCCGACTGTTTAGAGATAACTGCCGAGAGCGACGAAGGGCAGATTATGGCCCTCCAGCACAAGGACTACCCGGTGTACGGCATACAGTTCCACCCCGAAAGCGTATTAACCCCCGAAGGACGTACAATCATCAAAAACTTTATAGACTTATGAAAGAAATCTTAGCAAAGCTCCTCAACCACGAGGAGCTCTCCCGCGAGGAGATGAAGAACATTCTGGTGGGCATCACCCACAGTGAGTTTCCCAACGAACAGATCACAGCTTTGCTGACGGCCCTGCAGATGCGCGGCGTCACCGTCGAAGAGCTGCTGGGTTTCCGTGACGGCATCTTGGAGACGGGCGTGCCCGTGCCTCTCGACTGCGACCGCTACATCGACGTGGTGGGTACCGGCGGCGACCGCAAGAACACTTTCAACATCTCGACAACGTCGTGCTTTGTCATCGCCGGCGCCGGCTACAAGGTGGCCAAGCACGGCAACTACGCCGCCACGTCGACCAGCGGAGCCTCGAACGTCATTGCCCAGCACGGCGTGAAGTTCACCGACAACCTCGACCAGCTGAACCGCTGCATGGACGAGGCGGGCATCGTCTACTTGCACGCCCAGCTCTTTGCCAAAGCCATGAAGTTCGTCGGCCCCATCCGCAAGGCGCTACCCTTCCCCACCATCTTCAACCTGCTCGGTCCGCTGGTGAACCCCTCGCAGCCCAGCTGTCAACTGCTCGGCGTGGCCAACCTCGACCAGATGCGCCTGTACCACGCTGTCTACCAGCGCCTCGGCATCGACTACGGCATCGTGAACTCCATCGACGGCTACGACGAGATCTCGCTGACGGGCGACTTCAAGGTTACGACCAACACATACGAGAAAATCTTCTCGCCTGCCGACCTTGGTTTCCAGCCTGCCAAGCCCGAGGAGCTTGTCGCCGGTGCCACCGAGCAGGAGGCCAAGGAGATTTTCGATGCCGTGCTTGAGAACCGTGCCCTGCCAGCCCAGAAGAACATCGTACTGGCTAATGCCGCCTTCGGCATCCAGGTGCTGGAGAAGGGGCAGAAGAGCATCGATGAGTGCCTCAGCATTGCCCGCGAAAGCATCGACAGCGGCAGTGCCCTGCGGACGTTCAAGAAGTTTGTGGAACTCAACTCGTAAGCCATGGACATCCTACAGGAAATCGTAGCCACGAAGCGCGAGGAGCTTGAGCGGATGCGACGGAAGAAGCCGTCGCTCCGCGAGGCCCTGCTTCAGAGCGAGACCGGCATCATTGCCGAGTTCAAGCGCCGCTCGCCGTCGAAGGGCTGGATCAAGGAAGAGTGGCTCGCCTCGGAGATTCCGCTGTCATACCAGCAGAACGGTGCCGCCGCGATAAGTATTCTGACCGACAAGCAATATTTCGGCGGTCATGATCGTTTTATAGTTGAGGCCCGGCAGTCGGGCGTGACGCTTCCTGTGCTCTACAAGAACTTCGTCATCGACGAACTGCAGCTCTATGAGGCTGCCCTGTGCGGAGCGTCGGCGGTACTGCTGATTGCGGCGTGCCTCCCGAAGGAGAAGCTTCGGGCACTGCTGTTGAAGGCGCACGAGCTGGGACTTGAAGTGCTGCTTGAGATACACAGCGAAGAAGAGCTGGAATACTGCGAGTTAGAGCCGGATGTGTATGGTATCAACAACCGTCATCTCGGGTCGTTCGTGACCGATGTTAAGAACTCCTTCCGACTGGCCGAGCGCTTGCCGAAGGACGCCGTGAAGGTGAGCGAGAGCGGCATCTCGCGCCCCGAGACCATCCGCGAACTGCGCCAGGCCGGCTTCCGTGGATTCCTCATCGGCGAGACGTTCATGAAGACGCCCGACCCGGGAAAGACATTAAAACAATTTATAGAACAGATATGATCATAAAAGTTTGTGGAATGCGCGAGGGCGAGAACATCCGCCAGGTCGCTGAGTTAGGAGTTAACTGGATTGGTATGATATTCTGGGACAAGTCGCCGCGTAACGTGACGATGATTCCCACCTACGCCGGGATTATCCCCGACCGTGGGTCAGACATCGGCAGCTTCAAGGCCAAACGCGTCGGCGTGTTTGTCGACGAGATGCCGCAGAACATCATTACCCGCGCGGTGAACTACAAGCTCGACCTCGTACAGCTGCACGGCCATGAGACGCCGACACTCATCCGCAACCTGCGCCGTACGCTCGACCCCGACATCAGGCCGGGTGTCCAGTTCATCAAGGCCATCAGCGTTGGGGGCTGCAATGATATTGCAGCATGCAAGGACTACACGGACTGCGTGGACTACTTCCTGTTTGACACGAAGTGCCCGATGGTGGGCGGCAGCGGCAGCCAGTTCGACTGGTCGGTGCTTGAAGCCTACGACGGCGACGTGCCCTTCCTGCTGAGCGGCGGCATCGGTCCCGACGACGCAGAGCGCGTCCGCAACTTCCATCACCCCAAGTGCATCGGCATCGACCTCAACTCACGCTTCGAGACCGAGCCAGGACTGAAAGACATCACAAAACTCAAACAATTCTTAGAACAACTGAAATGAACAAGATAAACCAAGTATTCTCCAACCGAGGCGACCGCAAGCTGCTGAGCCTCTACTTCTGCGCTGGCACGCCAACCCTCGAAGGCACCGGCGAGGTCATCAAGACGATGGAGCGGCGGGGCATTGACTTCGTCGAGGTCGGCATCCCCTTCAGCGACCCGTTGGCCGACGGTCCCGTCATTCAGACAGCCGCCACGAAAGCCCTCCGAAACGGCATGAGCCTGAAGACGCTCTTCGCCCAGCTGTCGGCCATCAAGGACGAGGTCTCCATCCCCCTGATACTGATGGGCTACCTGAACCCAATCCTGCACTACGGCATCGAGGCGTTCTGCCAGTCGTGTGCCGAGGCAGGCATAAGCGGTATGATTATCCCCGACCTGCCCTTCGACGACTATCTCAACACCGTGAAGCCCGCCGCCGACAAGTACGACCTGCGCGTCATCATGCTCATCACCCCCGAGACCTCGGAGGAGCGCATCCGCTTCATCGACCAGAACACCGACGGCTTCATCTACATGGTTTCGTCGGCCGCCATCACCGGTGCCCAGAAGTCGTTCGACGAGCAGAAGCAGGAGTACTTCCGCCGCATTGACAGCATGAACCTGCGCAACCCCCGCATGATTGGTTTCGGCATCAGCAACCGCCAGACGCTGAAGGCTGCCCAGGACAACGCCGCCGGTGCCATCATCGGTTCGAAGTTCGTCACCCTGCTCGACGAGGCCGGCGGCAATGCCGACAAAGCCCTCGACCAGCTGTTCGACGCCCTGCAGCACTAAAACGATTACGTGATAAAAAAGCTTAATTAGTTCGTAGTATCGTGTAAATTCCGTATCTTTGCACGAAACTACGAACTAATTCTTTTATAGTATGAAGAAATCACTACAACTGATGCTGCTGTGCCTGCTTGTTCCCCTGCTGAGCTACGCCGAGGGTTGGGACGAGGCAAAGTATAAGCAGATTGAGCAAAGCATCAAGCAACCGCAGATCAGCGGCAAGGACTACGTCATCACCAAGTTCGGTGCCAAGCCCGACGCTTCGGCCGCCGCCAACCAGAAGGCCATCCAGAAGGCCATCGACAAATGCTCGAAGAAAGGCGGCGGACGTGTCATCGTCCCTGCCGGTCAGAAGTTCCTGACCGCTGCCATCGAGCTGAAGAGTCACGTCAACCTGCACGTTGAGGAGGGGGCCGTTCTGGAGTTTGTCTTCGAGCCCGAGCTCTACCCCATCGTCGAGACGTCTTGGGAAGGGTTGGAGTGTTTCAACCTCTCGCCCTGCGTCTATGCCTTCAAGGCCACTGACATCGCCGTCACGGGCAAGGGTACCATCGACGGCGGCGGCTCTGTCGACACATGGTGGCCGTGGTGCGGTGCCGCGAAGTTCGGCTGGAAGGAGGGCATGATAAGCCAGAAAATTGAGGCCCGCCCGCGCCTGCTGAAGAACGGCGAGGACGGCATTCCGATGTACAACGAGCAGGGCCAGCGCTCACCGGAGCGCGTCTTCGGTGCAAAGGACGGTCTGCGCCCTCAGCTGGTCAGCTTCAACAAGTGCGAGCGCATCCTGCTTGAGGACGTCACGCTGCTGCGCTCGCCGTTCTGGGTCATCCATCCCCTTCACTCTACCGATGTCACCGTGCGCCGTGTCAAGATGATTAACGACGGTCCCAACGGCGACGGCTGCGACCCTGAATGCTGCGACCGCGTGCTGATAGAGGACTGCTTCTTCAATACTGGCGACGATTGCATCGCCATCAAGAGCGGCCGCAACCGCGACGGCCGTGAGCGCAACATGCCGTCGAAGAACATCATCATCCGCAACTGTGAGATGAAGAACGGACACGGCGGCGTGGTCGTCGGCTCCGAGATTTCCGGCGGCTGCCAGAATGTCTATGCCCACGACTGCGTAATGGACTCGCCCAACCTCGACCGCGTGCTGCGCATCAAGACCAACAGCTGTCGCGGCGGTATCATCGAGAACATCAACATGCGCGACATCAAGGTCGGTCAGTGCGGCGAGGCCGTGGTCAAGATCAACCTCGACTACGAACACAATGAGGTCTGCTGCCGCGGTTTCAACCCGACGGTGCGCGATATCAACGTCGAGAACGTCAACTGCCAGAAGTCGAAGTACGGCGTGCTCATCATCGCCCTCGATACGGTCTGCAATGTCTACGACGTCAACCTGAAGAACTGCCGCTTCGACGGTGTCCAGCAGGGCAACAAGATTACCGGTCAGACGCGCAACATCCATTACGACAACTATTTCGTCAACGGCTCCCTCTGTCTGACGGAGATGCCCTACAAGCACTACTCGGAGTGGATGACCTACTCGGAAATGAAGCGCGTGCCCCGCTCCTACCTGCTCGACTTCTCGACCCGCCCCAAGTGGTCGTATGTGATGGGCATCGAACTGGAGGGTATGCTCGACACCTACCTGCGCTACGGCGGCGACGACATCCGCCGCTACTGTCAAGAGTACACCGACACGATGATCAACCAGAAGGGCGACATCCGCGGCTATAACATCCTCGACTACAACCTCGACAACATCCGCACCGGCCATTTCGTCACCCGTATGTACCAGCAGTGGCCCGAGGCCAAGAACCTGCTGGCCATGAAGACCATGATGAAGCAGCTGCAGGACCAGCCGCGCACGAAGGCCGACAAGGTCTACTGGCACAAGGCCATCTACGCCTACCAGGTGTGGCTCGACGGCATCTTCATGGGCTTGCCCTACCGCTGTCTGACAGCTCCCATCACCGACAAGAAGAACGCCACCAAGATCTACGACGATGCCGTCGACCAGCTTAAGGTGACCTACGAGCGCACCCTCGACCCGAAGACCGGCTTGAACCGCCACGCCTACGACGAGACCCGCAAGGCCTTCTGGGCCGACCCGCAGACGGGCCTGTCGGAGCACTGCTGGGGCCGCGCTCAGGGCTGGTACACGATGGCTCTCATCGAGGTGCTCGACGCCCTGCCCGAATCTTACAACCGCCGCTCTGAGGTCATCGACCTGCTGCGCAAGGACTTCGACGCCATCCTCAAGTGGCAGGACAAGAAGACGGGCACGTGGTATCAGGTTATGGATAGCCCTGGTCGCGAAGGTAACTATCTGGAATCCACCTGTTCATCCATGTTCACTTACGCATTACTGAAAGCCTACCGCAAGGGCTACGTCGGCACCAAGTACCGCGAAGCCGGCATCCGCGCCTACCGTGGCATCATCAACAATTTCATCCGTGTAAACGCCGACAAGACCATCTCGCTGACCAACTGCTGCTCGGTGGCAGGTCTCGGTCCGGCAGCCACCGACGAGGTCGTTGCCGCCATGAAGATAGTTAACCCGAAGGGCTCGGTCAAGGAGAACCGCCGACGCGACGGTGGCTATGCCTACTACCTCTCCGAACAGATACGCGACAACGACGCCAAGGGTCTCGGCCCGTTCATCTGGGCATCGTTAGAGATGGAGATGCTGGGCTACGACACGCAGAACACCACCGCCGAGATTAACCGTCAGGCCGTGGTCACTCGCAACAACCCCGTCATCACCGAAGCTGACGCACTGGCCTCGCTGACGGTGGGCAACGGACACTTTGCAACGACGGTCGACGTTACCGGCCTGCAGTCGTTCCCTTTTGACTATGAGGCAGGTGTGCCTCTGACAGCCA
>CAMHIS010000104.1 GCA_946185285.1 uncultured Prevotellaceae bacterium
GACGAGCGTACGAAGTCTAAGCGAGCCAACTTCGGCATCATCTACGGCATCACCGTCTTCGGCCTCGCCGAACGTCTCGACATCAGCCGCGACGAAGCCAAACAGCTCATTGACGGCTATTTTGCCACATTCCCCGACGTTCACGACTATATGGAGCAGGCCAAGCAGACGGCTCGCCAGCGAGGTTATGTCACTACCCTATTCGGCCGTCGCCGCTATCTGCCCGACATCAACTCGGCCAACGCCACCGTGCGCGGCTTTGCTGAGCGTAACGCCATCAACGCGCCCATTCAGGGCACCGCCGCCGACATCATCAAGGTAGCGATGATTCGCATTCACCAGCGCTTCAAGGCCGAGGGAATCCGCAGCAAGATGATTCTCCAGGTACACGACGAACTCAACTTCAGCGTTTACCCGGAGGAGAAGAGTAGGGTAGAGGCCATCGTTCTCGAAGAGATGCAGCATGCCTTCCCCCTTAACGTCCCCCTCGTCGCCGACTCCGGTTTCGGCGACAACTGGCTGGAGGCGCACTAAAAATCGAATAATACTATGAGCGACGAACAGAACATCATCATCTATCGAACCGCCGACGGACGGGCATCTGTGGCGCTATATGCCAAGGATGGGAAGATTTGACTGAACCAGCAACAGATGGCAGAACTTTTTGCCACCTCGAAGCCGAACATTAGTATGCATATAGCTAACATCTTGAAAGAAAGAGAGTTAAACGAAGTTTCAGTTGTTAAGAATTACTTAACTACTGCCGCCGACGGCAAGAATTACAATGTGGTTTTCTACTCTTTGGAGATGATCATAGCCGTTGGATACAGGGTTCGTGGCATTCGCGGAACACAGTTCAGACAATGGGCAACGGAACACCTGACGGAGTATCTGGTCAAAGGCTTCACAATGGATGATGAGCGACTGTATTATCGATGCGCACTAATTTTGCCATTTTCCTTTGTGGTTTCAGAAATAATCATTATCTTTGCCAGCAGAAAAAGAAGAATGCTTATGTTGGACAGGACACAGACTATAGAAAAACTGAAAACTACTCGCCAGTATCTCAGCGAGCACTACGGCGTCAGTTCGATGCTACTCTTTGGCTCCGTTGCAAGAAATGAGCAGAAAGAGGGTAGCGACGTTGACGTGTGCGTGGAGATGGTGCCCAACCTCTTCAACCGAGCTGGCGTGAAAATCCATTTACAGGAGGTACTTGGATGCGACGTTGACGTGGTACGTATGCGGGAAAACATGAACCCTTTATTTAAACAGCAAATCTTGAAATATGGAATTAGAGTCTACTGAGGCGCACTAACCCATCACAATGCCATTGAAGATGCGGCCGGAATTTATGCTGAGACGGCGGGCGGAGAAATAGAGGTCGGGATGCTGGTAGGTGCAGATGGGGGAGACGCTGATTTGGGCTTCGGGAATGCCGGTGGCGATGAGCTGCTGACGATTGCACTCGGGTAGGTCGATGTGCCATTTCTCACCATAACGGCGGCTGATGGTTTCCATCGCGAAACCTGCGGCGGTAAAGGCTTCATAGACCTCGTTGCCCACCTCGAAACTCTCAACGTGAATGCCTGGACCAATCTGGGCAATCATGTCAGCAGGACGGGAGCCGTAAACGGCGGTCATCTGTGCTACAGCCTTCTCAGCGATGCACTTCACGGTGCCCCGCCAACCAGCGTGAATAGCACTGACAGCACGATGCACTTTGTCGTAGAGCAGCACAGGTATGCAGTCAGCCGTTGACACACCGATACAGAGTCCGCGAACGTTGGTCATCAGCGCGTCAACGCCTTCGAGTTGGGACTCTTGCGATGTCTCGTCAACAGCCACAATCTTCGTTTCGTGAACCTGATGCGGCATCAGCAGGCGGTTGTCATCAATGCCCAATAACTGGCAGAGTAGGGCGCGGTTGCGACTGATGGCCTCCACACTGTCCCCGCAATAGCGGTTGATGTTGAACTCGCCGTAACTGCCCTTGCTGAAGCCGCCTCGCCGCGTCGTGCTGAACGCCGTCACACCCTCGCCGAAGTCATAGAAATGAAGTACTGGTAGCATCACTGCTGCAAAAGTACGCAAAAAAAGCGACACCTCCAAAAGAAATGCCGCTTTTTCGCCTTTTTGAGGGAATCTTGTTGTTGACGTAGAATAAGGTTGCCTTTTACTTCGCCGTCAGGTCGTCAATGATGATCACAATGTCGAGGATGTTGAAAACGCCGTCGCCGTTCTGGTCGGCTGCCACAGGGTTGAAACCGTCGGGAGCCTGCCCGGCGACATAGTCGGCGGCAGGTGCCACCGGGACCTCACCCTCGGCGACGATGGTCTTGAAGCCCTTCCAGACGTGAGCATTCCTATAGGCACGCACCGTGCCACGAGGCACGATGAGCTTAGCGGTATTCTGCACCACATAGCCCAGATTAACGTGATGGGTATCATACAACTCTGGGAACAAGGCACCGTGCTGCCCTGCATCGTCGGTGGCTACCAGTGGCAGCGGCACGGCATTCATACATTGCACCGTCGTAACGTTCGGACTTTCTATACTCCAGCCGCTCACGTCCTTGACGTTGGAGCCGAAGATAATGGTCTTCAAGTTGGTATAGTCATAACCGTCGTAAATCGAGAAAGAATTAGCCACGTTACGGTCAATATACAGTTCCTCGCCAATATAGCCGTAGTCCCCCATCGTCACGGGTGTCTCGCCGTATGCCAGCGTCACCCGTTTCAGATTCTTGCATCCATCGAAGGCATAACTACAGAGCTTGGTGACATTGGCAGGAACGGTGAACCCAGTCAGACCCGTGCAGTCCTTGAAGGCGTAAGCGCCTATCGTCTCTAACTTCGGCGCGTCGAGGAAGGCTTCCGTCGTTAAGCCAGTGCAGCCCGAAAAGGCCGCCTCCTGAATGACTGTCGCCTTCGGCAGGCTGATGCACCCATCCTCAGCTAACGACGTGCAGCCAACAAAGCAGTTCTTCGGCACCTCCTCCAACATCGGCATACTGACGCTCGTCAGCTTGGTACATTTGGCAAAGCTGTTGACCTGCAGCGCCTTCACCTTCGTCAGCGTCAGCGTCTTCAGATTCGGTATAAAGCTCGACGAACTTGAAGTGGACTTGAACTGCAACGAGGTGGCATTACTGCTGGTGACGAACTGATCCTCGTGACCGATGGGCCGCCCAATATAAAGTTCCTCAAGCTCGTTGCTGATGAGCCATCCTGGGTTGTTATAGCGCTGTTCAGGCTTGCTCTCGTCAACGCTGGTGTCAAGTCCCAACTCTATCGGATCGTCACCGTCCTCAATGCGGAGCACCCTCGTATTGGTGTTGCTGAAGGCACTCTTCTGAATAGTCTTCACCGCGTTGGTAATGACTATCTCGTCGATGGTGGCTTTGTAGAAAGCCTCCGTACCGATGTCCTCAATGGTGAAGGTAAACGACGGCAGCACACTGCTCTGGAACGCACGCTTGCCAATGGTCTTCAGCTTCGGGGCTATGAGGGTGATGTTCTTGCTGTTGTAGAAGGCATTCTCGGCGACGTGTACCACATTGGGAGCCTTAACGGTCATCTCCGACGCCATATAGCCGAAGAGGCTGTTGGGGATGGTGTCTATCAGCTCGCCCAACTCAAACTCCGTGATGGTTTTATGGTCTTTGAACAAGATACCGTTGGAGAAATACACATTACCGTTATTATTGACCAACTTGCGACCGAGATAGACTTTCTCGACAGGGCAGTTATAGAAGATGGATGTAGTAGAGTTAGCAAGGCGAATGCGCGTCTCAGTATCCTCGAAGCGCACGGTCTTCAGATTGGTGCAGCCGCTGAAGACGCTCGACACTATCTGCGTGATGCTTGGGCTGATGCTCACCGCCTCTAACGCCGTGCAGCCTTTGAAGGCATTCATCCCGAGACTATCGACCACCCCCCAGTCGTCGATGCCAACCAGCGCCGTGCAGCCATTGAACGCTTCCTTATCTATCTGACTGATGCTTGACCCGCTGAAGTCGAGCCGCTCCAAAGCCGTGCAGTTCTTGAAGGCACCGTATGGGATGATGGTCATCTGGCCGTCGGCAAAGGTGACGGTCTTGATGTTTTCGTTGCCAGAAAACACGCTGCTTTCCATCGCCGTCACGGGCATACCATTGACTTCGGCGGGTATTTCGTAGCTCTCCTCGGTATATTTGGCAATGCCCACCTTTTGAGTCTTCGTAACGTTGGTAGCCGTCAGTCCCCACTCGTCCAAGTCACCTAAGTATTCGGTCCTCTGGCTCGCCTTGATGAGCTTCATCGTATTGTCTTTCTGCCGCTCGAAGTTCAGGCCGTTGGCGGTGTAATACTTGGTCGTCCAGTCCTTGGCCCATACTCCCGTGGCTGTCGTCAGGAGAATGAGTAAAGATAGAAATGATTGTTTCATTGTCGTTGTTGTTTAAGTTATTGAATAATGTTTTGAATAGATACAAAATAAAACGTGAGCAATTATCATCGCTTACGTATTCTGAGGTATCGCCAAACACCTTTGCTGCTTAAACGAGTAAAAGCCCACGCCAGCGGCGTGAGCATCCGAGACTTTACTCTTGCAGCATTCTTTATTTTGGCGAATTTCAGAATACAAGATTCAAAGCGGACGCTTCAACGTATATATGTCTGAATATCAGTTGCTATTTAACCATTGGCAATACTGTTTAAAGGGTTCAACAATCGTTTATCGGTGGCAAAAATACGAACTTTCTGTGGATTATGCAAGAATATCGGTCACTTTTTATGAAGAATGAGCTTATCTGATGGGGAATCGGCTCAATATTTGAAAGAAATCGGCTCAAATGCTTGCATATTTGAGCCGATTTCTGTACTTTTGTGAGCTGATTCTATTTTGAGTATGGATAAGAACAATGTTTTAGCCTTTATCAAAGAGCACCCTGGTGTCAGTTCTAAACAGATTGCCGATGCCTTGGCTGGCGAGGCAAGTCTGGCAACCATTAAGCGTGCCATTAGTGAACTGGTTAGCTCATTCTACATCAATGTGGAGGGCAAGGCCAGGGCAACGAGGTATTTCGTCTCGCCACTCTTTGCGCCAGTCGATATGGAGGAGTATTATAGTAAAGAGGTGGATGAACGCCAGGTACAGACGGGCTATAACTTTGACCTGATTCCCTACGTACTGAACGGAGTTAGCCTGTTTACTGAACAGGAAATGTCTGAGTTGAATGCACTACAGAATCAATTTGCCAAGAACTTCGCCTCGCTCCCTGACGAACAGAAACGAAAGGAGATGGAGCGATTGGGCATTGACCTCAGCTGGAAGTCGTCGCAGATAGAAGGCAACACCTATTCGCTGCTCGAAACGGAACGGCTGCTAAAGGAGAAGCTGACTGCCGCAGGAAAAACCAAGGAGGAGGCTATTATGCTGCTAAACCACAAGGACGCACTTGACTTCATCGTGGCCAATCCCGACTATATGGAGCATCTAACCATCTCGCGTATTGAGGATATCCACAGCTTGCTGGTCAAGGAACTGGGCGTTGACCGAAATATCCGTACTCGCCGCGTGGGTATTACTGGTACCAACTATCGACCTATCGACAATGAGTTCCAGATACGTGAGGCTCTCCAGCAGACTTGCGACTTGGTGAACAGCAGGAGCAATGTGTTCGAGAAAGCACTGTTCGTGCTGGTTTTATTGTCGTATATACAGGCATTCAATGATGGCAACAAGCGTATAGCCCGCATCACAAGCAATGCCATCTTGATAGCAAATGGCTACTGCCCAATATCTTTTCGAACGGTTGACAGCATCGACTACAAAAAGGCAATGCTCTTGTTCTATGAGCAGAACAACATATCTGCGTTCAAACAGATTTTCATCGATCAGTTCCGCTTTGCCGTAGAGACATACTTCTAAAAAAACAATAGGTAACACCTCTTACACCTGGCACTTAACCATCTGATTTTCAGAGTGATTTTTGGTGGTGGTGGTCGCACTAGAGGTCGCACCAAGTGGTCGCACCTAATCAAGAACATGCAGTTTTCTGCAAGAATATGCAGAATGTTTCACGGTGGACGGTGGCTTGGGCGAAAGGCGGCGGGTTTTGCCAAAAAGGCGCCACGATTTTTTCAAAACCCGGCTCCTTTTGGACGAGACGCGGCGGTTTTTTGACTGTGCATATTTATTCGGTTTCACACTGCTGCCACCAAGTTCAAAGTTTTCGTCGGCAGGTGTAACCATTAGTGCGACCTCAGTTGCGACCTAGATTGTTTTCAAAGATGCTGACGATCAAGCAGTTAAGTACCATGTGCGCCGGGTGTGGGTGTTGTGTTTTTTTCGTTTCTAAGAATTACCCAAAAAATTATCGAAAAAATAATTTGCGAAGTTTGCGGAATCGGGAAATAATTAGTAACTTTGCGCCGAATAATTTCACGATGACTATGAATATTGGAGACAAAGCGCCCGAAATACTGGGCAAAGACGAAC
Source organism: uncultured Prevotellaceae bacterium (assembly GCA_946185285.1). GTDB lineage: Bacteria > Bacteroidota > Bacteroidia > Bacteroidales > Bacteroidaceae > Prevotella. Next base: position 6,485 of record CAMHIS010000104.1, read on the forward strand.
AGGGACGGGATATCCGTCTGAGTGATTACAAGGGACGCAAATTAGTACTTTACTTTTATCCGAAGGACAATACCAGCGGTTGCACGGCCGAGGCTTGCAGTCTGCGCGACCACTACGGAGAACTGCAGGGTAGGGGATACGAGGTGGTTGGCGTGAGCAAGGACTCGGCAGCCTCGCACGTAAAGTTCAAGGAGAAGCACGAACTGCCCTTCCCGCTGATTGCCGATGTTGACAAGACGCTGATGGAGGCGATGGGCGCCTGGGGCGAGAAGGTGATGTACGGCAAGAAGACGATGGGCACCATCCGCACCACATTTATCATTAACGAAGAGGGCATCATCGAGCAGATTTTCGCCGGCAAACAAGTGAAGACCAAAGAACACGCCGAACAGATTCTGAAGAATGGAGAGTAACTTCCTGAGCCAATTCCATAAGACCGCGTTCCGGACGACCGATACGCCGAAGGGACGGGGTAAGACAACTGTGCTGTTCAGGCTGACGTTCGAGCGCGGAGCTGCTGTGAGCATCGTCGATGAGAGCGGCAACCCCGTCGCTCCCGACTACAAACAGTATCAGGGCGAGACGTTCAACGTACTACGCATCATCGACAACATCCGGCAGGAGCAGGCCATGCGCATCAGCTGGGACACCGACGAGGACAACGGCATCCGGCTGCACGACTATCCCTACCTGCTGTTTGCCCTGCTGCGCTGCGACAACCTCGTAGACGGCAAGCTGAAACCCCTGAAGGTCAGCGATACGCCCGCCACGGTGCTGCTGCAAATCAGCACAGAAAACGGTCAGTGTACGCCTTCGCTGTTAGCCCGCTGCGAGGGACAGTCGCCTCAGCCGTTCGAGCTGCTGAGCGACGTCTTTGCACTGGTTGGCGACACCATCAGCCCCATCGCCTCGCTTGGCGAGAACTACCTGCGCATCGGCTTCTTCAACGAAAAGTTCCCACGCACGCTATTAGAGCAATACCTCTCGGTGTTCTACTCCTACATCGACAACGTCGACCTCGACTTCGAGGACTACCAGCTGGTGCGCTCAGATCAGAACATTGAGACCGTACCCACCATTATCATTGAGAAGGTAGACGGCGACATGGCCCTCTACCTGCGGCTGACATACACCCTGCCAGGTACCGACACCGAATTTGCCGAACGCTTTGACCTGACCTGCTTAGCCACGCTGACGATGGAGCACCAGGTGCTGCTGCGCCGCATCGTTCACACCGACGAGACCCAGGACGAGGCCGAACTGCGCAAGACCATTCTCGGCTACGCTCCAACGAAGACGGCCGCCAAAGACGTCTGGGACGACGACGGCGAGTTCATCATCCCGCAGGACGTAGCCGGACCCTTCCTGCTACAGGCCCTACCGCAGTTAGTGCGCCACTACCAGCTGCTCGGTGCCGAACGGCTGAAGGACTATAAGGTGAAGCCCATCGTGCCGAAGATGAACCTCAAGCTCTCATCAGGCATCGACTTCCTTGAAGGGTCGGCCACCATCAACATCGAGGGCGAGGAAATGTCGCTCCGCTCGTTCCTGCAGCAGTATAACAAGCAGAAATACGTCACGCTGAGCGACGGCCAGCGCGGACTCGTCGACGAGCACTATGTAAAACGCTTGGAGCGCATCTTCCGCAAGGTGGAGAAGGGCGACAAGGTCAAGGTGTCGTTCTTCGACCTGCCCGAGATTGAAAGCCTGCTGGCCGAGAAGCTCGAAGGCCAGACCTTCAAGCACTACCGCGAGTTCTACGAGGGCTTCAACCAGCTGGCTTCGAAGCGGCTCTCTACGGCGGGTGTGAAAGCCAAGCTGCGCAACTACCAGAAGGAGGGTGTGAAGTGGATTAACTACCTCTACGACAACAACTTCGGCGGCTGCTTAGCCGACGATATGGGACTCGGTAAGACGCTGCAGACCATCACGATGCTGACGAAGGTGTATAAGAGACCCACCCCCAACCCCTCCCTGCGAGGGAGGGGAGGAGATACCTCAAAGGCGGAAAATCTGGGCATGCAAGGTAATTACGCCCCTCCCTCACAGGGAGGGGACGGGGGTGGGTCTTCCCTCATCATCATGCCCCGCTCGCTGCTCTTCAACTGGCAGGACGAGCTGCAGAAGTTTGCGCCCCAGCTGACCTACTACACCTACTACGGCCAGCAGCGCGACTTGCATGAAGCCATGAAGCAGCAGCTCATACTGACCACCTACGCCTTGGTGCGCAACGACATAGAGCAGTTCCGCGAGCAGGAGTTCCACTACATCATCCTCGACGAG
>CAMHIS010000105.1 GCA_946185285.1 uncultured Prevotellaceae bacterium
TGCTACACGGAGGACATCCCCTCGAACGAGGTCGAGAACTGGGCGAAGATCCAGTCCGACCGTTTCCAGAATATGGTCATCCGCGGCTTCCACACCGAGTTGGAGGCTGTCTACGAGGAGTACAACATCGGACTGACGCAGGATGTGCGCAAACTCTATGAGGCCCTGAGCCGCAAGCTCTGTCCGACGCACCCCTACGGTCTGCAGACCACCATCGGTACGCAGGAGCACCTGAAGAATCCCTCGATTACGAACATCAAGAACTACTTCGCCAAGTGGTATGTGCCCAACAATGTGGCCATCTGCATGGCTGGCGACTTCAACCCCGATGAGGTGATAGCCACCATCGACAAGTACTTCGGCAGCTGGAAGCCCGGCGACGACGTTGCCCAGCCCACGTTCCCAGAACAGCCCGTGTACACCGAGCCGCAGGACACTGCCGTCATCGGTCCCGAGGCAGAGCAGCTGTGGTTGGGCTGGCGCTTCGACCGCGGCGCCTCGCTACAGAACGACACCCTGCAGGTCATTGAGCACATGCTCAGCAACGGCACTGCCGGACTCATCGACCTCGACATCAACCAGCAGATGAAGATGCTCAGCGCGTGGGGTGGGGTAGAGGCTCTGATGGACTACTCGATGTTCATCCTGGCCGGCACGCCCAAGGAGGGACAGACACTCGACGAGGTGCGCCAGCTGCTGCTCGAAGAGATTGGCAAGCTGAAGAAGGGCGAGTTCAGCGACGACCTGTTGCCGTCGGTCATCAACAACCTGAAGCTGCAGTACTACAACGCCCTCGAGAACAACCAGTCGCGGGCCGATATGTTTGTCGATGCCTTCATCATCGGCACACCGTGGGAGCAGGTGGCCAACCGCCTGCAGCGCTTGGAAGGTATGACCAAGCAGCAGATTGCGGACTTCGCCGCCCGCCACTTCACCGACGTCTATGCCGCCGTCTACAAGCGTCAGGGTGTTGACCCCAACGAGAAGAAAATCGACAAGCCCGCCATCACGCCGATTGCCGCCAACCGCGACAACGTGAGCCAGTTCGTGAAGGACATCCAGGCTGCACAGGTGAAGCCCATCGAGCCGAAGTTCGTCGACTTCAAGCGCGACCTCACCTTCGGATCCACAGACAAAGGCTTGCCTTACGTGTATGTCCAGAACACGGAGAACGGCCGCTTCCAGCTGTCGTTCCGCTATGAGTTCGGCAAGCAGGCCGACGTGCGCTATGACTACGCTGCCGACTATCTGGAATATCTGGGCACCGACAAGCTGACACCGCAGCAGGTGAAGCAGCAGTTCTACAAGCTGGCCTGCGAATTTAATATCAATGTGGCCGACCGCATCATCAGCGTCACGTTGAGCGGTCTGAGCGAGAACATGGCTGAGGCGCTGACGCTGCTGGAAAACCTGCTCCAGAATGCCAAGGCCGATCAGGATGCTTACGACCAGTATATCAGTCTGTTGGAGAAGGCCCGTGCCGACGCCAAGCTCGACCAGCGCACCAACTTCGACTGCCTGTTCAACTATGGTGTCTATGGTCCCTACAATTCCCAGCGCAATCTGCTGAGCACAGCCCAGCTGCGCCAGACGAATCCGCAGGAACTGCTCGACCTGCTGAAGAACCTCAGCCAGTATGAGCACACCTTATTATATTATGGGCCGATGGACGAGGAGGTGTTGGAGGAGTCTCTCAGCTCTCACCTCTCATCTCTCGCCGCTGAACTGAAGCCTGTGCCGCAGAACAAGAACTACGTCACGCAGCCTACGCCGGAGAGCGAGATTCTGATAGCCCCTTACGATGCCAAGAACATCTATATGCGTATGTACCATAACGAGCAGCGCCCGTGGAACGTCGACGAGGTTGCCGTGCAGGCACTGTTCAATGAGTACTTCGGCGGCGGTATGAACACCGTGGTGTTCCAGGAGATGCGCGAGACCCGTGGCCTGGCCTATAACGCCTGGGCCATCTACCGTCGTCCCGGCTACAAGGACCAGACGGAGGATTTCTTTACGCACATCATCACCCAGAACGACAAGATGATGGACTGCGTGAGCCACTTCCACACCATCCTCGACACCATCCCGCAGAGCGACGCCTCGTTCCAGATTGCCAAGGAGGGCCTGACGAAGCAGCTGGCCAGCCTGCGCACCACGAAGTTCGGGCTCATCAACGCGTGGATCAACGCCCGCGACTTGGGCATCGACTACGACCTGAACGAGAAAATCTATGCCGCCCTGCCCGGCCTGACGATGAAGGACATCGTCGACTTCGAGCAGCAGCAGATAGCCCGCAAGCCCTACCGCTACATCATTCTCGGCAACGAGCGCGAACTCGATATGGCTGCCCTGCAGAAGTACGGCCCAGTGAAGCGCGTTTCGACGGCAGACATATTCGGCTATTAAGTTTTCCTTTGATTCTTTGATATTTGTACTTTAATATGAAAAAGTTAATTGCTCTGATTGCAATTGTTGTCTTGACGCTCTGTGCTCAAACTGCCAGTGCTCAAGACGCTCCTCAGCGTGATACTGTAGAGACAGAGGCAGTAGTCACAGACAGTATTGTGGCTGACTCGTCAGCAGTGGCCATGGATGACTTGGAACTGAGTGAGGATTTGGATGCCGATGCAGGTGGCGTGCATCACCGGCTGAAGAAACTGTTTGTCGACGGCACGCCGTTGTTCATGTCGCTGGTTGCTCTGGCCTTGGTGTTAGGTCTTGCCTTCTGTATTGAGCGCATCACCTATCTGACATTGTCGGAGATTAACGCCAAGAAGCTGATGAGGGACATCGACGGCAAGGTGGCCGAGGGTGACATCGAGGGTGCCAAGCAGCTCTGCCGCGACACCCGTGGCCCGGTGGCGAGCATTTGCTATCAGGGACTGATGCACATCAACGAGAAGATGGACGACATTGAGCGCAGTATCTACAGCTACGGCTCTGTACAGACGGCCAAGTTAGAGAAGGGCACGTCATGGATCAAGCTCTTCATAGCCATGGCGCCGTCGTTAGGCTTCCTCGGCACTGTCATCGGTATGGTGATGGCCTTCGAGCAGATACAGATCAGAGGCGACATCGGTCCTACCATCGTTGCCTCAGGCATGAAGGTGGCGCTGATTACAACCATCTTCGGTATTGTCGTTGCTCTGATTCTGCAGTTGTTCTACAGCTATATCACATCGAAGATTGAGCACCTGACATCGCAGATGGAGGAGTCGGTGGTTACGTTGCTCGACATTATTATGAAATACAAACATGGTTGAAAGTACGCTGCTTATCGACATCATACTGTGGACTGTCTACGTGCTGTTAGCCGTAACGGTGGGCATGGCCGTGTGGTCGGGCGTCCACGGCGTGCGAACCCATGAGCGCATGACTGACCAGCTGGCTTCCCGTCACACGTCGCTGATAGGCTATGCCACCATTGCTCTTGTAGCCGTTGTCATGCTGCTCACCTATCTGCTTGGTTCCTCGCAGCCCATTGCCACTGGCGGGAATACCTTCGCTGACGCCTTCTGGCTGAAGCTGATTGATATGTTTATCTACACCTCACTGCTGCTTATCTGCTTATGTTCCGTCATCGTCGTCGCGGCGAAATTCCGTCGCTGAACACATCGTCGACAGCCGATATCTCGTTCATGCTGTTGATATTCTTTCTGGTAACCTCGTCAATGGATGCCGGAAAGGGACTGAAGCGTCAGCTGCCACCGCCGCCTCAGGACCAGGAGCAGGTGGCCGATATCCTGGACAGCGACATCCTGACCGTCAGCCTTGACGCAGATGGCAATATGACCCTCGACGGCAAGACGGTTACGCTGGACCAGTTGCAGAAGGAGGTGCGCCAGTTTGCTGCCGTCAATCCCAAGCACCGGGTGGTAGCCGTGAAGACGGACCCTCAGACCAAGTATGATGCCTATTTCCGGTTGCAGGACGCACTTGTGGCTGCCTACCGTCCGTTGAAGTGCCCGCCCCGCATCAGTGAGGTCGTTGAGGAACAAGGAAAGAAAGGGGGCCAGCCATGATGCGCCGTCGTTTCCGTCGCCCTGACCACAGCGTGCCTGAATTGAACATGGCCTCGCTGCCCGACCTGATATTTACCGTGCTCTTCTTCTTCATGATTGTCACGCACATGCGTGATGTGGAGAAGCGTGTGGCCTATCAGTTGCCCGATGGTACTGAGGTGGAGCAGCAGCAGCACAAGTCGGCTGTCATCCATATTTATGTTGGCAAGCCATTGGACGGCTCGACTGACGACTACTGCATCCAGCTGAACAACCAGTTGGCTACGGTCAGCGATATCAGGCGGTTCGTTGAGAGCGAGCGCCGTCAGATGTCGGCTGAAGACCAGGAGCGGCTGACCGTCAGCATTGAGGCCGACCGCGATGTCCCGATGGCGCTTATCAACGAAGTGAAGCAGGCCCTGCGCCAGTCGTATGCCCTGAACGTCAGCTATTCGGCTACCGAGCGGCGATAGGGCGTGTCGTCGCGCTCGTAGTCGACAAAGGCGTATCGGTAGGCGTGCCGTTCGTCTTTTTCATGTTCTTCGCGGCTTACCTCCCGCCAGTCGCTGTAGTCGGGGAAGAAGGTGTCTGCCTCCTGGGGTGTATCGTCGATTTCGGTCAGACACAGGCGGTCGGCCACCGGCAGTGCCTGGCGGTAGATGCTGGCCCCGCCGATGACGAACACTTCCTCGTCGGCCTTGCAATGGGCCAGTGCTTCGTCGAGTGAAGGGTACGTGTCGCAGCCCGGGAAACTGTTCTGTATGCGGCTCAGCACGATGTTGCGACGGTTGGGCAGTGCCCCGTTGGGCAGTGACTCGTATGTGCGCCGTCCCATAATGATGGTGTGACCGGTGGTAAGCAGTCTGAAACGTTTCAGGTCGGCAGGCAGCCAGTATATCAGTTTGTTCCTCAGGCCAATGGCGCGGTTCCTGGCCACGGCGGCAATGATACTGATCATGTTTGTCGGGGGTTAGTTCATAAAGTTCCACGATACGCCGAGGTGCATCACGGAGTTGTTCATCGGATAGTGGGGGGTGAGGAACTGCATCCTGCTGCTGACGTTTCCCAATACATTGTTCATCATAATGAAGAAGCGGGCATGTTTCAGGTGCATGTTCGCGTAGACATTGACGAAGGGGTAGTTGCCTAAGGTAATCCGGCTGTCGGGATTCTGCTGGACGGCATACTGGTTCAGCTGCGGGCAGAAGTCGGGAGCCTCGTACTCTGTGAAGAATGTGGCGTTGCCACCGAGTTCCACCGAGAGGACTTTGGCAATCTTGAAGCCTAAGTAGAGGTTGGAGAAGACGTTCAGTGCCGGGACAGGCAGCACCTCCTTGTCCGAGCTGTTCTGGTAGGTGACGATATTCTCCCAGTTGAGTACTCCCAGCCTGATACGCTGCTGCAGCTGAAGGGTGAGCAGGTTGATGTTCGAGCTGTGCTGGCTGATGCCGGCGGTGAGGTATTTGCGCTCGTTTTCGTTGTTGGTATAGCTCATGCCCAAGTAAGTGTAGTTCTGCATTTCCTCAATGGCCACACGCAGCGTCGTCTTGGTCTTACGGTAGTTGAACAGCCCTTCGATGCGGGTCCGTGTCTCCTTGGCCATGTCGTTGTTGTCCCACCACAGGTGCTTTGAGTGGTAGTGGCGCTGGTAGTAGTTAGGGTTGAGCCGGTAGAAATGGGCGTGGGCTGCCAAGGTGAGCGTGTCGCCCAGGAACCTGAAGTTCAGGTCGGTGTTGAAGTCAAGCTTCAGCTGTCCGGCGTCTTCGCCTATCATCCACAGTTCGCCAAGGGCGTTGTAGTGTAGCGTGCGCCCCTGACTCTTTATGAGTTGTCCACCGATGCTGATGTTTTGCTCCGTCACCTTTTGCATTGTCGGCAACACTTCCCCTTCCGCGAGGTCGTCCATCTTGAACGTGCGCATTTCGTGGGAGGCAAAAACCTTGAGTCCGGCCTTGGCCCACTTGTTGAAACCCTCGAGCAGGGCAAGGGCCAGCGTGTTCTTCAGCTGAAGGTGCTTCGTCTGGTCGTAGATGGAGTCTTGCATACCCGTCCGCTCACGTTTGAAGTAACTGTCCAAATAGTAGTCGGCTGGTGAGAAGTAAGCCTGGTAAATGCGGTCGTAGGAGTTGACTTCCAGTGTATGGATGATGCTGGTCACGGGCACGAAGTCCGTCTTCATCATGGAGTCTGTCACGGCCGTTGTCTGTGCCTCGGCCTTCTGGCTTTCTGCCAGCTCAGTCTCAACGTTCGTCGTGTCGCGCTCCTTCTTGGAGTCTAAGGCAAACTGGCGGGCCTTGATTTCTGCGTCGCTCATCTTCACCTTATGGTAGAAGCCAATGCTGTAGCGGTGGCTGAGAAAGAGGTGCAGGTTGTCGTTGCGGTTCCAGTTCCTGGTCAGTACGGTGGGAATCTCGTTGCTGTTGTAGCTCTCCTCGAATGATTCGGGGTGGGTGATGTAGTTGTCGTCCGTGATACCGCCGTTTTCCGCAGTCTTCTGATGCCATGTGGAGAACATGGCGTGCATGCTGTATTGGTCGCCTAAGTGGGAACCGTAGAACGTGGCACCGAAGTGCGAGGCGGGCTGGTCGCTGAAGTATCCCCGGGCGTAAGCGTAGTCGATGTCGAAGCCCAAACCAGTGCGCTTTCCGGCGTTGACGGCGAATTTCGCGCCCAGGTGGTCTTCACCGTCGGTCTTGTCGCCGCAGTTGTCGTACGACAGGTTGGTCATTGGCGACAGCGTGTTGGTGAAGTGTATCTTGTCGGGCGTCTTGCAGGCAAAGTCGTAGGCCTCGGTGAAGAAGAACTGCTCGCCTACGGGACGGTCGATGACGATGCGGTTCAGCCGCGCCGTATAGTTGCTGCCCGTCGTGTTGAACTCACCGTATTTGCCGGTCGTCAGTGTCGTGTTCGGGTAGAGGTGGGGTATGGTGTCTACGTCGACGGGACGGATGTCGCCGAACTTCCGGTCGACGGTCCACGCATAGATGCCTATGGGCACTTCCTTGCCCCGACGGGTGGTGTCGTTGTTGTGGGGATTGAAGTTGCGGTTCTCATTCCGTTGCATCACGTTGCCATCCTCGTCAATATACTCCTGTGCGCCGACAGGTGTCAGCACAAACAGCATAAGCAGGGTGAACAGGTATTTCCTCATGTTACAGTTTTGCTATTCTAAGTGCCAGTTCTATGAACTTCAGCACGCCGGCACCTATCATGATGTAGATGCCGGTATCTCGGTCACTCCAACTGTACCACGCCATGCCGACGATGGCTCCGACGATAAACAGTATGTTCAGCCATTGGCGCAGGCGGCGTGTACGCCCCGTGTCTGCAAAGGGCTGCAGGTTGTGGTATTTGCTCATTTCAGCAGCTCGGCAAACTTGTTGAAAAGATAGTCCTTGCGGTCGATGGTCTTGCGGCGGAACTTGCCGGCCACCCGCGACAGCTTCTTCTTGTTCTTCGTCAGTCCCTCGTCATCGGTAATCCACTCCTCGGCCTTCAGCATCTGCGGGTCGCGCTCCTCCTCGTAGAGGTAATAGATGCGTGTCATTGTCAGGTCGGCCTTGCCGTCGTGGCATTCGGCTATGAGGTTATAGAACAGTCGCGTGCGGTCGAGCACCAGTGCCGTCGACTTGAATACGAGCCATTCCTGGTAGCTGCCTGCAATCTCGTGCTTCACGGAGTCGTCCATCACGATGCGGCTCTGCTCGAACTGCCCCGGTTCCTTGGTCATCTTCGTCATGTACCGTCTGACGATGTCGGCTACCTCTGTTGCGCTCTTTCCAGGAGCGTCGATAGTTGTATGGAAAGTCACCTTGCCGTCTACAACGGGAACTGCTCCTTCCATGTACTTCGCGTCGGTGTTTTCGGCTTGTGCAGGCATTTCCCAAGTGTTCTGTGCCATCAGTGTCAAGGGGAGGCACATCATCAGTGTAATTAGCAGTTTCTTCATATTTGTTTTTCTTTCTTTTCGTTTCAACCGCGCAAAATTACAACAATTCTTTCTTACTGCCAAGAAAATAGGCTTAAAGTTTCAAAAATGCCGCCGTCTTTTGGTAACATCGCCTTGTCGGTACGAAACATGACCCATGACTCATAAAAGTCACACAGATCTCACAGATCTCACAGATGATAGACATCCGCCATTCCGTCACTTTCTATCTATCATGTTCGTAATCAGCCGGTTACGGTGTGACGGATGGTGGTGACGGATGACGGATGGAGGAATGCACGGTGAGGAGCAGGTCAGTCATGTTGGCCGTCTGCAGTGACTCACCGCCCGTGAACAAACATTCACCGGCCGTGAACATCGACCTGCAGCGGTCACCGCAGGCATCCGTCACCCGTCACCACAATCCGTCAACACATATCTTCCTGATTATCAAACGCTTTCGCGGTTGTGACGGATGTGACGGATTTTGCATTGAAGTCTATTACGCGCGCACGAAGGCATGTTTCATTTGTTGTTGTCATACAACTGAGCCCTTAGGAAGTGACCACAAAAAGCGCCGCTCAGGTAAGAGCGGCGCTTTAACGATAGAGCCTAATGTAAAACTTACACGGCGGCTGCGGCAATCCAGTCGTAGATGCACGAGACGATGCCGAAGGCGGCGATGCCGAGGGTACACAGGGCAAGGGCCAGCTTGGTGTTCGGGTCGCTCTGGAACGTGGGCAGCGGCGTGGTGGTCTTCTTGATGTACATGGCCTTGACGATGAGCAGGT
>CAMHIS010000106.1 GCA_946185285.1 uncultured Prevotellaceae bacterium
TACGGCAGTTTAGCAAACTGCTGGTTTCAGCCACTCACCCATCCTTCCGGATTTCATTAGCTGCAAACCGTGGGGTTTTCTCCTTGATTGCGGGTGCAAAGGTACGAAGTTTTTTTGATTCCTCCAAATGTTTTTGCAACTTTTTTCTCCCGACTCGCAAAATTTTTGCAGAAAGGCCGCTCCACCTTATTTAATATATAAGGGGAAGCGGCCCTTGAACTCCTTAATGTTACTTCTCCGGAATCTGCTTGAGGATGGCGAGCAGGTGGTCCCAAACCATCTGGACGGTCGGAATGTGCAGACGCTCGTCGGGCGTGTGGACGAAGCGCAGGGTGGGGCCGAAGCTCACCATGTCGAGGTTGGGATAGCGCTCGGAGAACAGGCCGCACTCCAGTCCGGCGTGGATGCCGCGGACGACGGGCTGCTTGCCGAACAGCTGCTTGTAGGTGGCGACGACAATCTCAGTGAGCTTGGAGTCGGCACGCATCTTCCAGGCGGGATAGCCGTCGCTGCTGACGGCTTTGGCACCGGCCAGCTCGAACGTGGCCTGGATGGTGGCACACATGTTGTCGAGGTTCGACATGACATTGGAGCGCTGGCTCGACAGGATGTCGATGGTCGTCTCGGTGGTGTGGATGCTGGCAATGTTGCTCGACGTCTCGACCATGCCGCCGAGGGCCTCGTCCTGGCAGATGGCGTAGATGCCGTTGTCGACGGCCTGGATGGCCCACACGAAGTTGCGGGCAACCTGCGGTTCGATTACCGTCTGTGCCTCTGTGCTCTCCATGAGCCACTGCATCTGGGTGTCGGTGACGTGGAACTCGTCCTCGACCTCTGTACTGAACACGTTCCAGTCGGCGCGCACGTTCTCCTTCACGTCGTTGGGCACGGCGATGATGAACTCGCCGTCGCGTGGAATGGCGTTGTGGAGCTTGCCCGAGTGGAACTGGGCCAGGCGCACGTTGTCGTAGCGGCGCATGGTCTGGAAGAGGAAGCGGCCCAGCACCTTGATGGCATTGGCGCGCTTCTTGTTGATGTCGTCGCCGGAGTGTCCGCCGATGAGACCCTTCAGCTGGCCGCGCAGGAAGAACGAGCCGGCGGGAGCCTCCTCGCGCTGGAAGGTGAACTGTGCCTGGGTGTTGCGGCCGCCGGCACACGAGACGAAGATCTCGCCCTCGTCCTCGGAGTCGAGGTTGATGAGGTAGTCGCCCGTCATGAAGCCGGCCTTCATGCCCTCGGCACCCGAAAGTCCGGTCTCCTCGTCGCGGGTGAAGACGCACTCGATGGGGCCGTGCTCAATGTCGCTGCTGTCGAGGATGGCCAGCTCGATGGCGCAGCCGATGCCGTCGTCGGCACCGAGGGTGGTGCCCTCAGCCGTCAGCCATTCGCCGTCGATATAGGTCTTGATGGGGTCGCGGTCGAAGTCGAACTCCACGTCGACGAGCTTGTCGCACACCATGTCCATGTGGCTCTGCAGGATGACCGTCTTCAGGTGCTCGTAGCCCTTGGTGGCGGGCTTGCGTATGATGACGTTGCCCGTCTCGTCGACCTTGGTCTCCAGTCCGCGGCTCTCGCCCCAGTTCTTTAGGTACTCAATCATTTTCTCCTCGCGCTTCGAAGGGCGGGGAATTTCGTTGATCTTCGCAAACTGCTCGAAGACAACGGCAGGTTTCAGTTCGTTCTTGTTCATTTTCTTAAATTTATAACGCCCGCAAAGATACAAAGAAAAATCGGTAAGGCCAAATTTTGGGATGGGAAAATGTGATACAAACACGCACGCACGCGCAGGAGTGAATTCGTTGTCCCCTGGCGCGTGCGTGCGCGAGATAAATAGAACGGAATAAACTACACGAGTCCGCGGCCGTGACACTGCTTGAACTTCTTGCCGCTACCGCATGGACAGGGGTCGTTGCGGCCTGGCAGCCTGTCCTTCATGATGGGCGTGCGGGGCTGCTGGGCGCGGGTGTCGTTCTGTGCGGCGGCACGCTGGTTGGGGTCGGTCAGCTGTTCCTGGTCGATATTTTGTTTCGACTCCGTGTACTGCTGGCGTGGGGCGGGCTGTTCAGGGGCTGCCTCCTGCACCTGCTCTACGATGGGAATCTGGGCACGGGTGAGGATTGACGTTATGCGGTTGTACATTTCGTTAATCATTGAGTCCCAGACTTTTGCGCTCTCCAATTTGAAAATGAGCAGCGGGTCCTTCTGCTCGTAGCTGGCATTCTGTACAGAGTGCTTCAGCTCGTCGAGCTGGCGCAGGTTCTCCTTCCACGAGTCGTCGATGATGTGGAGCAGGATGGCCTTCTCGAACTCCTTGACCACAGACTTCGACTCTGTCTCGTAGGCTTCGCGCAGGTTGCAGGGGATGTTGTACATGCGGCGGCCGTCGGTCAGGGGCACCATGATACGCTCGTACATGGCACCCTGTGTCTCGTACACCTGGGTGATGATGGGCTGGGCCACCTCACGGATGCGCTCGGTCTTGCGGCTGAAGTTTCCGATGGCGGCCTGGAAGGCCTCCTCCTGCAACTGTTCGCGCTGTTTCTCGGCAAACTCTTGCTCGCTGAAGGGCACCTCCATTGAAAGGATATGCAGGAACTCCTCACGGCAACCGGCATAGTCGTTGTTCTCGATGATGTTGACCACGCGGTCCCAGATGATGTTGGAGATATCCATACCGATGCGCTCACCCATCAGTGCGTGGCGGCGCTTCTCGTAGATGACGGTACGTTGCTTGTTCATCACGTCGTCGTATTCTATGAGGCGCTTACGGATACCGAAGTTGTTCTCCTCGACCTTCTTCTGGGCGCGCTCGATGCTCTTCGAAATCATCGGCGACTCAATCATCTCACCCTCCTTGAAGCCTAAGCGGTCCATGACGCTTGCAATGCGCTCGGAAGCGAAAAGTCGCATGAGCTTGTCTTCGAGAGAGACGTAGAACACCGAAGAACCCGGGTCGCCCTGACGACCGGCACGACCACGCAGCTGTCGGTCTACACGGCGGCTTTCGTGGCGCTCTGTACCAATGATGGCCAGACCACCGGCGGCTTTCACTTCCGGCGACAGCTTGATATCGGTACCACGACCGGCCATGTTGGTGGCGATGGTGACGGCACCGCGTCCCTGCGAGTCCTGCTGACCAGCCAGAGCCACGATGTCGGCCTCCTTCTGGTGCAGCTTGGCGTTCAGCACCTGATGAGGAATACCCTCGCGACGGCCCGTCTCAGGATTGACGTACATGTCGAGCATACGGCTGAGCAGCTCGGAAATCTCGACTGAGGTGGTACCAATCAGCGTGGGGCGACCGGCGTTACGCATTTTCACAATCTCCTCGATGACGGCCTTGTACTTCTCGCGGGCGGTCTTGTAGACGCGGTCGTCCTGGTCGTTGCGGATGACGGGGCGGTTGGTGGGAATCTCGACCACGTCGAGTTTGTAGATGTCCCAGAACTCGCCGGCCTCGGTAGAGGCGGTACCAGTCATGCCTGCTAACTTATGATACATGCGGAAGTAGTTCTGCAAGGTGATGGTGGCAAAGGTCTGCGTGGCAGCCTCCACCTTGACGTGCTCCTTGGCCTCGACAGCCTGGTGCAGACCGTCGCTCCAGCGGCGGCCCTCCATGATACGGCCCGTCTGCTCGTCGACGATTTTCACCTCACCGTCGATGACCACGTACTCGTCGTCCTTGTTGAACATACAGTAGGCCTTGAGCAGCTGCTGCAGGGTGTGGACACGCTCGGACTGCACGGCATAGTGGGCCATCAGCTCGTCCTTCTTGTCGACACGCTCCTGGTCGGAGAGTGACGTGTCGCCCTCGAGAGCCGACAGCTGGCCCGTGATGTCGGGCAGCACGAAGAGTTCGGCATCGTTCACCTGATTGGCGAGCCACGCTGTACCCTTATCTGTCAGGTCGCAGGAGTTCATCTTCTCGTCGACCACGAAGTAAAGCGGCTCTACGCACTCCGGCATACGGCGGTTGTTGTTCTCCATATAGATTTCCTCTGTCTTCAGCATACCGGCCTTGATGCCTTCCTCAGACAAATACTTGATGAGCGGCTTGTTCTTAGGCAGGGCCTTATGAGAACGGTAGAGCGACAGGAAGCCCTCTTCCAACAGCTTGTCGGCCTCCTTCTTGTTGCCTTCCTCGGCCAGTCGCTGGCCTTCACCGATTTTCTGCTTGGCCTCGGCCAGATACTGCGTAGCCAGCTGGCGCTGCACACCCACGAGCTTTTCAACCAGCGGCTGGTACTCCTCGAACATCTGGTCGTCGCCCTTGGGTACTGGACCACTAATAATAAGCGGTGTACGGGCATCGTCGATGAGCACGGAGTCAACCTCGTCGACGATGGCATAGTTATGCGCGCGCTGAACGAGGTCTTGTGGCGACGTGGCCATGTTGTCACGCAGGTAGTCGAAGCCGAACTCATTGTTCGTGCCAAAGGTGATGTCGGCCTGGTAGGCGCGACGGCGGGCCTCGGAGTTAGGCTGATGCTTGTCGATACAATCGACGCTCAGTCCGTGGAACATATAGAGCGGGCCCATCCACTCAGAGTCACGCTTCGACAGGTAGTCGTTGACGGTGACGACGTGAACGCCGTTGCCGGTCAGCGCGTTCAGGAAGACGGGTAGGGTTGCGACCAGCGTCTTACCTTCACCCGTAGCCATCTCGGCTATCTTACCCTGATGGAGCACGGTGCCGCCGAAGAGCTGCACGTCGTAGTGAACCATCTCCCACTTCAGGTCGTTGCCGCCTGCTGTCCAGTGGTTGTGGTAGATGGCCTTGTCGCCGTCGATGGTGATGAAGTCCTTGCGGGGGTCGCCAGCCAGTTCGCGGTCGAAGTCGGTGGCAGTGACCACCGTCTCCTCGTTCTCGGCAAAGCGGCGGGCAGTCTCCTTGACGATGGCGAAGACCTCGAACATCACCTCGTCGAGGGCTTTCTCGTAGACGTCGAGTGCCTCCTTCTCTAACTTGTCTATCTGGTTGAAGATGGCCTCGCGCTCGTCGATGGGCGTATCTTCGATGGTTGCCTTCAGCTCGGCAATCTTGTCTTTCTGCTCCTTGGCGGCTGCCTGTACCTGCTGCTGGATGGCTTTTGAACGGGCGCGCAGCTCGTCGTTGCTCATGGCCTGCACCTGTGGTGTAAACGACTTCGCCTTATCCACGAGTGGCTGAATGAGTTTCATGTCGCGCGAGGACTTGTCGCCGAACAATGACTTTAAAATCTTTGTAAAATTCATATTCTTTTCTAACGATAACGCTAACGATAACGCTAACTTTTAATTAATAATTCACTTTTCACTTTTTACTTCTCCCTTCTCCCTTTAGAACAGCGGCTCTGCCGGGCAGGCGTTGGGGGCCCTGATGCGGATGGCTTTGGCAATGGTGGGCGCAATGCGGTCAATGGTTACGTGTTCGTTGATGCGTTCTGCCTTGGTACCCGCTCCGTAGAAAATGATGGGGAACTGGATGAACGACGCCCGTGAGAGCTGGTTGTCCTGGTTGTCTTCGTTATAGAGCTTCCAGCCTGGCGACACCTCTATCAGTATGTCGCCGCAGCGGGTAGGGTTGTAGCCGTTGCGCACCTTCTGTATCTGCTCGCTGGTGCTGGTCAGCAGTTGCAGACTGCTGTAGACGTTGCGGATGCCGACAAGCTGGGTGAGAAACTCCTGCGAACGCTGGCAGGCGTCGGTCAGCGAGATGCGCTTCGACTCTAATAGCTTCTGATTCAGGAATATCTGGTTGTGATAACACGACTCAATATAGCGGCCCTGCCCCCAGACGGCACTTAAATACATGTTGAGCAGGTTGGCCGAACGGTTCATGTAGAACGTGCCCGTCGGTATGCGGTACTTCTCGTAGTCGGCACCCTCGGCATTGCTGTAACCTGTAGAGGTCAGAACGAAGAGCACGTGCTCCTCGCCCACACTCTTCTGCAGGGCCGTGATGAGGCTGGCCAACTCGCGGTCGAGCCGTACATAAGTGTCCTGCAGCTCTATCTGACATTCTGACACAGGACGCTGGTTAAACGTGCCTGCATAGTAGTTGACGGCCAGATAGTCTGTGACGCGGTCGGAGCCCATAGCCTCTTGACTGACACAGCGTTGAGCCATGTCAGTGACGAAGCTGTTGACCAGACCGCTGGTCTTCAGCTGCATGAAACGGTCGCTGCCTGAGAATTTGTGCTTGAAGGGCTTTTGCGCGTTCTCGCTGTGCTGGAAGTAGTTGAACTTGCCTGACAGTTCGAGCACTGGTTCCCACGACTGCTTGGAGTCGTCGCGGGCCGGCGAGCGCGTGCTGTTATAGGACTGCAGCCATACGGGCTGCCGGGCAGTGTAGTAGACGGACGAACACCAAAGTCCGCTCTTGTTGTCAATCCAGAAGGCGGCATCGGCGGCATGTCCGGCTGACAGGATGGCAGCATCATCGAATGGCGCAATGCTGAACACCTTGGCCTTGCCCTCGGTGGCCACTTTCAGTTCGTCGCCGATGGTCGAGGTTATCAGTTCGTCGGGCTTCTGCTCGGCACCCGTGCAGTAGACGGGTCGCAGGGTCTCGCGGTTGAGCCATTTCTCGCCCACGATGCTGTGGTAGTAGGGCGTTGTGCCAGTAGCTAATGAGGCAGTAGCCGAAGCGCGGTCGATGGGACTGAACGGATAGCCTGAGTTGTAGAACACCAGTCCCTGCTGCAGCAGCTTCTTGAAGCCCTCAGTGCCGTAGAGGGGCGAAAATGCCTCCAGATAGTCGGCGCGCAGCTGGTCGATGGTGATGTTGACCACCAGGCGGGGGGCGTATTGTATCTTGTTCTGTGCCATCATCTCAGGCGTGATGCCGAGGATGGCCAGAAGGGTGATATACAGATATTTATTTCTCATTCTTATAATGAATCCAGATTCTTAACAGCAAAGATGATGCCAAAATCAGCATACCTTCAGCGTAATGCTGGAAAAAGGCACCAAGCATATAGAGTACCACCATGACGGCCAGCAGCGGCCAGTAGCGGGTTTTGCGGCGACGTAGCACGGCGGGCAGGAAGAACAGGTGGACAGGATTGACGAGCAGCAGTTCCAGGTTGAGGTTCGTCGTCGGGTGCTGCGAGAAAAGCATGAGTGTCAGCACGCAGCCCGGCAGTCCGAGAAAAACCATCAGTGCGACGTCCCAGAGCTTGAAGGTCTTGCGGCGACGCCATTCCAGCAGAAAGAGCGCCAGCGAGAGGATGAGCAGTCCGATGGCACATACCGTAGGCGTGATAGCGACATCGCTCTCGACAACCTGCACGCCAGGGTTGACGGGCATACGGCGCTCCTTCACTAACGGGCGGAGGTTGCCGCTGCCGTCGCTGATTTGCGCATGGTCGAAGTCGTAGAGCAAGTTGGCTGGCAGGAACTCCTGCTCAACACGGGTGGTCTTCAGGTCGGCCTTCAGCCCCAAGAGCATATCGATGCCGAACAACGTCCAGCGGTGGTGGGCTGCATTCTCGTGGACGATTTCACGGAATGTCGGCTCGTAGCCGTTGCGCTCTTCGTAGACCACGCTGCCGTTAACGCTGCGCTCCACAATGTCGCGCGGACGGGTGGAGCAGTTGTCGTAGAAGTAATTATAGCGGTAGACGCGGTTCTGGGGCATGTAGTTCTCCTTGAGGGCGAGGTGCAGCTTCAGTTTTTCCTCTGAGGTCAGGTCGAGTACCTGCTCCATCACCGCACTGCCCCAGTGCTGGTAGTACTTGCAGAAAGCCTGAAATGGGGCAATGCCCAACTCATAGTCGGTGAGTCCGAAGATGAAACGGGGCACGAAGTAGGGCGTATGGTAGTTGAATACGCCCCAGTTGAACGACACGTCCTCCTCATGGCCTTGATGCAGGTCGTGGACGCGCAAGGCCGAATGTCCGTAGAGGCTGTAGATTTCCTCGTGGGGCGAGCAGGTGATGAGCGAGAACTCTACACTGTCCATATATACCACAGGGTCAATCGTTTCAGCCTTTACGTTCGACTGAAACAATAAACCGATGGCTATCACATATATGGTCTTTATGAAGTGCCCCAAACGTTTCACGGGTGCAAAATTACTAAATATTTCCCGAATAGCCGAAAGAAGGGCTATAATTTTTCATAAAACAAGCGGGGACAGGCTCATGAATACCTATCCCCGCTATAAAATAGTATTTGTGTTGTTGTTTACGCGATGCGTCAAGCTTATACGATGCCCTGAGCCATCATGGCCTTGGCAACCTTCATGAAGCCGGCAACGTTGGCACCCTTCACGTAGTTGATGTAGCCGTCCTTCTCAGTACCGTACTTCACGCAGTTCTCGTGAATATCGTTCATGATGCGCTTCAGGTAGTTGTCGACCTCTTCAGCCGTCCATGACAGACGCTCAGAGTTCTGCGACATCTCAAGACCTGATACTGACACACCACCTGCGTTAGAAGCCTTACCGGGAGAGTAGAGCAGCTTGGCATCCTGGAAAATCTTGATGGCCTCGGGCAGTGAAGGCATGTTGGCACCCTCAGCAACGGCGATGATACCGTTGTCGACCAGAGCCTGAGCCTCGTCGCCGTTGATTTCGTTCTGAGTTGCGCAAGGCAGGGCAATGTCGGCCTTCTCATACCAGGGGCGCTTACCCTCGTGATAGACAGCTGTGGGATACTCCTCGACATACTCCTTGATACGTCCGCGCTCCACGTTCTTCA
>CAMHIS010000107.1 GCA_946185285.1 uncultured Prevotellaceae bacterium
GGTTGTGCACCTCTTTCTCCTCACCCTGCTTGGTGTAGCACATATAGGTTACGTTGGGCACCGTAGTGATGACGTCCATATCGAACTCACGGTCCAGACGCTCCTGTACGATTTCCATGTGCAGCAAGCCCAGGAATCCGCAACGGAATCCGAAGCCCAGCGCGATGGAGGTCTCAGGGGTGAAGGTCAGCGAGGCGTCGTTCAGCTGCAGCTTCTCCAGCGAGGCGCGCAGGTTCTCGTAGTCTACGGGATCTATCGGATAGACACCCGCAAACACCATCGGCTTCACTTCCTGGAAGCCCTCGATGGCTTTCGTGCATGGGTTCTGGATGTGGGTAATGGTGTCGCCCACCTTCACCTCCTTGGCATTCTTGATACCTGAGATGATGTAACCCACCTCGCCGGTACGCAGCTCCTTGCGGGGAATCATGTCCATCTTCAGTACGCCCACCTCGTCGGCAACATACTCCATTCCGGTATTGAAGAACTTCACTTTGTCGCCCTGACGAATCACACCGTTGGTGATCTTGAAGTAGGCGATGATGCCTCTGAACGAGTTGAAGACCGAGTCGAAAATCAGCGCCTGCAGCGGAGCCTGCTCGTCGCCCTCGGGATGCGGTATGCGCTCCACGACGGCATTCAGGATATCCTCTACGCCCTCGCCCGTCTTACCCGATGCACGGATAATCTCAGAGCGGTCGCAGCCTATCAGTTCGATGATTTCGTCTTCCACCTCATCGGGCATCGCTGAGGGCATGTCTATCTTGTTGATGACGGGGATGATCTCCAGGTCGTTGTCGATAGCCATATAGAGGTTCGAGATGGTCTGCGCCTGCACGCCCTGTGTAGCGTCGACCACCAGCAGCGCACCCTCGCAGGCAGCGATGGAGCGGCTCACCTCGTACGAGAAGTCTACGTGTCCCGGGGTGTCGATGAGGTTCAATATATATTTCTCACCATCCTTCACATATTCCATCTGGATGGCGTGACTCTTGATCGTGATGCCACGCTCGCGCTCCAGATCCATATCGTCCAACATCTGTCCCTCCGTCACCTGGATAGTCTTCGTGAACTCCAGCAGACGGTCGGCCAGCGTTGACTTCCCGTGGTCAATATGTGCGATGATGCAAAAGTTTCTAATATGATTCATGTGTCTTATATGCACAATTTTCTGCAAAGGTAACAAAAAATTTTCGATAATCCTTGCTCTTTGACTTTTTTTATGTATTTATTACACCTTTGGCATGTGGAACTCATATCCCTGATCGAATACTTCCTTGACAGTATTGATTTCCAGGAACTTGGTAGCTCCGCCGGTACTGATGTTGCCGCTCAGATAGGCTATCTTGTCGTCCAGCTCCACATAGCCCTTCTGGCGCAGCATGCGGACGGCAGCCAGAAACAGCTGTTCGCTGGAGATATGACCTTTCTGATAGACGGGAATCACGCCATACGACAGGTTCAGCAGGCGCTGCAACTTGTCCTTATAGCAGATGGCCAGCACGGGGTGCGGACCTCGGAAGGCAGCCAGCGAGCGCGCTGTAGTTCCCGTTGCCGAATCGGTCACGATGCCCTTCACACCCAGCTTCTCCGTAGCCTCGATGGCACTATGGGCCATGAACTCGCGGATGTCGCAATTCTGCGACAGTGGGATGTCGATATGGTTGCTGGCGCGGTCGCGCTCAGCCTGTTCGGCAATAGCAGCCATCGTGCGTACCGCCTCGACAGGATATTTTCCGCTGGCGGTCTCGCCCGAGAGCATCAGCGCGTCGGCACTCGAATAGATCGCGTTGGCGATATCCGTCACCTCAGCACGTGTAGGACGCGGGTTGTTGATCATCGTGTGGAGCATCTGCGTGGCCACAATCACGGGTTTCTTCTTCTGCACACACTTGCGGATAATCTGACGCTGGATGCCGGGAATCTGCTCGATGGGCACCTCGATACCCAGGTCGCCGCGGGCTATCATGATGCCATACGAGGCGTCGATGATCTCGTCGATATTGTCGACACCCTCCTGGTTCTCAATCTTCGAGATAATCTTGATGTCGCTGTTGAAAGCGTCCAGAATAGCCTGCACGGCACGCACGTCGGCCGCCGAGCGGACAAACGAGTGGGCGATGAAGTCGATATCTTGGTCGATAGCCAGCATGATGTTCTTGCGGTCCTTGGCGGTCAGTGCAGGCAGCGCGATATGGCGTCCCGGCACGTTGACACTCTTGTGCGCGCCCAGCACACCGTCGTTGGTCACCTGTGCAATGACGGCAGGTCCGTTGATGCCAATCACCAGCATGTCCAGCGCACCGTCGTCGAAGAGCACGTGGTCACCCTCCTGCACGTCGGCAGCGAAGTTCTCATACGACAGGTTCACGATGTCGTGCGTCGAGTCCATCTCCGGACGTCCGAACAGCTTCACCACGTCGCCCGTCTTATATTCAATGGGGGCCTCACAGCCCGTCGTGCGCACCTCAGGACCCTTGGTGTCTATCAGTATGCCGATGTGGCGACTCACCTCGCGCACGTTCCTTATAATATTCTTTATGCCATCCTCAGAAGCATGGGCCGTATTCATACGAATGACATTCACGCCCGCATTATAGAGCTGGCGAATGAAGTCAACATCGCACCGACGATCACTCACTGAGGCAACAATTTTGGTCTGTTTCATATCCTAAAAGCGTAAAATTTAGGTGCAAAGTTACAAAAAATCTACTTTTTTAGAAAAAAAAACAGATAAAATTTTCCTATTTCGTTGAAAAACAGTATCTTTGCAGTCCGAAATTAGAACACATAATAAATTATAGAGATGACAAAAGCAGATATTATCAGTAAGATTACTGAAGATACAGGCCTTCAGAAGAAGGATGTTGCAGCCGTTATCGAGGCTTTTATGGAGGAAGTACGTATCAGCATGGCTGACAATCGTGAGGATGTCTTCCTCCGTGGTTTTGGAACGTTTGTTGTGAAGCGTCGCGCCAAGAAGACGGCACGTAACATTTCAAAGAATGTCACGATGGTCATCGAGGCTCACGACATCCCCGCCTTTAAGCCTTGCAAGACCTTCCTTGCCCGAATGAAGTAAAACAACTTTTTAAATATTTTAGAATTATGCCAAACGGAAAGAAAAAGAAGGGCCACAAGATGGCTACCCACAAGCGTAAGAAGAGACTGCGCAAGAATCGTCATAAGAGCAAGTAAGTTCTAGGCGTCAAAACAAGAAATGAAGGGAGTGAATCTGAGCAATCAGAGCACTCCCTTGCTATTTATGAATTATTAATGTAAAGTCAACAAGATGACAAGTGAAGTAATCATCGATGTGCAGCCCAAGGAGATCTCCATCGCCCTGCTCGAAGACAAGAATCTGGTGGAATACCAGAACGAGAAGCGCGAAGAGGCCAGTTACTCCGTGGGCAACATCTATCTGGGCAAGGTCAAGAAACTGATGCCCGGACTCAATGCCTGCTTCGTTGAGGTAGGTTCTGAGCGCGATGCTTTCTTGCACTATCTTGACTTAGGCACGCAATTCAGCTCTTTTGAGAAGTATCTTAAACAGGTACAAAGCGACAAGAAGAAACTTTTCCCCATTGCCAAGGCTTCGCGTCTGCCCGACCTGCCGAAGGAAGGCAGCGTGCAGAACACGCTGAAACAGGGACAGGAAATCCTGGTTCAGGTGGTCAAGGAGCCCATCAACACCAAGGGTCCCCGACTGACGTGTGATATCAGTCTGGCCGGCCGCTATATGGTGCTGATACCCTTTGGCGATAAAGTTTCGGTTTCATCTAAAATCAAGAAAGGCGAGGAACGCACCCGACTGAAACAACTCGTGCAGAGCATCCGCCCCAAGAACTTCGGCGTCATTGTCCGTACGTCAGCCGAAGGCAAGCGTGTGGCCGAGCTCGACAGCGAGATGAAGGTGCTGGTAAAGCGCTGGGAAGACACCATCACGAAGGTACAGATAGCCACGAAGACACCACTGTTGGCCTTCGAGGAGACCGGACGCGCCGTAGCGATGCTGCGCGACCTGTTCGACCCCACCTATGACGGCATCCACGTCAACGATCCCGACATCTACCAGCAGGTTCGCGACTATGTAGCCCTGATAGCGCCCGACAAACAGGACATCGTCAAGCTATACAACGGCACGGTGCCCATTTTCGACAATTTCAGCGTGACGAAGCAGATCAAGGCTTCGTTCGGACGCACGGTGAACTACAAGCGCGGAGCCTACCTCATCATCCAGCACACCGAGGCCATGCATGTGGTCGACGTCAACTCGGGTAATCGTACTCGCGCAGAGAATGGTCAGGAGGCCAACGCACTGGAGGTGAACCTCGGTGCTGCCGACGAGCTGGCTCGCCAGCTGCGACTTCGCGATATGGGCGGCATCATCGTGGTCGACTTCATCGACATGAATCTGGCTGAAGACCGCCAACTGCTCTATGAGCGCATGTGTAAGAACATGCAGAAAGACAGAGCACGCCATAACATCCTGCCGCTGTCGAAGTTCGGCCTGATGCAGATCACGCGTCAGCGCGTCCGTCCGGCAATGGATGTCAATGTAGAGGAAACCTGCCCCACCTGCTTTGGCAAGGGCAAAATCAAGTCGTCTATCCTGTTTACCGACCAACTGGAGAGCAAGATTGACCGCCTGGTCAACAAGATAGGCATCCGCAAGTTCTATTTGCACGTTCATCCCTACGTCGCCGCCTATATCAATCAGGGCCTCGTATCGCTGAAGCGCAAATGGCAGATGAAATACGGTATGGGCCTGCGCATCGTACCGTCACAGAAACTGGCTTTCCTGCAATACGAGTTCTACGACCAGAACCGTCAGTTCATCGACATGCAGGAAGAGATTGAGACAAATTCCTGATAAAACGGAGCAGTCATGACAACACTCAAAGTCCTCTTTTGGATGTGTATCTTCCTGGTGTTCTACACCTATGTGGGCTACGGCGTGTTGTTATGGCTGCTCGTTAAAATCAAGCGCATCGTGCGAGGTCGTCCTACCCTGCCCGACCTGCCTGACGACGATGCCCTACCCGACGTCACCTTCCTGGTCTGCGCCTTCAACGAGCAAGACGTGGTCGACCAGAAAATCGAGAACACCCGCCTTTTGGACTACCCGCGCGAAAAGCTCCATCTGATGTGGGTCACCGACGGCTCTACCGACGATACCAACCAGCGCCTGGCTCAGTATCCTGACGTCCAGGTGGTCTTTACGCCTGAGCGTCGCGGCAAGACGGCAGCCCTCAACCACGGGCTTAGCCTGGTCACTACCCCCATCACCGTGATGACCGACGCCAACACGATGGTCAACGCGGAAGCCATCCGCCATATCGTGCGCTGTTTCCAGGATCCGAAGGTAGCCTGTGTGGCTGGCGAGAAACGCGTCATCGCGCGCCATGAGAGCCAGACGGCAGCCCAGGGCGAAGGACTCTACTGGCGCTATGAAAGTACGCTAAAAAAGCTTGACAGCGAACTCTATTCCGCTATGGGTGCTGCAGGCGAACTGAACGCCATCCGCACTGCCCTCTACCAACCCATGCCCGAAAATGCGCTGCTCGACGATTACGTCATGTCTATGCGTATGGTCGACGCAGGCTATCGCATCGCCTATACCCCCGACGCCTACGCGATGGAATACGGTTCTGCCGACCTCGCTGAGGAGTCGAAGCGCAAGCGGCGCATCGCTGCTGGCGGACTCCAGTCCACCTGGTGGCTGCGCGCTATGCTCAACCCCTTCCGCCGCTTTGTGGTGGCTTTCCAGCTGCTGTCGCACCGTGTGCTCCGCTGGACCGTCACCCCCTGTGCCCTCATGGCCCTCATCCCGCTGAACGTGTTGCTGGTCTTTATGAATGCCGGCACCGTCTACACCGTCTGCTGGCTGCTCCAGCTGCTGTTCTATGTGGCAGCATTCCTGGGTTGGTGGCTGTCGCAGCACGGACGCAAGAACAAGCTGCTCTATGTAGCCTATTATTTCCTTTTCATGAACTTTAACGTTTTCCGTGGGATGCACTATCTGCGCACTCATCAGGGGGGTGGCGCATGGGAGAAAGCACGTCGCGCGTGAAAAATTTTTCTTCAAAATTTCTTTTTTCGGAATAATTTTACTAATTTTGCAACGATTTATATACGTAGAATCGTAAGGTAAATTAGATTTATAGTCAAGATGAATCAAGACGAAAGGGAAATACTCATTCAGAAAATAGCAGAAGCCAATGCTAAGCGCAGTGCCGCTGAGCAGGAACTTTTCATCGCTCGGAAGAAGCTTGCCGAGTATGAGGAGAAGATGGAGAAAACCGAGAG
This sequence comes from uncultured Prevotellaceae bacterium, assembly GCA_946185285.1. Classification (GTDB taxonomy): domain Bacteria; phylum Bacteroidota; class Bacteroidia; order Bacteroidales; family Bacteroidaceae; genus Prevotella. Next base: position 6,310 of record CAMHIS010000107.1, read on the forward strand.
AGCCAGCAACATGAAGTCACTGTTCTTGGCCAACATGAGTCATGAGATTCGCACACCACTTAATGCCATCGAAGGTTTCTCGCGCATCATGGCCGAGACCGACTCCGCCGAAGACCGCATGAAGTACATGGAGATTATTGAGGGCAACAACAGCCGTCTGCTGTCGCTCATCAATGAGATTCTAGACCTCTCCCGTGTAGAGGCTGGCGAGCTGTCTATCAAGCGCAGCATGACCGACCTCAACGAGATATGCCGCAACATGCGGCTCATCTTCAAGTTCCGCTGCCCCGAGACCATCGATTTCGTGTGGAGCAAGCCGAACATGAACGTGACGCTCAATACCGATGCCAACCGCCTCACCCAGGTGTTCTCCAATCTCATCAGCAATGCGCTGAAGCACACCACCAGGGGCAGCATCTCCTATGGCTACCGGTTGATCAACGACGGTCAGGATGTCGAATTCTACGTCAGCGATACTGGTTCAGGCATTGCCGATGAAGACCAGAAGCACATCTTCGAAGCCTATATGTCGCGCGATGCGGAGACGCAGAGCGGCTATGGTCTCGGTCTGGCCCTCTGTAAGATCATCGTTGAGAAGCTCGGAGGCCGCATTTCCGTAGCGTCAAAGCTCGGCGAAGGTTCCACCTTCCGCTTCGTGCTGCCCTTCGAGGGTACCATTGGCGGTATGTCGAAGAACAGCCGTATCACCACCAATTCACGCACCATCCGCGTCAGCACCAAGACCGATGTCGCCAATGCTCCGCTCATTCTCGTCGCCGAGGATGAAGACAGCAACTACGAGCTCGTGCGCATCGTGCTCAGCAAGCGTTACCGTCTGATGCGTGCCAGGAACGGCATCGAGGCTGTCACCATGTGCGAAGAGGAGCACCCCGCGCTCGTCCTCATGGACATCCGCATGCCCGATATGAACGGACTCGACGCCACGCGCATCATCAAGGAGGTGAACAGCGACATCCCCATTGTCGCCCTCAGCGCCTATGCCTTCGAGGAGAATATCCGCGAGGCCCGCGATGCCGGCTGCGACGAGTTCCTGGCTAAGCCCTTCCGTGTGGAAGACCTGCTCGACACCGTACATAAATACGTGAAAGAAACAGAATAAGTAATCCCCCTTATATCCTCCAAACACCTATGGGTAAACTCGCTGTATACAAGTACTTTTCCATGATGTTCCTCGTGGCACAGATTATCGCCACCGTCTTCACCATCGTAGCCCTCTACGGAGGCGATGTCAGCCCTATTGGCCATTCGGCTCGAGCCATGCTGGTCTACGTCCTGCCCCTGCTCATTGCCATCAACGTCCTGCTGACCGTCTACTGGCTCATCCGCCGTCGCTGGCTCTTCCTGCTCATGCCCATCGTCACCATTGCCTGTTGCATCCCCTATATGGGCACCCTCTATCAGTTCCGCTCGCTCGAGAAAGGAGCCGATGGCAAGGCCGGACTGAAGATAGCCACCTACAACGTCGCCATGTTCAACCGCGAGACCTCAGGATTCATGGCTCAGGACATTCTGGCCGAGATGCGTCGTCAGAAAGTCGACGTGCTGTGCATCCAGGAGTATAGCGACGTCAGCGGCGACAAGCTCAATTCCGTTTCCTACAAGGAATACTTCCCCTATATGGCTGTGGGTCGCGAGGATATGGTCATCTACAGCCGCTATCCCATCAAGAAGTCCGACAAGATCCTTTTCGACTATACCAACAACAGCGCCATGTGGGCCGACATTGACATCAAGGGCGATGTCATCCGCGTCTATAATGTCCACCTGCAGACTACGGGCATCAACCGCACGCTCCATCAGGCCGGCAAGCTCATGGCTCAGGACTACGACGTCAGCAGCAGCCGTCTGCTCAACGCCATTTTCGGCAACTACACCATGGGCATGATGTTCCGCGCCTCGCAAGCCAACATCGTAGCCACCGACAAGCGCCAGTCCCCACATCCGGCCATCCTCTGTGGCGACTTCAACGACGTCCCCTACTCCTACGTCTACAACACCATGTTAGGCAATATGGTCGACGGTTTCAAGGAGTGTGGCAGCGGTTGGATGCGCACCTTCCGAGGCAAGAAGGCCGTCCGCATCGACTACATCTTCCACGACGCCTCGCTCAAGGGTCTCACCTACTACATGTCCGAGATGACCTACTCCGACCACTATCCCGTCTTCATGAAGGTAGCGTTGTAGGCCTGCCATGCCTCTGGAATCAGAATCTGTACTTCAGACCAGCGAGGACAATACCTTGTTCTCCAAAACCAGCCTCGACAAAG
>CAMHIS010000108.1 GCA_946185285.1 uncultured Prevotellaceae bacterium
TTCAGCGTGTTCTCCACAGCATGCTCCTGCAGGTGCAGCTCCGTGCTGATGAGTCTTGTGAATATCTTGATATTTTCCATCGTCGCTAGTTTTTCTTTCTGCAAAGGTAGCAAATATTCTGCGAATAGCCAAAAGAAGCCCCGCCATTTTGCTGGCTGGGCTTCTTACTTTATTTATTCTAAGGAATTAAGGATTGCAGCGCCACACTCATACCTTTAGGTGTGAGAACCAAGGAATGGCTAGCGAAAAAATTCCTAGATTCCTAGATTTCTTAGACAAAATGACTTTTGCCATAATGCAATAGATTTTAAGTGTTAAACAAATTATTTTTAGACTCTCAGTTTATACCCCGACTTTCGTAAAAGTATACTTCCAGCTCCGTAAAAGTATACTTCCAGCTCCGTAAAAGTATACTTCCAGATTTCTGGCCCTACTAGCTTTCGATGGCAAAAGGGGTTTCGGTTCCGAAAAAAATATGTTATTTGTTTTTAAAAGCGAGGAGGAAATGGTGAAGAAATAAGAGTTTTTTTGTATTTTTGTAGTCGAAATTGACAACATATAAACTAACGATATGAAGAAAGCTTTGTTTATGGGTGTTCTCACGGCAGTCTGCGGCGGACTGCTGGTAGCGTCGTGCGGCCAGCAGAAGAAGCGGGAACAGGGCGCCCAGCAGTATAAGACAACGGTGGTGACGAAGAAGGACATGACGCTGGAGCGGCAGTACTCGGCGCGACTGACGGGTAGGCAGATTGTGGAGATTCGTCCGCAGGTGAGCGGCTGCATCACCCGCATCTGCATCAACGAGGGCGAGAACGTCCGCAAGGGTCAGCTGCTGTTCGTCATCGACCAGGTGCCCTACCAGGCAGCGCTGGAGTCGGCCATCGCAGCACGCAAGAGTGCGGAGGCCCGACTGGAGACGGCACGCATGAACTACGAGAACGAGTCGCTGCTGAAGGAAGGGCGCGTGGTGAGCGACGTGTCGGTGAAGACCGTGCGCAACGCACTGCTGGAGGCCGAAGCTGCTATGGCACAGGCCAAGGCACAGGAGGTGGCCGCCCGCAACAATCTGTCGTACACCGAGGTGAAGAGCCCGGTGAACGGCGTGGCATCGATGATTCCGTGGCACGTGGGGTCGCTGGTCGGCAGCAACATCAGTGAACCGCTGGTGACGGTGGCCGACGACGCGGAGATGTATGCCTACTTCAGCATCAACCAACGCCAGGCCTTCGAGCTGACCAGTCGCTACGGTTCCATCGCCGCGTTCATCGAAAAGGCGCCGGCCGTGGGGCTGCGCCTGATAACCGGCAAGGACTACGACCAGCAGGGCCGCATCAGCGCCATGAGCGGTACGGTGGATGCCTCGACGGGCGCCATCATGCTGCGCGCCACATTCCCCAATCCGAGCCATCTGCTGCAGGACGGCGGATCGGCAACGGTGGTGGTGCCCACAGACGTGAAGGACTGCGTGGTCATTCCGCAGGAGGCCACCTACGAGTTGCAGAACCGCTCGTTCGTCTATCGTGTGGTGGACGGCAAGACGAAGGCCACCGCCGTCACCCTGTTTCCGCAGAACAACGGCAAGGAGTATATCGTGGAGGAAGGTTTGCAGGTTGGCGACACCATCATCGCCGAGGGTGCCGGACTGCTGAAAGAAGGAATTGAAGTGAAGTAAGCCATGAACGTAAGAACATTTATTGACCGCCCGATATTATCCGGAGTCATCAGCGTGCTGATGGTGCTGGTGGGCATCATCGGACTGAGCCGTCTGGCGCTGGAGCAGTTTCCTGAGATAGCACCGCCCACCGTCCGCGTCATGGCCTCGTACACCGGCGCCAACGCCGAGACGGTGCAGAAGAGCGTCATCGTACCCCTGGAAGAGGCCATCAACGGCGTGGAAGGCATGATGTACATGACGTCGTCGGCATCGAACAACGGTACGGCCTCGATAGGTATCTTCTTCCGTCAGGGCACCGACCCGAACATGGCGATGGTGAACGTGCAGAACCGTGCCGCAACGGTGCAGGGCCGACTGCCCAGCGACGTGGTGAAGAGCGGTCTGACGGTGCGTAAGCGCCAGACGTCGAACATCAAGCAGATAGCCGTCTATAGCCCGGACTCGACGTTCGACCGCTCGTTCCTGGCTAACTATACGAAGATTAACATCGAACCGCGACTAAGCCGTATTCCAGGTGTCGGCGAGGTGAACGTGATGGGTGCCGACTACTCCATGCGCATCTGGCTGGACCCGCTGAAGATGGCGCGCTACGATCTGACGCCTGCCGACGTGACGCAGGTGCTCAACGAGCAGAACGTCGAGGTGGCTACGGGTACGCTGGGTGCCGAGAGCGAGAACACGTTCCAGTATGTGCTGAAATACCGCGGTCGCTACGAGGAGGAACAGGAATATGAGAACCTGGTGGTGCGCTCGCTGCCCGACGGCGACGTGCTGCGCATTGGCGACATAGCCCGCGTGGAACTGGGTTCGCAGAACTATAACATCATCGGCGAGACCAACGGCAGTCCGGGCATCAACATCAGCATCAACCAGGTGGCAGGCTCGAACGCCAACGAGATTATCAAGCAGATAGACGCGGAGGTCGAGGAGATACGCCACTCGCTGCCCCCGGGCATCGTCATTGAGGACCTGGAGTCGAAGAAAGACTTCCTCGACGCCAGCATCGCCAGCGTTGTGGAGACACTGTTCGAAGCCCTCGTGCTGGTCATCCTCGTGGTGTGGCTGTTCCTGGGCTCGTGGCGCGCCACCATCATCCCGGCCATCGCCATCATCGTGTCATTGATAGCCACCCTGGCCGTCATCTACGCCATCGGCTTCTCGCTGAACATGCTGACGCTCTTCGCCCTCGTGCTGGTCATCGGTACGGTGGTGGACGACGCCATCGTAGTGGTCGAAGCCGTGCAAGCCAAGCTGGAGCAAACCAGTGTGGGCGGCGGTTCACCCGCCGCCAATATGGTTGCCGACGCCATGCACAACATCACCTCCGCCCTCATCACCACCACGCTGGTGTTCATGGCGGTGTTTGTGCCCGTCTGCTTCATCGGCGGTGTCACAGGAACGTTCTACACGCAGTTCGGACTGACCATGGCCATTGCCGTTGCCATCTCACTGTTCAACGCCTTGACGCTCTCTCCCGCCCTGTCGGCCATCATCATGCGCGACTCGAAGCTGAACAAGTTCCAAGAGCGTTTCAACGTGGGCTTCACGGCCATCGCCACGCGCTATAAGGGTGTTGTCACCGGGTTCATCAACCGCAAGAAGCTGGCTGGCGTCCTCGTCATCGTGGCCATCGCCGTCCTTGGCTGGATGATGAAAACCACCAAGACGGGACTGGTGCCCAACGAGGACATGGGAACGGTGTTCATCAATGTGCAGGCGGCGCCAGGCAGCAGTCTGCAGCAGACCTACCATATATTAAAAGAAGTGGAGGAACGCATCAAGGACCTGCCGCAGCTGCGCATCTACTCGCTCATTGCCGGCAACTCGAACAGCTTCGAGCAGTCGTCGTCGAACGGTAACTTCACGCTGAAGCTGAAGAAGTGGAACGAGCGCACGGGCAAGGGCGACGACGACCAGAGCATTGTGCAGGAGATATACCGCAGGACCGCCGACATTGCCAACGCGAAGATTCAGGTGAACACGCAGAACATGCTGCCAGGCTTCGGACGCATCAACGGTTTCGAGCTGCACGTGCAGGACAAGCACGGCGGCACCATTCAGGACCTGCTGGGCTATACAAACAAGCTGATTGCGGCACTTGGCGAGCGCCCGGAGATTGGTCGTGCCTACACCAACTTCTCGCTGAAATATCCGCAGTACCGCGTGGAGGTCGATGCAGCCTTGTGCAAGCGGCGCGGCGTGTCGCCCAGCGACGTGCTCGCAGCCCTCAGCGGTTATGTCGGCGGCACTTATGCTTCGAACTTCGTGCGCTTCACCAAGCTCTACCGCGTCATGGTGCAGGCCTCGCCGGAGTACCGTCTGGACACGGAGTCGCTGAACAACATCTTCGTCAAGAACAGTCAGGGCGAGATGTCGCCCATCGGTCAATACCTGACGCTGACACGTGTCTATGGTTCTGAGACGCTGTCGCGCTTCAACCTCTTCCCGTCGATACAGGTGGGTGGAACGGCTGCCGAGGGTTACAGCTCCGGACAGGCCATTGATGCCATCCGCGAGGTGGCTACCGAGGTATTACCCGAAGGCTACGGCTATGAGTTTGGCGGTATGACACGCGAAGAAGCTTCGTCGCAGAACACCACAGCGCTGGTCTTCGTGCTCTGCATCGTCTTCATCTATCTGATTCTCTGTGCACTCTACGAGAGTCTGTTCATCCCGATGGCAGTCATCCTGAGCGTGCCCTTCGGATTGGCGGGCTCGTTCCTCTTTGCGTGGATGTGGGGACTGGAGAACAACATCTACATGCAGACGGGACTGATCATGCTGATAGGACTGTTGTCGAAAACGGCCATCCTGCTGACAGAATACGCCTCGACGCGTCGCCGTCAGGGTATGGGCATCATCGAGGCAGCGCTGGATGCTGCGGCCGTCCGTCTGCGACCCATCTTGATGACATCGCTGACCATGGTCTTCGGACTATTGCCGTTAGCCCTGGCCACAGGCGTAGGTGCCAACGGTAACCACTCGCTGGGCGTGGGCACCATCGGCGGTATGGTCATCGGAACCATTGCTCTGCTGTTCATCGTTCCCGTCCTCTTCGTCATCTTCCAGACGATAGAGGAACGTGTCATGCATAAACGATAACGGCAGCGCGAATAAAAGCGTAAAGGATAGACAGGCAAAGGATACCAATAGGCACCCAAAGATGGCGCATGTCGTAGCGGACAGGTGTGGTGACGCGACAATAGAGACGATAGACACCATAGCCCACCAAACCGCCCCAGAGGAGTCCGACGGTAATGTCGCCCGGATAGTGGACACCCAGATATAGACGCGTCCAGCAGTTGATGAGCGACCAAGCCACCATGAAACAGACAAACAGGCGGTGGCGCATCAACAGCGAGAAGAAAAGGGCAATGGAAAACGTGTTCGCCGCATGTGCCGAGAAGAAACCGTAGTTGCCACCACGATAGTCATTGACAACATCGACCAGCGCACCAATCTGAGGGTCGTGGGTAGGACGCCAGCGTGCCACCAAGGGTTTGACAATGGTGTCGTCGATGGTGCCAGCCAGCAGTACACACAGTCCGGCAGCAGCCAGAATGAGCAGGATGTCGCGCCAGTTGGGTTTGTGCGTCATCACCACCACGTAGAACAGTCCCAGATAGAGAGGTATCCACGTCTTGGCATTGGTCAGCGTCAGGACAACATAATCCAGAAGCACTGAGTCGCTGCCATTCACCATCAGCAACAGTTGCTTGTCAAACTGAATGATTTCTTCCATTATTCTTCGTAATACCGTTATCTCGTAATACCGAGATTATATTTTCTCAATATCCTTTGTCTGCAGCCAACCTTCCTTGCCGTCGGCCACGCGGATTTCCTTCCAGTCGTTCATGGAGTCGTCAGTAATCGTCACCTTCGTACCTTCATGCAGGATAAACAGGTCGGTACCGTTATGGGCGGGCGTACTCTTCACATTCACGGCAGAATGGATGATGATGGCGCCTGAGCGGTGCACCAAGGCCTGCTTCTGCTGATAGGCAAAGAGGTTGCTCAGCGCAAACGTCAACAGCAACAGGATGCCGCCAAAGAATCCCAATTTACGAAGCCATATTCTATCGCTGAACAGATAGAGCAGCGCCAGGATGAGGGCTACAACAAGCGACACAATGGCAGTACGCGCCCATCCGTCAACACTCATCAGGTTGACCAATGAGCGATACCACGTGACGAAGAACATCTCTGACTCAGGAACAATCTTGTCGATAGTCTTCGAACGTGCCAACTGCAGATTCAGACGCACATCACGATCGCCGGGCGACAACAGCAAGGCACGCTCGTAATTCAGCACAGCACGTGTCATATCGTCCATGCGGTAGTAGCAGTTGCCAAGATTGTAATAGATATCCGACGAGATGCCCTTCTTCAAGAGTGCCTCATACTCATGGGCTGCCTGCTGGTAGTGCTCAGCTGCATAGAGACTGTCGGCATTGGCCTTCGTCACCTTGTTAGCAGCCATGCCTGTCATAGGCAGAAGCAACAACAGCAGCAACACGGCCATATGCGGTGTGGTAGTCTTTGATTTCTTCATCGTATTGGCTATCTGCGTAATGGCAGAGATAGCTGCATCATAGACCTTATTCATATTTCCTGTAGCATCACCTGGAGCGTAACGGGCAAACTCGCACTCGTCGAGGGCACCGATAAACTGGCTGATGGTTTCTTCAGAGACGTTATACGCCGAGAGCTGCTGACTGATATTGTCGCGCGACAGCTGGTCGACAGGCATGTTCAGCTTGTCACCGACATAACCCCACAGGGCACGCAGCACTTCGTCATAGAATTCGCCAGACTTGCCTATCTTCATCAACTTGGCAGCCTTCTTCAAACGTTTCACGGCCACCTTGTTAGCCTTGCCAGCACGCTGCTTGACGAGGTTGGCATTCTCGATAGCACGATGGCGGAAAACAACAAACAACGAGATAAAGATGAGCAGCAAGACACCCAGTGAGACGCCATAGGCTATAGAGCCAAAGAAGAACTCGTCAACACCATGCTGCGTGGTGTTACCCGTATGGATATAACGAATATCGTTAGCCAATTCTTTGACATCTTCCTGTCCGGCAAACGACGATACGGTGGTCTGTCCGTCACCCTTGGCCACCTTCAATGTAAACGGTTCGGTACGCAACGTTTTATAGGCGTTGGCCTTCGTATCGAAATAGGTATATTCGATAGCCGGAATCTCAAAGGTTCCCTGATGACGGGGAACAGCGAGAAAATCATAGACGATACTACCCTCCAAGCCATTAACTGTCAACTTGGTCTTGTCGGTCACCTTGGCATCATAGCTGTCGAAGTCCTTCGGCATCTTGACAACAGGTTGTTTGAGCAGTTTCATATTACCCACACCCGACACGACAACACGCAGATTGACAGGGTCATTGGCCTTGACTTCTGTCTTGTCTATCTGCGCAGAAATGTTGAATGAACCCACACCACCAGAGAAATTGGCAGGACGCTGGGGCAGCGGGTCAACCTGAATGGTAATGGCCGGTGCCTTGATTTGCTTCTTCACTTCAACATAGCCGGAACCACCATTGAAGAAAGCCTCGAAGGGATCGACGTTGCGGTTCTGCTGGACGACAATACCATCGTAGGTAATAGCGGGAATCTCCAGCTTGCCGGTAGCCTGCGGGAACATGACATACTGTTGCCACGTGACGGTTCGATACTGGCGACCATTGAAAGTCTCTATCTTGAAACTCTTCTCCTGAGGCAGAGGAACTTCACGAGTATAAAAGCTCTTCAGGTCGGGCATCTTACCACTCAGCTGGGTCAGTCCGACGAGCGTATAAACCTTATAGGTCAACAGGATAGGTTCCTGTTCACGAACGTGCTGCTTAGAAGCGCTGACATGAATGAAGAGATCGCTGCCTGAAATCGCACTACCCGCTGGACGCAACTCGCCATTACCCCCACTCTGCTGACGACTCTGCTGACGCCCACCTTGCTGGGCCTGACCACTAACCTTGATGTGTATCTCGTTAGACGTAACAGTCTTGCCATCGACGGTGCAATGAGCAGGAGGGATGGTGAATGAACCATTCTTCGTGGCCACAACAATATAAGTATAGGTGACGGACGACGTGCTCGACGTGTGACCGTTGATCATCTGGAAACTCGACTGTGTCGATGTGCTGGGGCCCATCAAGACCTCAAACTCCTCAGGAATATTGCCTGCACGGAATCCACGCACATCCTGGGTGTTGATAGTATAGGTCAAACGGAACTGCTCACCCACAGCAACCTGTGAGGGAGCACGACCAGTAAGTGTTTGCGCCCCTGCGGGGCTAATTGATAATTGATAAATGATAAATGATAAAAACATTATCATCCATCTATTTTTCATTATCGTTTTATTATATCTCATTATATTATCCGTTATCATTTAGCAATTATCATTTAGGGCTTTAGCCCGCTATTACCAGTTCTTATCCAACTGACGACGATTCGGCTGTTGCTGAGCCTTTTTCATGCGCTGTTGTGTCTGTTTTTCTTCCTGCATAGCAGCATTGAGCATCTGTTCAGCATTCTCACGACTCATCTGCTGTTCCTGCTTCTGTTGTTGCTGCTGCTCCTGCTTCTGTTCTTCTTTCTTTTCTTCTTGTTTCTGCTCTTGCTTTTGATCTTGCTTCTGCTGCTGTTGATTCTGCTGTTGCTGCTTCTGTTGACGCTTGCAGAGCGCTAAGTTATAGCGGGTCTCATCATCGGCAGGATTGTTGC
>CAMHIS010000109.1 GCA_946185285.1 uncultured Prevotellaceae bacterium
TTCGTCACCGTCCGTCCCACCTGCACCACGACCTGCATCCTGTCCGTGACGGGTGTCCCCTCCGCGTCCTGCGTCCTGCACTCGTAGTTGTACACCGCCACGAACTGCGCCGTGTCGATCGCTTCCTGCGCCGACGCCGTCGCTGCCAGTGCTATATATAATATAATGTATAGGAGTCGTTTCATATTGTTCTACTCCAGTTGACTTTCAGTCGAGTCTGCTCACGCTCGGCAGAGCTGATGCAAGCATCGCTCTGCTCTCACTTACTCGCAGACTTCCAGCGGTTGATACACATGCGCCTTATTGTCCTCCAACACGCCATTGACCAAGGTTAATATCTCGTCGCCCATCTGGCAGAAGGTCTCGTCTGCATTCATGCTGCCACGGTCTGCTATGTAGTACGTAGGATTCTTCGGATAGAGTTTGTTGCCGAAGATTTTTATGCGGTTCTTGATGAGTTTCTTCTCGGATGTCTTCGTAGTAATGGCGTTATGCTCATAGTAGATGGGCGAGACAATGCGCTGGAGACTGGCAAGCGTGAAGCGGTGGATGCCGTCGTCTGTCTCGGCTTTTAGCACCAGCCCTGGTAGTCCGCATAGTTTCCATGGCCCCGCCGACGTTGGGATGTCCTCGCTGTAGAGTGCCGTCCAATTCCTTCCGTGCAACTGACATGTGGCCGTCTTGCACAGGTAGCCTGCAACCGTCAGCGTGTCGTCAATCAGTTCCCAGTTGATAGGTTTTCGTTCCTCTCTGGTCTCATAGATATTAGGAATTATCGCGTCGCGCACAGTCACCTGTCCGTCGGGATAGTTCGTCCATACCTCAGGTACAAAGCAATACGATTCCGCCCTGAACTGCGGAAATTCATCGGGCGTCATGCAGTCATAACCCTCCGTGTTTTCGCGGAACTTTCGATAAGGGAAACTGCGCGTGCAGTGCTGCCCCACCTGCAGGCATACCTTCATCTTGTCCGTCACCGCCTTGGCGTCAGCGTCCTGCGTCTGACACTCGTAGTCGTACACCGCCACGAGGCTCGACGTGTCGATACTGTCCTGATGGATTTTGGCTGCAATCATCGCTGCCAACATGTCATCCATACCATCGTCCTGCTGTGCCTGCGCTCCTATCGTCAGCGCGAGGGCCATCATGGTTACTAAAATCTTTTTCATTGTTTACTCCAGTTCCAACGGTTGATACACATGGCTCTTCTTTAGAATCATCATGTGTGAGTTCATACCAACATAATAGATAGTACCATTAAGGTCAATCTCTCCTACGTCGTCAGCATTGTCCTGTACATAGTAGGTTGGTTCTTTGACATAGCGTGGACTGCTCAAAATACGCTTCTTAAAATCCATCAACTTCTTACGGCTCAGTTTCTGGTACTCAGGATTACCAATCATATTGATGTCAATGACTTCGTTCTTCGTTCCGTACAACTCGAAACAATGGATGCCCTCGCTGTCTTCGGCCTTCACAATCAGTCCCGGCAGTCCGCGCAGTTTCCACGGGCCAGCCGACGAGGGCATTTCCTCGGTGTACCACGCCGTCCACTGCTTGCCGTAGAGTTTGCCCGTTGCGCGATGGCAGAGCAGTCCGCTGATGGTCAGCGTGTCGTCGGTCAGCGTCCAGTCAATCTTTGCCATTGGCTCATGGGTCTCGTAGCGATAAGGGTAAATAGGTTCTACGGCCACAACCTCCGACCTCTCCACGTCGGTCAGCACGTTCTGTTGGTGCATGGAGAATGCGTTTGTCATTTCCGGGCCAGGCCTGCCGTCCTTGTTGTAGGCAAGTACGGTGGTGCAATACGTGGCACGTGTGCCCACCAGCAGAGCCAGCCGTATTGAGTCCGTGACGTTCTGCCCCTCGTCGTCCTGCGTCTGAATGGTGTAATTATAGAATGCTACAAACTGGGTTGAATCGATTCTCTCGGCCTGCGCTCCTATCGTCAGCGCAAGGGCCATCATGGTTGCTAAAATCTTTTTCATTGTCTTTGATGTTTTATGGGTTGTTATTACTGTTGTCTGTTTTCCCTTTCTTGATACGTTCTATCAATTCCTGATATTCCTCTTCGTTGAACTTCTCCTTGTAGAGTAGATAATGAAGATCGTAACAGTGGCGCCACAGGAAACGGCGGATGGAGGCTTTGGTAATCATAGGTGATGTCGTTGATGAGTTGTTCCATATCTGCTGTTATTGGTTTGGTGGTGTTGTGTCCTGTCTGTTCGTCCGCTGAGCGTTCAGCGCATGGCTCCTGTCCTGTCAGAAGGGACGCTGGGCGTGTAGCGGGGCTCTCCTGCCCTGTAAGTAGGTTATTTGGCGTTAGAAAATGTGACCTATAGCTCATTTTGCAGGATGGAACAGCACTCGAAGCCCGATAAATACAAGCGTTTTGAGTGATTCAAACGTTTGAGACTCAAAAATATATTTACATATTGGGTTTTCTTTGGAATGGGCAAAAACGCCAAGTATGGTATTTATAAAAGATTTATCTATTTCAGATATTTCAACAAATTTGGGCGTTTATCCTGCAAAATGAGCTATACGCCGAAAATGTTTGCGCTGACCATCTTACTGTTCCCTCGCGTGCGGCTCCAGCGCATTTAAGTCGCCCCGAGGGTTTCGCCGTTCCTAAGAAAAACCTCCCCGCCGCCCGTCGCGACAAAGCGAACGGGGAGGCACCAATCATAGAAACTGGCGTGTGGGGTTATTCTAATTCCAAGGGGTCGTAAGGCGTATATTTTGACATTGCCTCGCCCTGCACAATTTTTCCAGAGGCATCCATTGTGGCCTTGTGGAAATCGGCAGCCTTGAACCAGTTCTCATTGAAGGTTCTTTGCATCTTCCACACCTTTTCGCGAGTGGAGGCGCTGTAGGTTTTAAAGTCGTATTTGAAGATGGGGTATGGCTTCGATGAGATTTGAACAGCCTCGAAACGATAGACACCCGCTGTGTCCTGCAACTTCAGAATAAGGCCGGGCAGACCGCCGAACTTCCACGGGCCTGCCTTTACGGGGATGTCGGGCGCAAACCACGCCACGAAGTCACGGCCCCGCCAGTGGCAGGTGGCTTTCTGGCAGCGATGGCCGAGAATGTCCTGTGTCTCTGTGCCCATAGTCCACTGCTGCAAGGGGTACGGCTCAGTGTAGTAGGAATTGTATTTTACCAACGATAGCGGCATAGTGGCATACTCCGTCAGTTCTCCATTTGAAATGAAGAGGTCAGAGTATTCGTACTCGCTCCACTTGTCCTGTTTTTTTCCTCCGTTACCGAGGAAGCCAGGGACGGCCTCTGCTCCGGGATGGGCTTTCTTCCACTCGACAATCAGCGAGTCGGAACGGAAGAGAAATTCGCTGTAGTACTTCGTCACGCGCTTTCCGATGTCCAGACGCTGATGGTCGATGTACGTGTTCTCGTCCTTCACGTCATCGGCGTTGAAGGCATACCAAACCCGGATGCGCGTCGTGTCAACGACGGCCATCTTACCTGCGCCTCGATTGTTCGGTGAGGGACAATAGGCGTTCTTGGGTTGTGCACTTGCCCCGCTGCAAATGGCGGCGAGGGCGATGATGATGGTGATGATTTTCTTGTTCATGATGATAAGTATTATTCTAATTCCAATTGGTCGTAGGGATAGCGCTCTGTGCGCACCTGCATGGTGCCGTTATACATGCGGCCAGAGAGTTCGTTGTACTTCACGTTCCAGTCGCGCTGCATCTTCAGGACTTTCTTGCGGTCGCTGTCCTTGAAGAAACGTTCCTCCAACTGGTAGATGGGGAACGAGCCGTTCTCCACGCTGACGGCCTCCCATGTGTAGAGGCGCTTGGTGTCGTAAATCTTCATGATGAGGCCCGGCAGTCCGCCGAACTTCCACGGACCGGACTTCAAGGGGATGGCTGACGTGAACCATGCTTCATAGTCGCGTCCTCGCCAGTGGCATGTGGCTTTCTGGCACTGATAGCCACAGATGCTTTGCTTCTCGCTTCCGAGTGTCCACTGCATCGACGGCCACGGCTCCGTGTAACGGTATTGGATGAACTCGGCCGCCGGCATCACTGCCCACTCGGTCAGTTCTTTGCCACGGACGAAAATTTGTGAGTACTGATACTCCGACCAAATATCCTTTCGGAAACCTTTCAACTTGAGTGCATTGGGATAGTACGTCTTGTGGGGATTGGCCTTTAGCCACTGCCGCAGGGCCTCGTCGTTCTCGGCCAGGAAGTGACTGGCGTACTGGGTCATGCCTTTGTCCGTAAGCAGTTGACCGCAGTCTATCCATGTGTCCTCGTCCTTCAAGTCCTTGGCATTGAAGGCATAGAGTATGCGGATGTTGCTTGTGCCAATCACAGTGGCTTTCACTACGCCGTAGTCCACCATTCGCGGACGTGTGGCCGTGCTCTGCTTCTGTTGTGCACTTGCCCCGCCACACACAGCGGCGAGGGCAAAGATGATGGTGATGATTTTCTTGTTCATATTACTCTAACTCCATCGGACTATAGGGCTTGTCGGGGAAAGTGTTTCCTTCCAGTGAAGTGACCCTGCCGCCATAGAGGACGGTAAGCCAATTGACGTTGATCTTCTTCTGCAGTTTCAGCATGTCCTGGCGCTTTACTTTCTTGAACCGCGAGAAGTTCCACTGCATGATGGGGCGCGGCGTGCGCTCCAGTTTCACCAACTCGAAGTTGTACTCTTGCTTGGCATCTGAAATCTTCACGATGAGTCCGGGCAGGCCTCCGAACTTCCACGGGCCGCGCTGGATGGGGATTTCAGAGGTGAACCACGCCACATAGTCGCGACCCCGCCAGAGGCAGGTGGCCTTCTGGCATCGGTATCCGTGGATGGTCTGCTGCTCGTCCTTCAGCGTCCATTGCTGCTTCGGCACTGGCTCTGTGTACTGGCAACATTCACGGTCGAGGTTCATCGGCATGATGGCGTATTCCGTCAGTTGGCCATCCTTGATGTAAATCTCGTCGAACTGGTATTCCGACCATCGGCTGGGATATTTGCCGCCGAACTTCCGTCCGGCGTAGCTGCTCTCACCGTTGCTGTTCTTTATCAATACAGGTTTGTAGGTCGAATCGCTGTGTGCCACGAAATAGCTGGCATACTTCGTGTACTGCTTGCCCACTTGCAACCATCCGAGGTCGATGTAGGTATTTTCGTCTTTGATGTCGTCGGCATTGAAGGCGTAGTACACGGTCACTTCCGCCTTGTCAATCTCAGTCGGTGCAATACTTCCTCTTCTTGAAGAAGGTGGCACATCGCCCTGTTTCCACTGGGCGTTTGCCCCGCTGCACACTGCGGCGAGGGCGATGATGATGATGATTCTCTTGTTCATGATGTTGATGATTTATAATTTTACAATAGTTTGAATCTTATAGTTCCAATGATGTTACGGGGCCGCAGCTGCGAGGTCTGGGTGTAGATGTCGAGGCCGCTGTAGTTGACGCGGGTGTACTGCCGCTGGTCGAAGAGGTTGTTCAGTTGCAGTTCGAGGTCGATGTGCTTCAGCTTCAGTTTGGCGGTGGCGTCGCCGAACCAGGCATGGCGGTTCTCGGCAGTCAGGTTGTTGTAGTTGTCCTCGGCGGCGAGGGTCAGCGTGAGGGTCTTGGTGGGATAGACGCTCATGGACAGGCGCTGGGTGTTGCTGCGCACGGTGGTGGACTGGTCGCGGCGGC
Organism: uncultured Prevotellaceae bacterium; assembly: GCA_946185285.1. Taxonomy (GTDB): domain Bacteria; phylum Bacteroidota; class Bacteroidia; order Bacteroidales; family Bacteroidaceae; genus Prevotella. The sequence goes on from CAMHIS010000109.1 coordinate 5,679, forward strand.
CCTCGGTGTAGCTGCGGCTCTGGCTGAAGCCGCTGCTATAGACGATGCCAATCCACTCGAAGGGGCTGAACGAGAGACTGCCGCCGAAGCTGAGTCCCTGGGCGTGGTACTGGTAGAGGCTCTGGCTGATGAGACGCTCGCTCTCGGAGAGGCTGTAGCTGCCGAAGACGCGGATGGTGGAGCGGAGGAAGTCGAAGCCCTTGCTGGCCTCGCCGCTGACGCTGTAGTTGCTGGCGGTGGTGGGCTGGTTGACAGCCTGAACGACGCTGGTGGCTCCCTCGTAGTTGTAGCCGTAGATCTGATTGTCGTGGGTGCGACGGTAGTTGAAGCCGATGTTGGCGAAGAGGGCGCGGATGGCGCTGCGGTAGCGCAGACCGACGTTGGCCCCGTAGTTCTTGGTCTCAGACAGTTGTTCGACGTAGCTGCGCTGGAAGGCACGGTAGTTCGACATGATGTAGCCGCTGTAGATGCCGCCCGGGTCGCCCACGGTCTTGCTGTAGCTGGCACCGGCGTTGAACCAGAGGTCGCGGGTGATGCTCCAGTTCACGGAGAGCGAGGGGAAGAAGAGCAGGTGGGTATAGCCGTGCTTGTCCTTCCTTATCTTGTCGTCGAGGGTCTGGGTGTAGAGTTCGAGGGGCAGGCCGAGGGTGATGTCGAGGTCGGGCGTCTCGTACTTGTAGCTCTGGCCGAGGGCGAGGCAGTAAGTGTTGTACCAGAGGTCGTTGCTGAGCTGGTTGTTTCCGGCTGGCGGCGTGAAGCCATCGAGGTCGGTGACAATGCCGTGGAGGTTGGCCGAGGCACTGATGCCGTAGCTGAACTTGAACACGTCGGCCACGCGGATACCGTAGCTGGTGTTGAAGCGGCCCGCGATGTGGTGGGAGTTCACGTCCTGCGAGTAGGCGGTCTGAGTGCCTTGCAGCAGGGAGTCGATGCCCACGGTGAGGGTGTTGGGACGATGGGAATAGCCAGCGGAGAAGTGGAGGTCGAAGGTGTTCTTGCCGATGTTGCGGATGGTGTTGAAGGTGTTGGAGACGGAGAGCTGCGGGCGGTCGAAGTGCTGGCGCACACGGTTATTGCCGTAATTCATGGGGGCAGTGCCTGTGCGTTCGGATGAGAGCTGTCCGTCCACGCGGTCGCTGTTCCAGTTGGTGTCGAACTTCAGCACATTGGCCAGGAATCCGTTCTGTGCGTTCCAGTTGTAGCGGGCCTGTACGTTGAGGTTGTTCACCTTCGTCTCGCTGGTCATGGTCTCGGTGGTGAGCAGGCGGCTGTCGTCGCTCAGGAAGCGGTCGCCCACGCTGCTGCCCTCACGGCGGATGCGGTCGTTGTGGTAGGCGATGTTCAGACCCAGTTCTGTGTCCTTGTTGGGCTTCTCCAGATGGTTCATAGTCAGGATGTGGCTGTGGTTGTCGAAGGTGCGCTTCTGCGGCAGGCCGGAGCCGCTGGGCATGACGGTGCCCGTGGGGCAGAAGGGATAGAGGCTGACGCTGTTGATGCTGGAGTAGTGCTGCGTGAGTTCCTTCGACACGTCGTCGCCCGTGTTGTTGCCTTTATACAGCGTCATGTTCTGGCGACGCTTGGCAAAGTACATGCCCACGACCTCGGCAGTCCAGAGCGGGTTTTGGCCGATAACGGTCTGGCCGTCGTCCAACGGTCGGCTACCGATGTGCCAGCCGCCAGCCCACTGGATGCCACCGCCCAGCATGGTGTTGACGGCCACTGTCCCCTTGGCTGAGTCCTTCAACTTCAGGTTGATGGCCACGTCGTCGGAGAGTTCCTTGCCTTGCAGCATCTTCACGGGCTGGTGGTTCTCTAAAACCTGCACGGTGGCCACGTCGCTGGCGTTGATGTTGTTGGTGGCGAGTCCGTAGCGGCCTTGCAGCAGGTCCATCTCCTCGACGTAGAATTTCTTGATGCTCTTGCCGTTATACTTGATGCCGCCGTTGTCAGCCACCTCGATGCCGGGCATACGCTTCAGCACGTCGCCGATGACACGGTCGCCCTGCTGCTGGTAGGCGCCGACGAGGTAGTTCAGCGTGTCGCCGTTCTGCCGAATCTTCTGCGCACGGACGCTGACCTCCTTCAGCTGCACGGTCTTCTCCTTCACGCGGAAATCGACCCGCTGCGAGCGGTTGGCTACGATTTTCACTTGGTTGCCGATGGCGAGGCCCGAGGCCGTGACGGTCACGGAGTCGGCCTGTGTGGTGAACTCTAATTTGTAGTGTCCCTTCGCGTCTGTATCGGCAAAGCCCAGAATATTGCCCGTACCCTTCGGGGCCACGGTGACGTAAGCGTCCACCGACTTGCCCTGCGCGTCGAGCACGGTGCCCTCGATGACGGTCTTCTGGCCGTTGGCCGTCAATGCCACGAGGGCGAGGAGGGTGGTGATGATGTGTCTTTTCATTACTTTTTTATTTTTCTCCAGAGTTTATCCATTTCGGACTGCAAAGGTAGCCTAAAATAGTGGGT
>CAMHIS010000110.1 GCA_946185285.1 uncultured Prevotellaceae bacterium
CGGGCTCGTACAAGGCCACGATAGAACTGAACGGCCTGACGCTGACCAACGCGACGCCAGTATATAGCGGTGCTGCCGTACACATCCAGAACGGCAAGCGCATCAAGGTAAAGATTGTTACAGGAACGACCAACACGCTCAGCGACGCTTCGACCGGTTCGCAGAAGGGCTGCCTCTACATCAAGGGCCACGCCGAATTTGCGCAGAAGGGTACGCTGAACGTCGTTGGCAACGTGAAGCACGGCATCAAGACGGGTGAGTACATGACGCTGAAAAACGCTACCATCAACGTGACTTCGGCTGTGGGTGACGGCATCAACTGTGCCGAGTACTTCCTCATGGAGAGCGGCACAATTAACATCAGTGGCACGCAGGACGATGGCATCCAGTGCGACATCGACGGCGATGCCTCGACGGGCGAGACCACCGACCACGAAGATGAGGACAGCGGCAATGTCTATATCGAGGGCGGAACTATCAACATCACCGTCACAGCCGATGCTGCCAAGGGCATCAAGGGCGAGGGCGACATGCGCATCAGTGGTGGCGACATCACTGTGAAGACCACGGGCGGTGGCGTATGGGACAGTACGAAGGTGAAGACCAAGGCTTCGGCCTGTCTGGGTGCTGACGGAAATATGACCATCAGCGGCGGTACGCTGAACCTGACCAGCACGGGTGCTGGCGGCAAGGGTATCAACGGTGACGGCACATTCACCGCTACGGGTGGCACCATCATCATCAAGACCAGCGGCAATGCCGTTGTGGCATCGTCGAGCGGCACACTATCTACCGTTAACAGTTCGCAACAGCTCGACAAATACGACAGCGACTACAAGTCGTCGCCCAAGGGTATCAAGATTGACGGGGCTATCACGATTAGCGACAATGCTGCCATCTTTGTCACCACGAAGGGTGCAGGCGGCGAGGGTATCGAGAGCAAGACCAGCATCGATATTACAGGCGGATGGGTAACAGTGAACGCCTCGGACGATGCCATCAACGCCTCGTATAACGACGACACGAAGAGTCTGAGCAATGCCGGCGACATGACCATCAGTGGCGGTTACGTCTATGCGCACTCCACCGGCAACGACGGCATCGACGCCAACGGCAACGTATATATTAAAGGTGGCGTGGTCTATGCCATCGGTACTTCGACGCCCGAGGTGGCCATCGATGCCAACAGCGAGGAGCAGAAGAAACTCTACGTCCAGGGCGGCACCATCATCGCCATCGGCGGACTGGAGAACGGCGCACAGCTCACACAGGCGTGCTATCAGGCCTCGTCATGGAGCAAGAACACGTGGTACGCCATGACCGTCGGCAGCGACACGTTCGTCTTTAAAACACCATCCAGCGGTGGCAATACAATGGTCGTCAGCGGAGCCTCACAGCCCACACTGAAGAGTGGCGTTACCGTCAGCGGCGGTACCAGCATCTTCGACGGTGTAGCCTATACCGGTGCCTCTTTCACTGGCGGCTCGTCCGTTAACCTCTCGTCATACACAGGCGGTGGCGGAGGCCCCGGCGGTGGTGGCGGTCCTGGTGGCTGGCATTGATTCCAACAATGCCTGGCAGCCCTCAAGGACGTCGCGCCAAGTGGCCTCGAAGTCGCCTGTGTACCAAGGGTCTGCCACGTCGCCAGGTCGTTTGGTGAAGTCCATCAGCATCACGATCTTTCCTTCAGGGTCGCCACCGCAGATGTTTCGCATGTTGCGGATGTTCCACGAGTCCATGCCAATCAGCAGGTCAAAGCGGTCGTAGTCTTGGCGCGTCATCTGCCGTGCCGTCTTGCCCGCACAGCCGATGCCGTGTTCCGCCAGCTTCCGTCGGGCAGGGGGATAGACACTGTTGCCTATCTCCTCTGTCGAGGTGGCTGCCGACTCAATCACGAAACTGTCCTCCAGCCCCTCCCGCTTCACCAAGTCCTTCATCACGAACTCCGCCATCGGGCTTCGGCAGATATTCCCGTGACAGACAAAAAGTATTCTCTTAATCATATCTTTCATAAAACCGCCGCTCGCATTGCAACGCCACACTCTCAAAGAGAGAACGCCACACTCATACCTTCAAGTGTGAGAATGTGAGCAGTCTCTTGCGCTATCTGTGCGCAAAAGTACGGAAAAAAAGTGAGCCCACCAAACGATGAGCCCGTTTTTTGTTCCCCTTTTATTTGAATGTCACTTTGAACACTTTCTTTCCGTTCTTGATATACATTCCGCGTTTGGGATTCGTCACTTGCCGACCCAGAATATCATAACAACAGTTATTATTTATTGCTTCACGCATAGTGTGGATGCCAGTATTATTTTCTTCCGTACTACTATAGATGGCGATATTGCTAACGGTGATGACGTCGTTCTTGTTGGCGCGGAGGAAGGTAATCTGGTACTCACCCCACCCATCAGTGACCTCAAAGGGAAGAACAGCGGGACTGCCGGCCTGAACCGTTGCATCGAGTATCAGGTTCTGCTTGCCCGTCAGTTTCTGAATCTTCGCCCTGACGGTGAGCGAAGCGTCGCCCTCCGACTGAAAACTGAGCTTATAGCTGCCGGTCTTGAACTGCAACGAGCGATAGACGTTCTGGTTTTCGTCAGTCTTCAGGTCACCACCGAACTTGAGTATCGCGTTGCGGCCGTTAACGCCCCAGCCGTGCTCTTTGGGTTCGTAGCCCTCGGTCTCGACGCGGGGGCGCCATTTCAGCGTCTTGTCGCAAGGGCTATCAAGCGTGTACTGCTTGAAAAAGTTCCACATGGTCTGTGCAGAGCTGTTGTCCTCGGTGTTGTTGGTGAAGTCGTTGTGACCCATACCGTCTATCTCGTAGAAGACGATGGGGAATCCGCCCTCGCCGGCCTCATAGATGCTCTTGGTGTACTTGCCGCTCACGGTGGTCTTCTCCGGCACTGGGTTGGCACCGTTGCGGGCCACCATATTGTCGATGACATTAGGCACGAGAGAGTATTTCACGAAATCGTCGGCCTTGCCATGAATATGGAGGAAGGGCACGGGGCGGTCGCTGGTGTGGTGCAGATGGAACTCGTTGATGGGGTAGCCGCTGATGGCTGCAAAGGCCGCAAACTGGTTACTGCATGTGTTGGCCATCACGTAGGTCATCATGCCGCCATTCGAGAAGCCGCAACAGTAGAGGCGCTGGCGGTCGATGGTGTACTTCGAGGCCACGTCCTCAACGACAGCCTTCAGGAAATCCGTGTCGAAATTCTCCTCACCGTAGGCACTCCAGCCGTAGGCTTGCATACCTCCCAATCCGGGGAAAGTAGTCATTTTCCCCTGCGGATAGGCCACGATACAGCCCTCCTTGTCGGCCACATTGGTGCGGAAGGGGCTCTTGTCCGTACATTGACCTCCAGCCCCATGCAGGGACAATACCAACGGGGCTTCCGCCTTCACATTGTTAGGTACATAAAGCCAGTACTCACGGCTTTCGTTGCCGACGGTGATAGTGACTTTCTTGTCCGCTTTCGCTGCGTACAACATTAGGGTGCTACCCAGCATCACTATTGCAATAAAGAGTTTTTTCATCAGTGTATATTCTTATTTGTTGTTTCCAAAATAGCTGTAGTGGTTGTTCTCGCAGCCTTTTGGCTGCAAAGTTACGAAAAATGCAACAAAACCCATAAGAATTTTGTTGCATTGTCATAGAATATCCAATTTTTGAACGAAAAATATGTTTATGAGGCAATCTAAACTTTCAGCATCAAGCTAAACCAATCTAAAATATTCGACCAATTATCTACTTTTTTCAAAAAAAAGGCTGACACGCTGACACAATGCCAGTAAATAAAGGGCGTGCAGCGTTTGAAAGGGTGACACACGCTGACACAAGGGTGACACATTGGTAGCGGTGATTTCATTGGTGGCTCCAGATGACGGAGAAGGGACTAAAGTCGCTCGATAACAGGCACTTACGGCACGATAAGGAAGGGTTATTCGCTGAATTTTCACGAGAATTCAGAGGTTTAAAGGCACCTCTCTGGTGGTTAACCCTAGGTTAAGCCTTGAATTTTCACGAAAATTCAGCGCATAGTGGCATACTTTTTGCTGTTAAGGCTATTGTAAGAATGGACTTTAGTACTATGGGAATAATCAACAAGCTTAGGATGCGCTATCTCTACCGCGGTGAGTGGCGCGAGAAGTACGTAACGCTCGAGAGTATCTACAAATGGATGCACGAAGGCAAGTATCAGAACAGGGTTGAGGCCACTCGGGGCCTGAGGGCTATTAACATGACAGGAGGAGTGGTCAGTGGTAGTCTGGCGGCTGATGAACTGCCTATGATATGGCCTGCACAGGGCGAAAAGGGGCAGTACACAGGACTGGTACTGCTGGAGTTCCGCGTCGATGAGGGTTTCGAGGTGTTAGAACGGTTGCGCCAGCGCGTGAACCTTTGGCCGCAGACCTTGCTGTCGTTCGAGAGTGCCAACGGGCGTTCGCTGCTGGTACTGATTCCGTATAGGCTGACAGGAGGAGAATTGCCTGTGGATGAACCACAGGCCGCGCTTTTCCACGCGTATGCCTACAAGCGGGCGGCGGACTTTGCCTACGGCTCGACGGGCAGGAAGGTGAAGGAAGTGAAGCACGACGGAAGCGAATGGTTCCACGTGTCGTTCGACCTCGACGCCTACTATCAGCCCAACGCCCTGCCTATCGAGATGGACCAACCCTCAGAACCCCTGACGGAGGCGTCGGCAAAGATGGTGAGCCAGCCTGCGGAAGTAACGCTCGACACGGAGATGTTGCCCGGCTATACGCGTCGCGAGATGGATACCACGAAGTTCAACTTCATCTGTCGCGAATTGGCCTATGCCGAGGAGATGGAGAAGGAGGAGTACGCCATGCGCCTGGCCAGCGAATGCCGTAAAGCCGGTATCGACAAGGAGTTGGCCATCAAGCTGACTATTTCGATGGGCGAGTACTTCAAGAAGGACATTATGGTGCGCTCGACGTTCAACAACGTCTATGAGAACCATCCGTTGGGAATGGCCAACCCCATAGAAAAAAGCCTGATGCACCAGCAACTGTTGGAGGAATTCCTGCGTCGCCGCTATATGTTCCGCAAGAATACGGTGACGGGCGACCTGGAATTTCAGGAGAAATACCGTTACGTGCTCTGGTGGCAGCCATTGACGGAGGAGGCACAGAACGACATCAACAATGCCGCCATCCAGGAGGGTATCAAGGTGTGGCCCAAGGACCTGGAGCGCATCCTCGTATCGAGGTTTACAAACCAGTACGACCCCGTGCGTGAATGGCTCGACGCCCTACCCCGCTGGGATGGGCGCGACCGTCTGGGCGAATTGGCAGACCGTGTGAAGACGAACACGCCTGGCTGGCGCGAGAATTTCAAGATATGGATGCGCTCGATGGTCAGCCAGTGGCGGGCTGGTCGCGACGCACTCTATGGTGCACAGATGGTGCTGATGCTCGTGGGCGGACAGGGTACTCGCAAGTCGACATTTATGCGTATGCTCTTGCCCAAGGAACTGATGCCGTTCTACATCGACCGTATCGACTTTGCCAACAAGAAGGAGGCCCTCAGAGCCTTGAGCCGTTTCCTGCTCATCAATATCGACGAGTACGACCAGATCAGCAAGGCGCAGACGGCCTTCCTCAAGCACCTCATTCAGCGTACGGATGTCAAGGAGCGCAAGCTCTATTCGACGACCTTCGAGCAGAGTCAGCGCTATGCCGCTTTCTGTGCGACTACCAATTCGCTGGTGCCGTTGAAGGACGAGAGTGGCAGTCGTCGCTATATGGTGGTCGAGGTCAATGACGTCATTGACACTGATACTCAGGGAGATAGGAAAATAGACTACAAACAGCTCTACGCGCAGATTGTCTATGAGATAGAGCACGGCGAGGAGTATGCCTTCACGGGTGAGCGCGAACAGCAGATTATCACGCAGAACGCTGACTTCTACGAGACTCCCAACGTGGTGAGCCTCTTTGAAGACCACTTCCGCAAGCCAGAAGCTGGCGACGAGGTGCTGCTGATGAGTCCTACGGAGATTGTCACGGCCCTGAAGATGAATCCTGAGAACCATTCGAATGTCACTCTGCTTGGTCTCTATCTGCGCAGAAAGGGCTTTGAACATGGTGAAGGACGCCAGCGGAGATGCTATAAGATTGCTGCAAACATCAAATAGAAATGTGTCACCCTTGTGTCAGCGTATGCCACCCTTTCAAACGCTGCACGTCCTTTATTTACTGGGGTTGTGTCAGCGTGTCACCCTTTAATTAGAAATTTACAGTATATGAAATACAAAATCGTTAAGGAAAACAAGCCTACGCTCACGTCGTACGGCAAGTATAAGGCCAAGACCGTCCACAACTACGAGGTGGACAGCAATGAAATCGTCAAAGAGGTTGCCCAGCGCATGGGAACCACGGAGGGTAACATCACCGGCATGATGCTCAGCCTCGGAGCCGTTATCAACGATCACCTGCGCCGAGGCGACAAGGTGCGCCTGAGGAACTGGGGCATGATGAAACTGGAAATAGAGAGCGACAACGTGGACAGCCCCGAGCTATTCAAGCCCCGCAAGCACATCCGCGGCGTCCGCCTCCACTTCCTGCCCGAGAGCTACAAAGGCAAGCCCGAACTCTATCAGGACATCGAGTTCGTAAAGGTGAAATAGAATCAAAATGGTGCGCCAAACAGAAACTGGAACGTTAGGCAAACGTCAATGTTGCTCGTCGATAGTTGTACGAAAGCCAATAACTCCGTTTCAAGCCTTCGGACAGGAAAGATCGATCTATCAGTTCTTTTGCCAAAGGTTGTTCTGAGGCAAAGAAATCCAGTTCCCGCTTTATCAACCGCTCCGACAATCCAATGCGCCCCACATTCTTCAAATAGGCTTCATTGTCGGCACTGTCATTATTGGGACTGTCAAAATCCAACACATGAGAAACCTCCTGCCCGTCAAACAGTAGTTTCCGGGCTGTAGGGGAATAGGTGGCAAAGCCTTCCTGCAAGGTAGATGGGCACACGTTTATCTCTATCATATTCAAACAGGTTTAACGGTTACTGCTCCTATGGTGTCACACTGGGCTGTTGCCAGCATGATTCCAAAATCGTCGGTTTCATCAATGTGGAGCAACAATGACTGCATCTGACGGTTGGAGCCTTCAGACAGCATATTATAGAAATAGGGGAAAAGATGGTTGGAGCGATACGGCTCTTTCCTGATAGGCATTGCCAGACAGACAGGCTCACCATGGTAGACACCCTCCCCGTCTGCAATATAACAATCCTAAAACAATTAATACAATGATGACAGAAAAAACGGTGCGGCTCATCGCGAGTCGCACCATTTTGGTTCATGATCAAATGCTGTTAAATTAAAACCTAAAACCAACTAACAAAAAAAACAATAATATGGTATGAATCAATCAAATTCTTATCGTGTTTATTTTTTCACGCGGTAGATGCGGAACGACATGGGGGGCAGCTGGTCGAGGATGACGCTCTGCTTCTTGTCGGCCTCGACGGCGATAGTGCCTCGCTGTGGGGTGATTAGTTCAGGGTGGGCAATGCTGTTCTCGTCATCCATGCCCGCGTGGTTCAGCGTGATGGTCTGCGCCGTGGTGACGCCCGTCAGATCTTTCAGGTTCAGCGTGATGGGCTGCATCTGCTTAGAGGTGTTGACCACCTTGACAACGACCTCACCGGCATCCTTGTCGTAACAAGCTGAGGCGAAGAGTCCGTTCTGACCTTCCTGTCCAGCTACGGGCACGCCCTTTTTCCCTGCAGGGGTAGTCAATGAGAGCACGTGGGTGCCCTTGTTGGTGGCATAGAGCTGCTGGACGTAGTAGCTCACGGTGCGGAACATCTGCGTCTGGTCGTACCATATCTGGTCGGGACGCCACTGCCATCCGTCAACATGTGCGAAGAGTGGGGCAGGTGTGGTCATGTAGACGATGTCGGCATTACGCTCGAAACCCGTCATGTGGGCGGCTTCGAGGATGGCGGCCTCGTAGTGGTTCCACTTTTTGCCCT
>CAMHIS010000111.1 GCA_946185285.1 uncultured Prevotellaceae bacterium
GTATTGCCACATCGGCATCGGTAGCCGTGGCGAGATTGCCGCTGCGGACGAGCATATCGAAGCGGACGGTCCGCCCGTCTTGCATGACGAGGCTGCCCATGTCGCGCCCGTTCTCGATGCCCTCAAAGGTGATGACACGCTCCCGCTGCTGGACTTGAACGGGGTTATCTTCTTTGTCAGAGCACGCGGTGAACACACTTGCGCCGCAAACGAGGGTGGCGGCGAGCACCCATTGCAAAAATCTATTCATCTTGTCTCGAAAATTCTGTTGGTGTATTCGCTGATGAGGCACTGACCTGCCATTTCACTGGGCTGCTGCAAGCCCATGATGTGAAGGATGGAGGGTGTCGTCATTCAAAATTAAACTTGAACTCAGCAAGTTTGAGCCAAGGTTGGTCGTCAGTAATCTCTAAGCGGAAATACTGATACTCGCCACCGCCATTGCTGAGGCTGTAGCTTTCTGACCTATAGCTTTCGAAGGGTAGGTTCTGGCCGCTGCGCTCATCGAGCAGTGTCCATTCGTCGCGTGTCTTCCGCTTGCCGCAGAGTTTCCAGGTGTGGGGGTTGCAGTTGTGCTTTGGCCACTGATCAACGCTGCCCGTGATGAGCGTGTAGCCTGTGGGCTTGATGAGTTTTGAACTCTCAAACTCCACGTAGTACTTCGGGTCGCTTTGGCTTGCCCACGTCAGATGGTTCGTCTCCCACATGGTTTCATTCATTCCGTCAAAGAGGTTGTCGTAACTTCCACGAACGTCTTCAAATCCTGATGTGATATTGGTGCCTGCCGTTGCGCGCAGCGGGTATTGGCCGTCATCAAGCCAGTCAATCTTGAGAAGGATCTGCTCATGGGGAGTCATAAAACTACTTTGTTCCCAGCCATTGCTGAGCATGATGAGATGTAAGTTTTCGTAAATTAAAACAAAATGCGCTGCATCTATTAAATAAGAGCCTCCATCTCTAAGTTCACCCGCATCAGCTTCACTAAACCTGCCTTTGAAGAAGTTCCATTCGGCCTTCATGATGTCGGAGATGGTATGTGCCTTTGGTGAGCCTGGACAATAATCTGATTTTATAACTTTGTTATAATCTCCCCAACCATCACTTCGTGGATACTTCTCTTTGGTGACCGTCACCCACATGGGCTTCTGGCCGTTTCTGCCCTCACGAATGAGTACGAAGTCCAGTTCTTTGTCTTTGTCCCACAGATACCAGGCAGCATTACCCGTGATTCTGAATTTTCGTATGTCGCCCTTGTGCCATACAACGGTCTCGGCGTTATAGGGCCAGGCGCTGTTGAGCAGGAAGGTGACGCGGCTCACGTACTTCAATTTGGTTTCGGCACTGGCGGTGACCTCTGCCACAGTGGTGCCGTTGCCGGCACGGAAATAGATGGTGCCCTGGGCATGGCCCTGCGTGTCGGTGAGTTCTGCAGTGAGGTCACTGACGGTGGGTGTGATTTCTGCCAGTTTCACGTCGGGGGCTATCCACCTGGCAAAGATCTTAGCGGCCTCCTCGATGTTGTCCACACCGATATAGCGGTGCTGAGGGTCGTTCTCTTGGATGGCCTCGCCTATTTCATAGCGCACCAGTTTGCCGGCACTGTCAATCAGGCACAGTGACCTCTGGAGGAATTCGAGATCGTCGTACATGGCGGTGAGGCTGTCGGTCTGCTCCTTGCCGTTTCCGCCGCTGTTATTATCGTCGTCGCTGGAGCAGGCGGTGAGTATGGGGCTGGTGGTGGCCAGTAGCACTAAGCCAAGCAGCCAGGGGAATATGTTTCTACGCTTCATAGCTATTAATGTTTATTGATGGTTACACATTATATATAACATATATGGCATGTTATTCGCAGACTCGTTTCAGCAGCCTGAGGGTCTTGCCAATGTACAGGTGGCCGTTGGGGTGCCTCACACTGACTCCTGAGGGATTCTGCAGGGTGTTTACGGACTGTTCGTTCTCGCACTTCCGTGCATAGTCCTTCAGCCTGTCATAGACTTTGCTCATTTCTTTGTAGTCGGTTCCTACCACCTTGGGGATAAAGAGCTTGCTATACTGGAATCCCCTTCTTACGAACTGACCCTTACGATCCGGGTCATGGGCCAGCGTGTCAACCTCGGCAGAGAACTGCACATCGACGCGCACCACAAAGTCGGGCGCCGCAGGGGAACCGATGAAGGTACACTTGCCGTCCTTGTCGGTAGCGTATGGTATATACACTTGCGGGTCAACGATAATCTGCTTGCCCAGCGAGGGTATGTCGATCAGGCGCCCGTGGAAGCGCTGCCATCCTGTGCCGTCGCTCTTTTTCTGTGTGACAACCGTACAGTTGCCGGCCGTTTCGTAGATGCTGTCAGCCAGTTCGTCGAGCCCCACCCTTGTTACCACAGGCGTGCTGTGGCCGTCGAGAGTGAAAGTACCGCTGGTCTTGCCATAGTTCAGGCTGAACTTCAGACGGTCGCCGAACATGAGCATCTCACGGTAGCGGTCGGTATTTTCGTAGGGCAGGTTGGTGAACACGCCAACATTGGCAGTGACGGTTACATCCTGGATTTTCTTAAACATCTCGCTGTTGAGGTTGATTTTGATGGTCGTGGGGTCAAAGGCATAGACGATGCGGGCGTCGTAGTCGGCAAAGCTGTTGTTAGAGTAGCCATCTTTGGTACACAGCAGGTTGAAGCTGTTTTGCGACGAAATGATGTCGGTCGTATCGACATACACGACCGGGTCTTCTGCCAGTCCCCACACGCCCTTGCCGACGTGGCCTTGGTCGCCATTGGCGGAATAGACACCCATACCGCTGATGCTGGCAGGCACATGGTCGTTGCCAGAGGCCTGGCTAAGATAGCCGTTGAGGCCGATGGAGGCATCGAGCGTCAGGTCAATCTTTCCAGGGATATACTGGTAGGATGTTGGTTCTTTGAAAAGGCCAGACGCGAAGCCAAGTATTCCGCCAGCGATGTTGCAGGCGAACCCGCCCCACCTTGCGAGGGGATTGAAGAAGGCTCCTATGCCTTCGTCACCGCCATTTGCCATCAGGTTGGCGTATGCCGAAGAGGTGGTAATATGGCCGGTGGCCATGCCGCTGATGGCTTTTAGTCCGTTGCCTAAGCTCGACAGGATGCCGCTGGTGGCGTTGGCACCGCCCTGTTGTATGACGCGGTCGCTTTCGAAAGATCCCTTAGCGCTGCCGATGAGGGCACCATTGAGCGTTACCTTGGTCTCGTTAATGGTCTCGGGATAAATCTTGAAAGGTATAGAATACTCACCCTTGTCCAGCCAGACCGAGCCCTCTGGCACATAGCCCGACATGTCGAACTCAAAGCAGTGCCAGCCGGCGTTGATGCTGCTGTTCATCTTGTAAGGCGACAGCCAGGTCTGGAAGGTCTGTGTCTGCTTGTCAACCAGACGGGCAGACATATAGAGCGACGTGTTGGGCTTATGGCATGTGGGGATGCCATATTCAAAGACATGATACAGAGGATACATCACTTCGCCCGGTCCGCCATTGTATTCGGACTTGCCAAAATAAATATTCAGCATCCAGTCAGAGCCCCAGCCATTGGGGTTGGCTACATAAGTCCATATTCTCATCTGGCCCGTCCATTTGTTGTAGAGCGCAAAGTAGCGCCTGTCTTTCAGAGACTTGTCGTTCAGGTAGCTGAACGCCATCTCCCACCCGTGTTCGGGCTTGTATTGAAAGCGTACTGCTTCAGGAGTATTTACTGCGCCTGAACTGGTCCACGGTACTTGTTGAGCATTGTCAAAGCCCTCCAGACGGACCTCTGTAAATTTGTACCATTCTTTTATCCATTCGTCGTTGGTGCCACTGAACGCATCGCCGTCGCCCGTCAGCCTGTGCGTGACGGTGACCGTGGCACGATTGCCGTTGGCATCGGTGACGAAGACGGTGGCCGTGGCGCCGGGGGTCTCGGGGGCGGTGCTCACGATGCTGATGGTGCGTGGCTTACTGTCCTCAGCTGAGGTCGCCTTTACCCACGAGGCGCTACTGGTAACGCTGGTGATGTCGGCGGTGAGGCTGTCGAGCGACAGTCGCTGACTGTCTGAAATACCAAACACCGTAGTCTGATAGCTAAACGACTGAGCTTCGGGGTTGCCGGCGATGTCATCGCTGTCGGTGCAGGCGGTGAAGGCCGTCGTTGCCGCTGTAGCAAGCATCGTTGCTGCCAGCAGACTGAGAAGTTTGTTCTTTTTCATAATCATCTTTTGTTAGTTATATCTGATAAACTCGGCGGGTGTGGTGACATAGAGGTTGCCGAAGTGAGCCGCGTTGACAATGCGGGCATGAGAGCCCAGCGTGTGCTGAGCACAATAGAGGAAGAGGTCGCGGAACCTGGTGTCGGGATTCTTCGTCAGACAGGTGACGAGGTTCTTCGTGAAACGGTCGCACATCCATACTTTGGCAGCATCGTTCCAGTTGTCAGCCCACGACTGCTCTTGGCTGTTGGCCCCCGACATGGCCAGCACGCCGGGGATGCCCTCGACGGCACGTATGACACACTCGCCATAGCACGGCTCGACGGCGACGAGCAGTTTGCGGCACTGCATCTGCTCGGCCGTCTGCCGGAGCAGGTCGGCAGAGAATCCTTTGCCTGAGCCGGCATCGCGCCAGGAAAACTCGTTGGCACCACCGTGCGACATGTTGCGGCCGTGACCGCTCCAGTAGAGCAGCACGTTGTTGCCTTTGCCCTGCGGCACGACCACCGGCAAGCGGTCAGTCTGTCGGCCGGCCAGGATGTCGGCCACGTCGCTGGCTGTAAGGTCGGCGCTGTCGTAGTCAACTATGGCAGCGGGAAAACCGCTGTCAGCAGTGCTGCCGCTGAGCAGGTCGGGACCTGTGGCAGAGGTCCGTATGACGCCCGGCTCGGGATTCTGCGGGTCGGCAGCCAACTTCTTGTCGAGGATGAGGATAATGTGGTCGTCGGGGAAACCGCCACGGCGCAACGACTGATAGACGCTGAGCACATCGGCCTGGTGACGGTAGTTGATAAAGCCTTCAGACCCCTGTACCAACACGGCATACTGGTCGGTAAGTGCGGGATAGACGATTTGCTGGGTGTCGCCCTCGGCTGCCTGCTTCTTGAAGTCATCGCTGGCGCGCTGCTCATTATACATATAGAGCCAGGCTGCCTTGGCATTCGTGATGCGTTTACCACCTTTGCTGCCGAAGTAACTGCGGTGGTATATTTTACCGTCCATGAGTTGCCAGTGGACATAGGTGGTCGAGGTGGCACAGGTATAGGTGTCGGTATCGAACATGATGTCGCCAGAGGCCCCCATGAAATGATACAACTGACCATTCTCCATGGCCGAGAGATAGAGCTGCATAGGTACGATGTCCCACGCCGAGCCTTCCAAAGCGTTGTCGGCAGTGCTGGTGATGGTAACGATAGCGTCGTTGAAGCAGGCGTTGCCGTCTCCTTCTCTGGGATGATGCTCGACGTAGCATGCGGCAAAGGCTGCCAGCATCAGGGCATCGTAGAACTTACATTCAGCAAAGGTGGGCAACACCCCAAAACGGTTGTTGTAACTCAACTCGAAGCCTGTAGTAGGGTCGGCGTATGGCGAGAATCCCTCATAACCCTGCAGCATGGCAGCTGCACGGGGACCGAGGGCGGCGATAGACTCCTCGCTGAGGTCGGCGAAGGCAAAATAGGTCAGAAAGGCCCTGCGGAACAACTGCCACCAACTGTCGTTGACGGGATCATCGGGGTCAGTACTCTGGAGGATGTTGCTGAGGTCAGGGTCGCTCAACACCGATTTGCGGTTGGCGCGGGCTACATCGTAGAGTTGCTGTGCCGTCTCTACCACGCAGAAAGTGGCCGTTGACATGAAAGAGCTTTGACTCTTGATATTGGCGCGCTGAGCCTCGATACGTGCGAGCAGGTCTTCACTGGAACTGTACAGCTCGTTGCCGAGCAACTCGATCTCGTCCTCCTCCGCATAAAAAGGTGCCCAATAGTTGAAAGTCTTGCCATGTTCATTGTCTGGGGCAAAGAACATAGCCCTCGACGGCAAGAGATTCTTATAATACTGACACATCGTAGCATAACTGCTCATAAGCAGGCTGGTGAGAGAGACATCGGTCTCGGTGAGCGACCACAGAAAGGGCTTGTTGTTGATGTTGAGGCCGCTTGTGGTGATGGCATAGCGGCGGACAATCTCTTCGCTCGTTGTCGCAGGGACAATGAGAGATTTCTGCGTATTCTTGCAGGCGGGCGCAAATGTCGCCACGTTTTCGTCAGCGAAGGGACCGATGATGGCCATGATGTCGCCACGTCCGGCCAGCGTTGTGCTGAGTGTGGCAAGATCCTCATTGAGTTCATCATGCCACTCTATATGGAGGCGGACGGCAAGGGTATCATGCCTCTGTGCCTCATGGAAGTTATCGATGAACCACGCCGCAGTACGCTCCAGGCGGCTCCTCGTAGCAACGTCGCTCAGGGGAGCTACCACGGCTACAGTTCTATCCACCCAATGACGGGCAGGCACGATCTCGATGGTGTCGTCCTCCTGCTTGCAGGAAGTTAAGAATGAAAGAGTGAAGAATATTGCGCACAGCAGCACCATCCTTCCTATATCATCAATTCTCATATTCGGCCTCCTTTCTGATGGCTTCCTGGTGAATACTTTGGCGCAACTCTTTGCTCAGCGAACGCTCGAATCGCATCTTGCTGTCTTCGGTGTAGGGATGAATGACGACCCCGGTATAGTCGTCGGCGAGACCAAATGTCTGATGCTTGGGCATGCCTTCGGGCGAAAGCCACTGCTCAATGCATTGCTGGACGGCACGGTCAATATGCTTGACAATGGAAAAGTTGCAATGGGAAGAGGTTGCAACACTGTCGATACCCACATAATCATATAAATCTAACATCTCGCTGAAACGGTGGAAAACGGTTGCCGAACCGCCACACACGGGCACTAAGAGATGGCGGTCGTCATTCCATTCCACACTGTTCATCAACTGCATGACGGTGGTGTCGGCAACAGCGAATCCGCCCGACACCTCGTCCGACAGATAGACGGTGACAAGTTTCTTTTCGGTAGTCTCGCTGACCTCAATCGGACTGTATTGGAAACCGTCGGTAAATCCCTGTATGGCAGCAGCAATCGTCTTGGCCTTGGGGTTTGCTCCAACCAACAGTACGTCTGTCGCTTCTACAGGTGCTATGGCGCCCGCCTCGAACATGGCGCCAAAGTAGGACAAGTATAGAGTAGAGCCTTTGCCCGCAAGGGGGGTGGCTGTCTCAAGATAGAGCAGGTCTGCGTAAGGGTTGGACTCCAAACGGCTATTGTTCTTGCGCAGGTAGTCATCGTAACTCGCTGCTGCAACGATGAACAACCTGCGGATGCTATCCTCAGCAGCAGACATTGACTGAAACATCATCTGAAGATATGCCAAGCCCTCATCCACCGTCAAAGGCGACAGTTGCATGGTGCGAAGATGGTACTTTCGAGCAGCTTTCTCCACACCCTGATAGATGAGGTCGTTGTAACCTCGGTCGCCAAGCGCATTGGGGTCGTAGATGACTGCCACCAAGGGAGAAGTGCTTGCCTCATCTGCAGGGTCGGGCTCGTAGATGACATCACCACCTTTCGAACACGAGGCGAATATACTTGCGCCGCATACAAAAATGGAGGCCAGCACCCATTGCATCACCCTTTTCATAATCATTTTATAATCGGTATGAATTATGTTTTGACGGTGCAAAGATACAATAAAAGTAAAACATGAAAAAATGAAAAGTGAAAAATGATGGGTGGACGGGTGAGATAAGCCTCATTTTCACACAAAAATCGCCTGCATCAGTGTGTTGATGCAGGCGATGTGCTGTGGCAGGGGACTCCCCTACTCGCTCCAGTCGTCGTCCCAGTCCACGGTGTCTATAATCACTGAAGATTTTACTTGATCACGACCGCCTTACCTTACATACCTATCGTCCCCAAGCGTTCTGAGGAGAATC
>CAMHIS010000112.1 GCA_946185285.1 uncultured Prevotellaceae bacterium
GAACGGCATCATCTTCATCAACACCAAGGAGTACGTGAAGAACGGCAAGAAGGAAATCGTCTCGGTCAACGTGAAAGCCAAGGAGCCTCAAGAAGATCATCCCATGGCTTTCGGCACTATCATCCTAGAAACCCCGGAAACCGAGAATGCCTTCAACGTGGTGGAGCAGATGCCGCAGTTCCCCGGCGGAGAGGTAGAGCTGATGAAGTTCCTGAACAAGAACGTCAAATACCCGGTGGCTGCCATGAAGGCCGGCACACAAGGCCGCGTCATTGTACAGTTCATCGTCGAGGCCGACGGCTCCATCACCAATGTCAAGGTGCTGAAGAATGTGAGCGACGAGATTGACGCCGAGGCCGTGCGCGTCATCAACGCCATGCCGAAGTGGAAGCCGGGCAAGCAGAACGGCAAGGAAGTGCGCGTGAAGTACACCATCCCCGTCACGTTCCGCCTGTCATAGCAAGGCAGGTCTGCCAGGAGTAGCCGAAAGAACAAAAGAGCAATGAAGATATGTATATTCTGTTCTGCCAACGCGCAGATTGACCCCGACTTCTTCCGTGCTACGGAAGAGTTAGGACAGTGGGCAGCCGCCAACGGTCACGTGATTGTCTACGGCGGCGTAAACCAGGGACTGATGGAATGTGTGGCGCGGGCAGCGCACGACAAGGGTGGGCGCACCATTGGTGTGGTGCCCACCATTGTCGAGAAGTCAGGTCGCACGAGCGACTATGTCGACGTAGAGATTCCGTGCGACAACCTCTCGGACCGTAAGCAGCTGATGATGGACCAGTCCGACGTCTTCATCGCCCTGCCCGGTGGCATCGGCACCCTCGACGAAGTCTTCACCGTCGCTGCCTCGGCCACCATCGGCTACCACTCGAAGCCTGTCATTCTGTACAACATGAAGGGATTCTGGAACCCGCTCATCCGGATGCTCGACGATCTGCAGCAGTGCGGCATGGTCCGCAGCCACTGGCGCGACTACATCCGCGTGGCCAATTCGATAGACGAGTTGGGAATAGAATAAATATTCAGAGGCAAAAGGCGGCACCTTTTATCCAAAACCCGCCGCGTTTTTCCAAAAAACCGCCGCGATTTTTCCCTAAAGTGCCGCGTTTCGGCAACACGGCGGCCGGTTTGCATAAAAATGCGGTGCGCGCATAAACATACACGCCGGACCATGTCTCATAACCTATGAGACAAAAACGAAAGCCTCAACCCACTGATTGTCAATCATACTTTTCATCCCTCACTTCCCTCACTTCCGTCACCTGCCCGGGTGAGGGAAGTGAGGGAAGTGAGGGATGAAAAGTGGAAATAGCAACTATATCATACGTACAAGTAGTCAACAAGTTATCACTGACAACCGGCAGGTTGTGAACAAGTGAGCACCACCTGTACGGCATTGAACTTCGCGGCTGCATCGACAAGCTGCAGGATGTCGGGCCAGTTGGCCACCGGCTCGCGGGCGTGCTCATAGCGCTTGACGACCGTCAGGTGCAGCTTGCCGTCGTTTACTTCAGCCGTTGCCGTGAACGCGCCACAGCCATTGCTGACATTGACGTTCAGCGGCTCGAGACTCTCAGGAGCCACGGTGTAGCCCTCGGGCAGTTCGACCTCTACTTCATGGCATACGTTGCTTGCGGTGAACTCGTAGGTGATGTCGTCAGTGCGCTGCCGGTCATTGCCCTCCACCTTTCGCTGAGTGGCTATGAGCCGCCCCACTGACAGCACCAGGTCGGGACCGGCCTTTTTCAGCAAACCGTCCACCTTGTACGCGGTGTGCATCGCAAACTGTGAGCTGTCGGCCCTGAAGCCGATGCAGTCGATGCCGTAGTCTTTCAATTCGCGGATCTCGGTGCCGTGATATTCCTCGGCCTCCGCCTCGTAGTATTTCCGCTCCTTCTCGCGCTGCAGGCGCCGCCATTCCGCCATGTCGTCGCGCTCCTTCTTGCCGACAAGGTCCTCAAGCGTCTTGTCGGTCCCTAAGTAGCGGTTGAAGGCAGCCAGCAGGTCTTCGGTCAATGCGAACGTCCTGCACCAAGGTTCCTTCGACGCCCCCGTGGCTCTGACCTCCCGGCGGCAGCAGAGCGTGGTGCCGTCGAGCGTGGCCTTCAGGGCGACGGTCTCGGTGTTGTCGTCGGCCGTGCTCTGCGGCAACGTCATCAGCTGGTCGATGCCGTTGTCGACGACGGCCTTCCGCCCCTGCAGCTGCGAGGGCACGGTGAAGGGCGCCATCTCGTAGGTCGGGGCAAAGAGTGTCTTGTCGATGCTCTTCACGTAGAGTCCCCAGGTGGTGTTGCCGTAGCTGATGAGCTGGTCGATGGGCTCATGTGCATTGTCGGTGGTGAAAAGCTGATGGCCGACGATGCCGGCCTTGAGCATCGCCTGGCGGAGCATCGCCAGGAAGACGCCGGCGTTCATGGTGCCCGTCCGGCTGAACAGCAGGTGGTAGTACAGCCCGGTGTAGAGGCGTGCCACGTGCTCCTCCTTGGGCAGGTTCATCTCGGCCAGCGCGTTGCAGTATTTCTTCCACTGGGTGGCCTCCTTGCCCGAGAGTCCGCCCCGCTCGTAGTTGGCCTTCTTCAGGAAAGCCTTGTCGTCGTCGACCATCAGCTGGTAGTCGGGGTTGGCCTGCAGGCCCTTCTTCACCGTCGAGGGCGGTGCCCACTGCCCCTTCAGGTAGCGGCCAGTGATGTAGAGCATGGTCATCGGCGACTGGCTCGACGGCTCATACCAGAACGACGGTTCGGCCTCGGCGGCCTTTGTCGTCTGCACGTCGAGCACGATGTTGCCGTTCTCGTCGGTCGACTGGCTGAAGTCGGGCGCACCGTTGAGCGTGCGGTACTGGGTGGTCATCGTGGGGCCGATGACGCAGTGAATCTGATAGGAGAGCTGGGGATAGTGCTCGCGGAAGCGGAAGACGAAGGGGTTGGTGCTGCGCTCGTTAAGCTGGCTGACGGAGTAGGTGAAGACGTCCATCAGGTCGCCCACCTGCAGGTCGGGCACGGCCAGCTTGCTCCGCTCCTCCTTGCCCTTCCGGCCTTCTGCCGTACGGACGTAGTCGTCGGTGCTGACCTCCCTGACGGTGCCGTCGGGCTTGATGATTCTGATGCCCAGCATCGCCTGCTGCTTCTCCTTGCCCCAGAAGCCGTATCCGCGCGAGATGCTCATAAAGTCGAACTGCGAGAAGCGGTCGCGCGCCGCCTCGTCGTTGATGGCCACCAGCGTGCGGTAGCAGTAGCTGACCGACACCTGGTGCATGGCCTGCCAGGTGAGCAGCAGCATGGCGATGTCGGCCTTGAGGTGCTGGTCGACGACGAGTTCTTCGTAGGCAGCGAGCGTGACGACGGAGTGATGCCGGTAAGCCTCGGGGCAGGCCTTCTGGCTGAAGGCGGGCAGCGGCTTGGCCCAGACCTCGCGCCTGACCTGTTCGGCCCACTGCCGGTAGTTGTCGCGGTCGTCGGCGGCGGCTGTGAACCACAGCGCTGCCAGTGCCGCCAGTGTCAAGATGTAGCGTTTCATGTGTGTGTTATCCTTTTTTTTGTTAGTACCAATTGTTCGTTGCAGGCGTCGTTCCAGTGCTTCAGCGCCTCGTTCCACTGGGGCAGCTGGTCGCGACGGAGCCTGCGCCGTGAGACTTCCATCACCTTGCGGAAGACGACCCGTCGGCCGTCGGCCCGGAACGTACACGACAGCACGCCCACGGGTGTCTCAATGCGGCAGCCCTCGGGCAGCCACTTCACAGCCAGCGTGTCAGGCACGGTGAGGGCCACCTCCCTGACCGTGCGGAAGCGGAAAGGCATTTCCACGTCGTTCTGGCGTTTGAGGGTGTCGATGGGCGTGGCCATCATATCGTTGTGGGGATCCAGCTCGACGTACAGGTCCTGCCCGCTTGCGGTCACGGCCTGCCGGTCGGCCAGCGTGCCCGCCAGCCTGAGCGTGTCGCCCCACGTCCACTGACTGTCGCTCACCGTCCGGTGCCCATCGGCGGCGTTGAGCAGCCTTTCGGCATACCGTCTGCGCTCGTCGGCCCTTCTGGCATGATAGCCTTCAGCCATAAGCGATTTCAAATCGCCCCGCCACTCAGCGTCGGCCTTGATGTGCAGCGCGGTGCCAGTCAGACGGGCGTCGTAGTGCAGGCTGTCGGCCGAGGCGGCGGGCGGCAGTACGGGCACGGTGAGCATCAGGCAGTTGTCGCCGTCCTCGACACAGGCCTGCCGGCCCTGCAGACTATTGGGTATGAAGCCGAAGGGCGCATACCTGGCGGTGGCATCGAGGAAGAGCGCGTCGGCCTGATGGAAAAGGACGCAGATAACATGGTTGTAGGCCGCCGGGGTAGGAATCTCATCGGCAGTCCAGTCGATGCGGTCACCGGCACCGATGTCGGCCAACCGTGCGTCAAATCCCTGCGCCTTGAGCAGCGTCTTCAGCAGCAGTGCCATGCCCTTGCAGTCGCCGTAGCGCTTGCGCACCACCTCGGCGGGACGGTCGGGCGTAAAGGCTGCCGTTCCGGCCTCGTAGGCCACGTACCTGATGTTCTGCTGTACCCAGGCCAGCGAGGCCGCTATGCGCTCGGCGTCGGTTCTGCAGCCGGCGGTAGCAGCGGCTATGATTGAGTCGCGCTGAGGCAGGCTGCAGTCCACCAGCGTCTGGGCGTGGCCCCAGCGGTAGAGGTCGGTGGCGTCCTTGAACGCCCCGACGACAAACAGCGTCGGGCGCAAGGTCGGGGCATGCGGCATCAGCGGCTCGCTCTTCAAGGCAGGCTGGTCGGTGACGGTGTAGACGATGGTCGGCCGGCCCTGCTTGTCGGTGGTCGTGCTGCGGCTGATGTTGGGCGTCAGCCGCCGTTCCACGATGCGGTAGCCGTCGGGCAGTGTCAGCGACACCGTCTTGTGGCGCACGAAGTAGGTGTCGTCCAAGTAGATCTGCGTCAGCTGACGGGCGTCGTGGAAGGTGCGCTCGAAGCGGGCCGTCGCCGACTTCCCCTTGCGGGATAGGTCGAGGGTAAAGTAGCACACCTTCGAGTCGTCGAAGAAGATGTTCTCCGGGCTCACGCTCTTGTACTGGGCGGTGGAGAAGCCGGTGGCCGAGGCGCGGTCGATGCTGACCGAGCCGCCATAGAGGACGAAGGGCTGCACCACCCCGCCCATCCGCTCGGCCGTATAGGTGGCAGTCTGACGGTTCTTGACCTCAAGCTGTCCGTCGTCGGCAAGCTGGAACACATAATCGTCACTGCCTTGACTGATGACGATGAGGTCGTCGTCGGTCTGGGCAGTGACGTTAAGAGGGAGTGTGCAGAGCACGATTGCCAGCAGGCGGGCTGCTTGACCTTTCAGTAGCATAAGAGAGCGTTACTCAGCCAGCAGCCGCTCGGCCATGACGCGCCCGAGGGCTTCGCACCGGGCGAGGGTGTCGGCATTGAGGGCCTGCTTGATTTCGACAGGCTCGCCGACGGGCTCGTACTTCAATTTTTCCTCATTCCATCGGGAAATTTCGCTCACGGCCTTCGAGGCCCAGCTGAACGAGCCGAACCAGCCGAAGAGGCGGCCCTTGATGTCCTTCTGCGACAGTTCGTCGAGCAAGACGTTCATCTCGTGGTAGAGACCGGTGTTGTAGGTGGGGGCGCCGACGATGAGTCCACGGTAGCGGAACAGGTCGCGGATGATATACGAGTGGTGGGTCTTCGAGACGTTATACATCACAATGTTCTTCAGACCGGCCTGGGCGGCGGCGCGGGCAATGACCTCGGCGGCGCGCTCGGTGTTGCCGTACATCGTGCCGTAGCAGATGACGAGGCCCGGCTCGGCCTCATAGCGCGAGAGACGGTCGTAGATGCCGATGACCTTCCCGGCATACTCGTGCCAGACGGGGCCGTGGGTTGAGCAGATATAGTCGACCTTGACGCCGGCGAGCTTCTTGAGGGCCATCTGCACGGGCGTGCCGTACTTGCCGACGATGTTGGAGTAGTAGCGCGTCATCTCGAGCCAGAAGGTGTCGCAGTTCATCTGCTCGTCGACGTAGGCGCCGTTGAGGGCGCCGAAGCAGCCGAAGGCGTCGCCGGAGAAGAGTACTGTTTGTTGCTGTAATACAGCAACAGACGGGACGGTGGCCAGCGTCATCATCGTCTCGGGCCAGTGGACCATGGGGGTGAGGACGAACTGGAGCTGGTGGGCGCCGAGGGCGAGGGTGTCGCCGTTCTTCACCTCGTGGAGGCCGGTGGTCAGGCGGTAGAAGCCGGCCATCATGTCGAAGGTCTTCTTATTGCCGATAATCTCGATGTTGGGATAGAACTGGCGGAGCAGGGCCAGCGAGCCGCTGTGGTCGGGCTCCATGTGGTTGACGACGACGTAGTCGATGGGACGGTCGCCGATGACCTCGCGGATGTTCTCGAGGAAGGGCATGAAGAAGTCGACCTCGACAGTGTCGATGAGGCAGACTTTCTCGTCGTCGATGAGGTAGGCGTTATAGCTCACGCCGTTGGGGAGGGGCCAGAGGCCCTCGAAGAGCGTCTTGTTGCGGTCGTTGACGCCGACATAGTAGATTTTGCTGGTGATTTCTTTCATATTGTTGGGGTTATTTATGTCCTGGATGGGCAATGTGGGGTTATTGGGGGAGGCGCATCTTGGCGGCGAAGTCGGCATCGATGCTGTTGTTCAGCGTCTGGCAGCAGTTGGCCGAGAAGGCCTGGGCGCAGACCATGATCTGGTCCCACTGCTGCTCGGTGAACCCACGCTCGATATCGTCGCGGGTGATGCCGTAGCGGATGAGGCCGTAGACGAAGCCGGCGTTGAAGTTGTCGCCGGCACCGATGGTGCTGACGGTCTCAGTAGGCGGCACGGGGTACTGCTTGCTGAAGCCCTGCTCGGCCCTCACCTCGACGGGCTGGGCACCACGGGTGTAGATGAACTTCTTGGTGTAGAACGAAATCTCGGAGCGGTAGACGCTGTCGGCATCGTTCTTGTTGTACATCACCTGGAAGTCCTCGTCGGAGCCGCGCACGATGTCGGCCAGCTCGAAGTTCTCGAGCAGATTCGACGTTACCTTGACCAAGTCGCTCTTATGCGACGCACGGTAGTTGACGTCGTAGTAGAGGATGGCCCCGCGCTGACGGGCGTACTCCAGGAAGCCCTGTACTTGCGGGCGCACCACAGGATTGATGGCGAAGAACGAGCCATAGAGCACGACGTCGTTCTCATTGACCTCGGGGTTGACGAAGTCGAGCTGGTCATGGGGATGGTCTTTGTAGAAGATGTAGTCGGCATTGTTCTGCTCGTCGAGGAATGCCAGCGACACGGGCGACTTGGAGTCGGGGTAGACACAGACGTTGGAGGCATCGACGCCGTTTTCCTCAAGGTAGCGGATGACCCGCCGGCCCACGCGGTCGTTGCCGGCCTCGCTGATAAACATGGTACTGACGCCGGCGCGCCCCAGCGAAATGACAGAGTTGAAGGCCGAACCGCCTGGCACGGCCTGTATAGGCTGCTCGTCGCGGAAGATGATGTCGAGCACGGTCTCACCTATTCCTATTACTTTTCTCATACGTTACTATTTGCCTTAGTGGGTGCAAAGTTACGAAATAAAAATCAGAGACGGCACAGTTTTTCCCTATTTCTTTCGTCTGTTTGGAAAAAATGTCGTAACTTTGCGCACACATTCATTATTAACCTATCCAGCAATGAACAACCAGCTATTATCCTTTAACGCCAACCCCATCGTGGCGGCGTTGCAAAAACCGTCGGCAGAGTTTACCAAGGCCGACATCATCGACTACATCGTCAAGAACGACATCCGCATGGTGAACTTCATGTACCCAGGCGGCGACGGCAAGTTGAAGACGCTGAACTTCGTCATCAACGACCTCGCCTACCTTGACACCATCCTCACCTGCGGCGAGCGCGTTGACGGCTCCAGCCTCTTCTCGTTCATCCAGGCCGGCTCGAGCGACCTCTACGTGC
>CAMHIS010000113.1 GCA_946185285.1 uncultured Prevotellaceae bacterium
CGCGCCGCATCTTCAACGTGCTCATCGTGGCCAACCCCTACGACGCCTTCATGCTTGAGGACGACGGACGCATCGACGAGAAAATCTTCGACGAGTATATGGAACTGGGTATGCGCTACCCGCCCTCGTTCACGCAGGTCAGCACAAAGGAGGAAGCCAACGCCGTACTGCAGACGACGGACATCGACCTGGTCATCTGTATGCCCGGTAATGCCGACAACGACGCCTTTACGGTGGCCCGCGAGGTGAAGGCCGCCCATCCGGCCATTCCCTGCGTGGTGCTGACCCCTTTCTCGCACGGCATCACCAAGCGCATTGAGAACGAGGACATGTCGGTATTCGACTACGTCTTCTGCTGGCTCGGCAACACAAACCTCATCATGAGCATCATCAAGCTCCTGGAGGACAAGATGAACATTGAGCACGACATCCGCGAGGCGGGCGTACAGATGATACTGCTGGTCGAGGACAACATACGCTTCTACTCCTCGGTGCTGCCAAACCTATATAACTACATCCTGGCGCAGTCGAAGCGCTTCTCGACCGAGGCCCTGAACCCCCACGCCGCCGCACAGCGCAAGCGTGGCCGACCGAAGGTGGTGCTGGCCACGAACTACGAAGAGGCTATGGAACTGTATGAGAAGTACCACGAGAACACGCTCGGCGTCATCTCCGACACACGCTTCCCGATGAAGAGCGTGCCAGGACGGCTCTCGCATGTCGAGGAAGGTGACCCGGAGGCCGGACTGAAGCTGCTGCGCGAGATTCGCAGGCGCGATGAGTACGTACCGCTGATTCTCGACTCGTCGGAGACCGTCAACGCCGGGAGAGCACATGCAGAGGGCTTCCACTTCATTGACAAGAACTCGACGAAGATGAACGTCGACCTGCACCGCCTGATGGAGGAGCACATGGGCTTCGGCGACTTCATCTTCCGCGACCCGAAGACCCATGAGGAGATTGCCCGCATCACCTCGCTGAAGGACCTGCAGGACAATATCTTCAAGATTCCCGCCGACTCGCTCAGCTACCACGTCATGCGCAACAACATGAGCCGCTGGCTCACGGCGCGAGCCATCTTCCCCGTATCGGCCTTCCTGAAGCACGTCACGTGGCACAAGCTGCAGGACATCGATGCCCACCGGCAGATTATCTTCGACGCCATCGTACAGTACCGCCGCATGAAGAACATCGGCGTGGTGGCCGTCTTCGACCGACTGAAGTTCGACCGCTATGCCCACTTCGCCCGCATCGGCGAAGGCTCGCTCGGCGGCAAGGGCCGCGGCCTGGCCTTCCTCGACCGCATCATCAAGCGCCACCCCGAGCTGAACCAGTTTGCAGGCGCCGAGGTGTCGATTCCGAAGACCGTCGTCCTCTGCACCGACTTCTTCGACGAGTTCATGGAGAAGAACAACCTCTACCCCATAGCCCTCAGCGATGCACCCGACGAGGAAATCCTGCAGCACTTCCTGCGGGCACAGCTGCCCGACTCGCTGATAGCCGACTTCTTCACGTTCTTCGACGCCGTGAAGTCGCCCATCGCCGTGCGCTCGTCATCGCTCTTGGAGGACAGCCACTACCAGCCCTTTGCCGGCATCTACTCAACATACATGATACCTTACTTAGAGGACAAGTACGAGATGCTGCGCATGCTGGCCTGTGCCATCAAGGGCGTCTATGCCTCCGTCTATTACAAGGACTCGAAGGCCTACATGATTGCCACGCAGAACGTCATCGACCAGGAGAAGATGGCCGTCATCCTGCAGGAGGTGGTTGGTAACCAGTACGGCGACCACTACTACCCGACCTTCTCGGGCGTGCTACGCTCGCTGAACTACTACCCCATCGGCGACGAGACGGCCGAAGAGGGCATAGCGTCACTGGCCTTAGGCCTGGGGAAATATATCGTCGACGGCGGCCAGACGCTACGCGTCTCGCCCTATCACCCCACGCAGGTACTCCAGACCTCGGAGATGGAGACGGCACTGCGCGACACGCAAACCCGCTTCTACGCCCTGGACATGAGCCGCATCGGTGCCGACTTCAAGGTCGACGACGGCTTCAATATCAAGAAGCTGCGCGTGAAGCAGGCCGACCAGGACGGCTCGCTCACCTACATCGCCTCGACCTTCGACCCCGTCGACCAGGTCATCCGCGACGGCATCTACGAGGGCGGCCGAAAGGTCATCACCTTCTGCGGCGTGCTCCAGCAGGGCATCTTCCCGCTACCCGAACTGCTGCAGATGGTCCAGAAGTACGGTTCGGAGGAGATGCGACGGCCCGTGGAAATTGAGCTGGCCTGCAACCTGAACGACGACAAGACGGGCACACTCTACCTACTGCAGATACGCCCCATCGTCGACTCGAAGCAGGTGCTCGACGAGGACCTGCAGCAGATTCCAGACGAGGACTGCCTGCTGCGCTCAGACAACTCGCTGGGCCACGGCATCTACGAAGACGTCTACGACGTCGTCTATGTCAAGGCCGACGAGGACTTCACCGCGGCCAACAATCCTATCATTGCGCGCGACATCGAGCGCATTAACCAGAAATTCTTGGAGGCCCCCTTGTCGCTCCCCCAGGGAGAACAGGGTAATGAAGCCCCCTCGGGGGCAGTAGGGGGGGCAAACTATGTCCTTGTAGGCCCCGGCCGCTGGGGAAGCTCTGACTACTGGCTGGGCATCCCCGTGAAGTGGCCCCATATCTCGGCGGCCCGCGTCATCGTGGAGTCGGGACTGAAGAACTACCACGTGGACCCGTCGCAGGGCACGCACTTCTTCCAGAACCTCACCTCGTTCGGCGTCGGTTACTTCACCATCAACACGTACACCGGCGACGGTCTGTTCCAGCAGGACGTGCTCGACCGTATGCCTGCCGTCGAGGAGACCGAGTACGTCCGTCACGTTCGCTTCAAGCGTCCGCTGAAGATCATGATGGACGGCAAGAAGCAGACGGGTGTCGTCCTTTTGCCAAAAGAATAAACGATTATAGAATCAAAAAAAACAGAACAGAAATGACTACTATCATTGCAATTGCCGCTTTCATTGCCGTAGCCCTCGTGGGATGGTTCCTCGCTGAGGCCAAGGGCAAGTTCATCACCTACAAGAACAACGAGCAGGAGGACGCCGTCCTCAAGCAGAACCGCTGCCAGCTCGAACAGAAAGGCTACGACGAGCTGAACATCAAGGACGTCATGCGCACCATCGCTACGACGGGCTACAGTGCCGTCTGAGGCTCACTGTCCGCCCAGTCGCGAGAAGTACTCGATGACATCGTCCCACGTCTTGAACGTGTCGCTGCCAAACTCTATGGGTGTGGCCATCGGCTCCGGCTCCTTGCCGGGCCAGCGTGCGCCGCAGGCTCCCTGTATGAGGTAGTCGCCGTAGAGCAGGTGGCGCTGGTTTGTAATCACGGTGTGCCCCCAGGCCGGTACGCTGATATGTTCCTGTAGCCGCTCCTTCAGCCGGACTATGCCGTCGGCTGTCATGTCGTACGATACGAAATACACCTGATAGCGTTCTATCAGCAGCCGCACCGCTTTCTGCATCGACGAGCGCACCATGCCATCGGGCTGCCAGAGCGTCTCGGTCCCGATGTAGACGATGGGCCGCTCACGCCCCTCCTGACGGTCGTCAATCCAACGAATCACAGGCACTACTGCGTGCATGAACGAGTGGTCGTTCATGCGGTGCTCGCCGTGGAAGGGTATTCCCTGCTGGTAGGGAAAGATGTCGAATGTGTGTACCAGTTCGTCCTTGTCGCCGAAGAGTCCGTAGACGCGGTGCTGCTCGTCGGCATCGTCGGCGTGGGCGAAGTTCCCTTCCGTGGCTGTGCGGTACTCTTTCACCAGCGGCTTGTCTACATAAAACTCCTGTACGCCGTCCTGACGGGGCGAGAGAAACTGCTGCTTGCCCGTCAGCCCGTGCTCCTGCATGGTGTCGGCAATCTGGAAGGCCGGGTTTACCACGATGCGGTCGAAGCCATAGAGTTGCTCGGTGTACATGCCGCCCATCGACGTGCCGATGATGAGGTCGGGCCGCTCCGCTTCACACGTTCTGTGCAGCAGGTCAAGGGCCTCCTGCGGGTGAATGGGCAGGTCGGGAGCAATGACCGTGGCATTGGGAAACACCGTGCGGATGCGTTTCGCCGTTCCTGACTGTCCGCTGCTGGCAAAGCCGTGGACGTACATAATTTTCTTCCCCTTCATCAGTTCGGGAAACTGCTTGATGTATTGGTTCTGTTGTTCCATTGTGTTCCTTTCTTAATAAATGATTTTCCTGACAGCACCGTCGGTCTGGCGGGCTATGTTGAGTCCCTTCTGTGGAACGGAGGAGAGGGTGCCTGCTAACGAGTAGAAACTGTGGCTGCTCGGGGTGTCATGCATGGGCACAAGGGCACTTGGCTTGCCCTGCAGGTATTTGAAGTTGTTCTCGATGATAGCTTGCACCAGCTGACGCCCTTTCACCTCATAGCCTTCGCTGGTATCCACTCCGGCAAAGTCCATCAGCACGATGCCCGTAGGTCCGGCCTCGTGGGTGCTGAAGTAGTTGAGGAAGGCAGCGTGTGTATGGCTGGCATTGTCGCGGTAGCCGTCGCTGGTGGAGATGGCCGTTCCGAAAAGGTTCAACACCTTCGAGTAGGCCGACGCAAAGTTCAGTATCCAGCGGATGGTCGACTTGGTTGTCGTTTCATGCTTTGTGCTGAAGTCCAGCATCCGGTTGATGGCGGCAATCTTCGTGTCGAGGGCTCCTGCTGCATGGGTGTCTGAAAAGTCCTGCATATAGAGAAATCCGGTGGCCGCTCTTGGGCCGACAATACGCCCTGCCGTCTGCTTGGTCCAGTTCACCTCGCCCGTCCAGTTCTTGAAGACGCCGCCGACAGGATTTATCGAGTAGTTGTCACGGCTCAGTATCAGCATCTTGCCGCGTATCTCGCTGACCTTCAGGTCGGTCTTGAAGTCTACGAAGTAGTCTTTCAGGTCGTCGCGCCTCAGCAACTCCAGCAGGCGGGTGTTGTAGACATCTTCTATGCGGTCGCCGTCGCGCTCGTGCAGCAGATGGATGACGGCAAACTCCGAGGGGTTGGCCGTCAGCGAATCGCGCAGCATCGAGAGTGCATCCTCGAAGTGCATCTTTGTCGGGACAATGCCGTGGTTCAGGTTCATATACTCCTCATACACGCATGGCCTGAAGTCGAATGCCCTGACGCCGGCACTCCAGAGGGCCTTCAGGTCGAGGTCCTGCGTCTTGGCGAAGTTGTCGCCGAGTTCTTCGCTGTCCTCGTCCCATCCGCATCCTGTGGCGGCATCGTGCGCGCCGGGAATAGACACC
Source organism: uncultured Prevotellaceae bacterium (assembly GCA_946185285.1). Classification (GTDB taxonomy): domain Bacteria; phylum Bacteroidota; class Bacteroidia; order Bacteroidales; family Bacteroidaceae; genus Prevotella. Next base: position 5,331 of record CAMHIS010000113.1, read on the forward strand.
ACGGCTACGTAAGCATCGTCGGGCAGTCGGCTCATCCAGTTCTCTGCATTGGCTTGGCTGCTCCAGCAAAGCAAGGCCAGCAAGCTTAGTAATACGTTCTTTTTCATGTCAAGGATTCTGTTTGGGGTACAAAGATACAAAAAAAAGGCTTATTTCTTGTGTTTTTGCAAAAAAAATTCGCTGGCTGCAACTTTTCTTGGCCGTCTTACGTCAAACAGAAAAACAATAATAGTAAGGTTATGAAAAAGAGTGTATTTTTTGTATTGCTGTGTACGGTGCTGCTGTCGTCGTGCAAGATTGAGATTAACAACGGAACAAGGATTGAGCCGAGTGGTAACATCGTGAAGAACGAGTACCAGATGGATGCCTTCGACCAGGTGGAGGTCGACCTCATTGCCAATGTGAAGTTCGTGCAGAGCAAGGACAGCGACTACCGCGTGGTGCTGTCGTGTCCTGACAACTATGTGGAGCTGATTGGCTTCGGGGTTGAGAATGACGGCGAGCTCGAAGTCCACTTCCTGCGCGACAACATCAATATCGACGCCCAGAACGTTGACATCACCATCTATGCGCCTGCCCTCCGAAAACTGGAGAACAGTGGTCTGGCCAGCGTCGAGGTCGACCGGCTGAAGGGCGACCGCCTGGAGGTGGAGAACTCCGGCGTGGGCGGCATCTATCTCTCGGGCTTGCAGCTTGTCGACATCGTTGCCGAGTGCAGCGGCGTGGGCGGCATGGAACTCAGCGGCGAGGTCGACCGTGCCAAACTGGAGTGCAGCGGTGTGGGTAGCATCAAGGCTGCTGACCTGAAAGCCAAGTCGGTGAAGGGCGAAGTCAGCGGCGTGGGCGGCATCAGTTGCTACGCTTCCGAGAGCATTGAGGCCGAGGTCAGCGGCGTCGGTTCGCTGAAGTACGGCGGTAAGCCTCACCACAATCATCTGCAGCGTAGCGGAGTGGGCGAAATCACTGAATTATAGGCCGCCGTGATTGATTTATGTCAATAAAACACGGTGCAAAGACAAAAAAGATGCATGAAAAATTGCTTATTTATAAAAAGGTATTACCTTTGCACCGTGTTTTTCATAGTATTAGATTTAAGGTTAACAAAGGTTGGGGCTTAGCGAAGCCCCTTTTTTATGCCCAAAAGTTTGGAGGGTAAAGTTTTTTTTCGTATTTTTGCAAGCGAATTACGAAATTACTTATAATCATTTAATATTAACTTTAAACATTAGTAATTATGAAAAAGTATTTAGCAGAAATGGTGGGCACGATGGTGCTTGTTCTGATGGGCTGCGGCGTTGCTGTGAGCCTGGGTTGTGATCCTGTCAACAACATTCCGGCTGTGGTAGGTACTGCTTTCGCCTTTGGTCTGGCCGTCGTGGCTATGGCCTACACCATTGGCGGCATCTCCGGCTGCCACATCAATCCGGCCATCACCCTGGGTTGCGTCCTCACGGGCCGTATGGATGCCAAAGAGGGCTGTATGTACATGGTGTTCCAGGTTATCGGTGCTTTCATCGGCTCGGCTCTGCTGGCCCTTCTGACGGCTAATGTCCCCGGACTGGAGGGCACGGGTGCCAACGACCTTCAGGCCAACATTTCCATGATGGGCGGTTTGCTGGCTGAGATTATCTTCACCTGTGTCTTCGTGCTCGTCGTCTTAGGTGCCACGTCGAAGACCAACGGTGCTACCAACAACTTCGCCGGTCTGGCCATCGGTCTGTCGCTCGTCCTCGTCCACCTGGTCTGCATCCGCTATACGGGTACGTCGGTGAACCCCGCCCGTTCGATTGCTCCCGCCGTGTTCCAGGGTGGAACGGCTCTCGCTAACCTTTGGATCTTCATTGTCGGTCCGTTTGTCGGTGGTGCCTGCGCCGCCGGTATCTGGAAGATGATCCACCCCGAGAAGAAGTAAACCGACTTCCCTTTTACCACTGACCATCGAGTAGGAGGTGAACACTAATCAGAGGTGTTCACCTCTTTTCGTGTTCACTTGTCCTCTCACACCACCGTACAAGCGGTTCCGCATACGGCGGTTCCTCAGCCTTTCGGCAGCGCGGATGTGCTGTAGTAACAACCTATCCAGCTATAGCCTGCCTTATGGAGTGACTCATCACCGATTGCGCGGGTGAGTATCCAGCTGTCGGCTATACGCCAATAACCCTTGCTCGTATTACCCCATTGATAAGCCTGCCATCTGTCTATGCCGCATCGGATGAGGTTCTTCACTCTTGTCCGTGGTTTCTTCCACGATTTCCAGATGCACATGCGAAGACGGCGCCGAAGCCATTGGTCTATCTCTCTGACCTTGCTGCCCATGTCGGCATAATCGAAGTACTCCGTCCACCCTTGCAGATAGTTCCGCAGGGCGGTCTTGCGCTGCTCGTAGCCCATGCCGTTACTCCGTGAAGTAAGCTGTTTTAGCTTGCGGCGCAACTTGGCCTCGCTCTTCTCATGCAGCCGCAGGCGGCATTTTCCTCTGCTCACATAGAAGCCATAGCCAAGGTACTTCAATT
>CAMHIS010000114.1 GCA_946185285.1 uncultured Prevotellaceae bacterium
GCTTGGAGTCCTCGCTGTAGTCGAAGCGCAGGTCGCTGTAGATCCAGCGGATGGCAGCTGCCAGCGAGAAGCTCTCACTGAGCATCAGCGAGTAGGCGGCGTCGAGCGACATCTCGTAGGGCCTCACGGTCATGTCGCTGTTCTCGTAGTCGGTATAGACCTCGCCGAGCGAGAAATAGCGCAGCGAGCCCGAGATGGCCGAGTAGTCGCCGATGCGGTAGTAGCCGGCAACGTAGGCCAGGTCGATGTCGTTGACCAGCTGGCGGAGCCACGGGGTGTAGTTCAGTGCCACGCCGGCGCGGCTGATGCAGAAGGGGTACTTGGCGGGGTTCCAGTACTGTGAGTTGACGTCGGGGTCGGTAGCCACGCCGACGTCGCCCATGCCGGCACCGCGTGCATCGGGTGCAATGGTCTCACTGATGACGGCGTGCTCCACGGGGTTGAAGGTGGTAAGCTTGTCGTCGTCGGGGGCGGCAGCGGCACCGCCGCAGCACAGCGAACAGGCGGTGGCTAATATGAGTTTTCTTGTTTTCATCTCCTTAATAACGCGGTTATCCTGCTATTTATTGCCTAATATGATGAGTTTCTTCGCTTTCGAGGCTTGCGAGCTGCCCTCCGAGGAGAGGCGCACGCGGTAGAGGTAGACGCCCGTGGAGAGCCGGTGGCCGCCCGTTGTGGTCAGGTCCCACGTGACGGTGTTGGCTCCGTCGGGAGAACCGCCGGACGCTGTCTCCGTGTGGTGCCAGAGCTGGCGGCCGGAGGTGTCGAAGACGTCAATCTCGATGTCGACCTGCGAGCCCTCGCGGTCGTGGGTGACGATGAAGGTGGTCTCCGTGGTGGCGGGGTTCTTGGTGCAGTCGATGCTGAAGATGGAGGGCTCCAGTCCCTTGACGACGTTGAACTCCAGCTCGGCCGTCGACGAGTTGTTCATTACGTCCCAGGCTCGGAACAGCAGCTTGTGCCGGCCTACGGGGAGCTGTGGCAGGCTGTAGTTGAGCGAGCCGCTGCGGTAGTCGCCGAAGTCGAACTGGAAGTAGTCGTTCAGCACGTAGGTGGTGGTCATAGCGCCGTCGACAATCAGTTCCAGGTCGTGACCGATGCCGCCGCCCGATACGTTGATGCCGTCCTTGTCGTAGAGCTCGGCGTGGAACAGCGGGGTGGCGTTGACATCGCCGCCGCTGACGAACGAGGTGGTGTTGAGGTAGCAGTAGATGTTGGGGCCTATGCCGTCGGTGGCAGTGGCATCGCCACTGCACAGCGAACAGTTGGTACTGTAGCCGCTGGCCTCCTGCTGCTTGTCGGCAGAGAGGGCGTAGAGGGTGATGAGGCCGTTGCCCTCGTTGTAGCTGATGTCCTTGGGCAGGGCGAAGCTGACCTTGAAGCGGCCTTGGCGCACGCTGTCGGTGCCCTGATAGAGCGTGTTGGGACGGTCCTTGAACGTGAGGGGAGAGTCAGCCGCCGAGGCATCGTTCAGGCGGCAGGTCACCTCCTGTTCAACGTCCTTCACGGTGAGCGTCACCACGCCGTCGAAGGCCGGTGCGCCGACGATGTGTCCCGCGATGCTGACCGTCTGGCCGACCTTCAGCTGCACGGGCTCACCGTTGGCCGGCTCGCCGTTGATGCTGTCGACCACCATCTGCAGGGTGGGGGCGGCCAGCGTGAGAGCCGGGTCGCCGAGCAGGGTGAACTGCAGCTTGTTGGCCGTCTGGTCCATGCCGATGTCGTTGCCCTGACTCGACGGCGTCATCAGCAGGTTCTTGGCCAGTCGGGCGGCCTCGCCGATGGTGTAGCGGCGGCCCTCGTCGTCGCGGCCCAGGACGTAGCGGGTGTAGGCGCGGTTCATATAGCCGTTATACTGGGCATAGACGGTGCGCGTGGTGCCGTAGAAGGCGACGGCGCCGCCCTGCTTGTTGAGCATACAGGTCTCGCCGATGTTCTCCTCCTGACCGTCGAAGGGCATGATGTCGCACGAGGCCGTCAGCCACAGGGGCAGGCGCAGCGACGTAGCCGCTTCGAAGTCCGACAGGTGGAGCACCTGCTCGTGCGACATGGTGTAGGCAGCCCCGTGGCCGCTGTAGTTCATCAGCAGCGCGCCCTGCTGCATCTGCTGGCGTATGAGCTTGGTGACGTCGGGATAGCTGAAGCCCGTCGACGACGACTGCCGCTCGTAGGCGTCCCAGTAGATTTTCTTGACGCTGAAGGCCGGGTGCTGTTCGCCGATGAGTGTTGCCACCGACTCGGCATCCTTCATGTGGCCGTTCGAGTCGCCGTCGTCGCCCATGAAGCAGAGTGTGTTCTGCCAGGCACCGGCGTTCTCGTTCTGCATATAGCCGATGGTCTTGTCGACCATAATCTTTGCTTCTGCCTCCGTGCGTGCCGACAGCCGGCCCACGGCGATGTCAGACTTGTCGCTGACCAGCATCGAGCCGCCCTCGCCGTCGTCCATCAGGCAGAAGTAGTCGTCGCTGACGTAGCAGTCGGTCTCGCTGAACGAGTTCTCGCTCTCGTAGCAGAGCAGGAAATCGTCGGGCGACGTGTTCTGCCAGACGGCGGTCTTCATGCGGTTGTCCCAGGCGCCGTCGCCGAAGAGCAGCAGGTAGCGGGGCATGTCGGCCTCGGTCTCTGCACGGTCGTAGAGCATCCTCAGATAGCGTCGGTAGGCGTTGGCGTCGGGCGTGCCGCTCGAGAACTCATTGAACAGCTCGTCGGCAGGCACGATGCGCACCCGCAGCGAGTCCTTCTGCTCGTGGTATGCCTTCAGCCGCTGGGCCTGCCCCAGGAGCTTTTGCGTCGTGGGGATGATGATGACCATGTCGACCGCCGTGTCGGCGTGGTGGTTCTGGTTGGTGATGTTGTAGACGTACTGCGGCACGGGAATGCTGGCCGTTGCCAGGTCGGGCCACGCCTGCGGGGTGTCGTAGCAGAGCGACAGATAGTCGAGGCGCAGGTTGGAACCACCGGTCTGGCGGATGGTGACGGTGTTGTCCGCCAATAGCGGGTCTTCAACAGTAAACGTCTTCGTGGTGGCGGCCGCCTTGCTGTAGCGGTCGGGCGACGTATTGACGATAACCGTTCCCACCTCCTTGCCGTTCACCAGCACGCTGGCCGTGAAGGGACCGTCGTGGGAGAGTACCACCGTGAGCTCGCCCTTCGAGCCTTCGGGGGCGGCAAGCTGGTAGCTGCGCTGCACGCCGGTGCCGAAGAGGCGGCTGTCGTACAGGTTGCGCCCGCCGTGGTACCAGGCGTAGTCGTCGACCTCGCTGAGCGAGTGGTAGTCATTGGGGGTGGGGTAGTGGTCGGCCTTGAACTGCTCTTCGCTGACGGTCAGTGCCGTCGAGTCGTTCTCGGTCAGGAAGTAGTAGCCGTAGTCGCTGTAGGGGTTGCGGGTACGGGTGGTGGCGGTGTTGCTGCTCCAGCCCACGGGGCCGACAGCATAGAAGAGCCGCCGTCCGCCGACGGTGCACGTCGCCACCTCCTTCAGGTCGTCGGTCTCGCTGATGTAGTCGGCGGTCAGCCGCTCGGGCTGCAGGGCTCCGCCGTAGCCGTAGATCTTCACCTTGCTGACGTCAGTAAACCCAGCCTTGTGCACCAGGTCGCTGGTAAGCTGGTAGACGCCCGACTCCGGCACACGGATTTTGGCCCAGCGCCCGGTAGCAAGTACAGAAAGACCCACCCCCGGCCCCTCCCTGTAGGGAGGGGAGTAATTAGCTAAGCCCCGGGAAGCCGCAGAAGGAGTATCTACTCCCCTCCCTACAGGGAGGGGTCGGGGGTGGGTCTTTATCATAAAACTTACTAACTTCTGATACTTCCCTTCTCGAAAGACGATGGGCGTGAAGGCCACATAGAGCGTGCCCCGCTTGCGCGACACGCCGATGTACTGCTGAATCTCGGGCATGGCGGGCAGTTTGCGGTCGGTAATCTTGTGTAACCGCGCCACGTCGGTCTCCGACATATCGATGAATTCCGGGTATTCTATCGTAACCGTATAGGTGGAGTCGGCATAGCCGGCACCCAACTCACGGGTATATGTGAACAACGGCAGCACCGAGTCGATCCTGACCTCCGAGGCGGTCAGGTTGAAGAACTCCTGAGCCGACGCGCACAGGCCCGTCAGCAGCAGAAGCACACTCAGTGTATGTCGTCGTACGTTCATTTACAGTTCAGTTCCAAAACCTTTCGCTCCTCGAGCCAGCCCTCCAGGCGGTCGCCGATGCTGACCGGGCCAACGCCGGCGGGGGTTCCCGTGTAGAGCAGGTCGCCCGTCTTCAGCGTGAAGAACCGCGAGATGTAGGCGATGATCTGGTCAACGGTGTAGAACATATCGCCGGTACACCCCTGTTGCACCGTCTCGCCGTTCTTCTCCAAGCGGAAGTGCAGGGCCTGCACAGCGGGCAGCTGCGACAGTTCCACCCACTCGCCGATGACCGCCGAGCCGTCGAACCCCTTGCAGATGGTCCACGGCTGTCCGGCATGACTGGCTCGCCGCTGCATGTCGCGGGCGGTGAGGTCGAGTCCCACGGTGACGGCATCGTAGTAGCGGTGGGCAAACCGCTCGGCGATGTTCTTGCCCAACCGGCAGATGCGCACCACCACCTCGGCCTCGTAGTCAATCCGTCCCATGTCGTCGGGCACGAAGAACGGCTTGCCGGGCTTCAGCAGTGCTGAGTCGGCCTTGGTGAAGATAACCGGCTCCTCTGGCTTTAATAACGTATCATGCAGCTCTTTATTGTGTGCCGCATAGTTCATTCCTATTGCAAAAATCTTCATAGTGTCTTTTTCCCGTTTACAATCAGGACGCTGCGGCGGGCCGGACTGTCCACACGGCGCCCCTGCAGGTCGTAGACGGCGCCCCCGCCTACAGACTTTTTATTTCTCACTTCACTGATGCCCGTCGGGTCGGCGTAGTCGATGCTGGCGAGTTCGGCGCCGTAGTCCACGTTAGTAATATGTACGCGGAAGACGAAGCGGGCAGTGGCCAGCTTGCCGTCGGCCTGCTTGTAGCGCAGGGCCTGGCCGACGGTGTATTCCGCACCTTGCTTCACCTTGCCGGGGTACTGGCCGATGCTGAACGTCATCGACGACGTGTTCAGTTCGCTGTAGATGTAGCCGTTCTGGTAGCTGCTCACGGCTCCGTTGGCCCCGAACCAGTGTCCGTAGCCGTTGGCCGTCGAGCCGCTGCTCACCGTGGCGAGCGTCTTGGGGTTCAGCGGGTAGAACATCATCTTGCCGACGGCGGGACCGGCAGCGGTGTAGGCGACCATCTTCGCGGCAATGTCAGCCGTGGACAACTGGAAGGCGGTGCCCAACTGCGCCAACGCCCGTCCGCTGACGGTGACGGGCACGGCGTCGTAGCTGTTCAGCTGGGGCAGATAGACGTCGTAGGTCAGCGTGACGTCGCTCACCTCGCGGCCGTCAATCGTGGGACTGACGTAGACCGTGGCCCTTGACGCGAGGTCGGTGCCTTCTATCTGGAAGCGGTAGGGCCACATCTCGGCGTTGTCGGCCTTGTCGGTCCACTTGTGCTGCACGTAGCGCTTGGGGGCAGGCACGACGATGAGCCACAGGCGGTCGGTGCCCTCGGGAATGGTCGCCGTGATGTCGGCAGTAGCCTCGGCGGTGCCCGTGCAATAGACGGAGTCGGCGTTCAGGTAGCGGCGCGTGCCGTCCTTCATCAGTGCGACGTAGCCAAGGCGGAAGCCTCGGTTGGCGCGGTTGGTATTATTGACGTAGGTGGTGCGGTTGGTCTTGCTCCACTGCGTCTCGCCGTTCAGCATCTCGGCGGGGTCGCCGGCGGCCAGTTTGCAGTTTAAGGTGTTGAGGGCGGTAAAGCGGGTCGTGACGTCGGTGCCAGCCTCAGGCACCCTCAGCGGGATGACGTTGAAGCCAGAGGACTGCGGCGCCGAAGCCAACGCCACCTGATAAGAGCCCACCCCCGGCCCCTCCCCAAGGGAGGGGAGCAGCACGCAGCGGTAGTCGAAGTCGCCGATGTGCGCATCGCGGTAGGGCTTGCAGGCGTCCAGGTCCCATGTGGCCAGACGGGCGGCGTAGTCGTAGTAGAGGCGGAAGAGCCCCGTGGCGTCGAGCTTCTTCAGCTTCATCAGCGCCTGGTTGAAGTCGGTGGCGTTGCCCTGGCTCTGGCCCGTCATGGGCTGCCGCCACACCTGGGCCACCGTGGTGATGTCGTCGTAATACTGGCACAGATAGTAGTGCAGCCAGTACGACTGGTAGCGGTGCCACTCGTGACTGTAGGCGTAGTTATGGCTCTTGCGGAACACGCCGATGCTCTGGTCGAACATCAGCTCCGGGTACGACTGGTTGGCCTGCCACTGGGCCGTCTGCTCCCAGATGGTCTGGCCGTTGCCGCACTGCAGGTGGAAGCCGGTGTTGATGGTCGACGACGAGTTGTGGTTGTTGCCCGAGGCGTCGGCGTAGCACATATAGTGGAACGAATGCCCCACCTCGTGGGCCACAGAGTGGCCGACGGGCTTGCAGGCCGACGGACCGAGCCAGAGGGCACTCACCTCGTAGTCGTAGCCGCCGCCGTAGCACACCCACTCCGTCGTGTGGTTCAGCAGCACCATCACCTTATAGCGCCTGAGGTTGGTCTTCGCGGGGTCCACAAAGCCCAGCTTGTTGATTTCCAGGTCGTAGAAGGCCTCGCACTTCTTGAGCAGGTCCTGCTCGTCGACGCGGTAGGCCGTCGGCGACTTCGAAGGCAGCACGGAGCCGTAGCCCTTGTCCCAGAACACGATGACGTTGTCCGACTCCACTGAGCGCGTCTTCGACCATGTGTAGCGGTTGTCGGGGTCGCTCTCGGCATAGAGCAGCGAGTCCGACGGCCACGGGTGGCGCCACTCGTCGGGGATGTACACTTTTTTCTGCGCCCAACAGCCGACAGCTAACAGCCAACAGCCAACAGTCAATATCTTTTTCATCTTGTTATTAGTTATGTTGTTCTTTACGTACTTCAACTTTAGCAATACGGCTGCAAAGTTACACATTTTCTATAACAATCATACCAAACCCGCCACGTTTTTTCCGAAAACCCGCCACGTTTTTTCAAAAACCCGCCACGTTTTTCCGAAAAGGCGGCAGGATTTCCTCAGACGGAGTAGTGCCTGCATAATCATCCGACTTGTGCATATTTATCCACTTCGCGCCTTGTCTCATAAGCGATGAGACAAAAACGAAAGTATCCTGCACCTGATTGTCAATCATATTTTTCAACCCTCACTTCCCTCACTTCCCTCACCAACGAAGGTGACGGAAGTGAGGGAAGTGAGGGTTGAAAAGTGGAAATCGCTGGTACGTATAATGTGCAGACGGCAAGATACTTGCAGTCTCGGAACTATAGATGTCGGTAGCCTTGTCAAGTGGCACATCGAAAATCTCGCTTATGCAGACAATGATTCTGGCACATTGGGAACTTCTCAATATCTGTTATGCGCTGTTACAAGATTGAGCGAAGAAATAAATATGTAAGTAGTCTTTTTTAACCAGAGTTTAAATTTGAGTATGAAATTGCAGAAGTTATCATACTCGAAAAGTGTGTAAGGTGGTGTTTTCGTTCTTTCTCTCGAAAGACACTTTGTTGTTGTTCCGCACAAAGCGATAACGAGAATGAAAATTAGTATCATCATCCCATTTTGATCACAAAAATAGGCTTACGAACTCGTCATTTGCACTAAAAATCATAAAAGTGAGCCATTAAAAGGCAAATTGCTGACATAGCCAAAGGTTATTTGAGAGAATTTTTGTAATTTTGTAACCAATAAAAGACATTATTTGTTAAGAGCAATATGGCAAAGAAGATAGCTGCTGAAAAAGT
>CAMHIS010000115.1 GCA_946185285.1 uncultured Prevotellaceae bacterium
GATGGGCCATGTCACCTTATCGGCTTCCACCTCACGCTCGGCCAGACCTTTGACATTGACCTTACGGTCCTTGCTGGCAAAGTCATCAATGCCAGCCTTGATAAACCACCCCAGGCAGAGCAGTCCCAATGCAATAAGGGCTGCGCCAATCACTCTGTTCTCTTTCATAATGCTTTTTGGTTTTAAACGGAATATTTTTCACAATACAAACTGATAGCCCAGCGTGAGCCAGAACGAGCCTGTACGCCAGCTGCGGTCTATCACATCGACATTGCACAGATTTGCAACACCGATGTTATAGCGGAAGTCTGCCGTGAATGCCTTATAAGTATAGCTGATGCCGGCAGGAATCGAGACATTGACACGTTTATAATTGCCTGTGACCGTATTCGTCACATTGCCAATATGCTGTTTGGCTGACAGCAGATAGCCTAATTGAACACCCGCCTTCAGTGCCAGACCCGGAAGCAGATTCGGCTCGATATAGAAGTTGAGCAGTATGGGTACGCTGACGAAGTGCAGCGTCTGTGATAGTTTGTCCGCGTCCTTCACCTTGCCATAGGTATAGCCTTCGCCCGAATAGAACACACCCGCTGACACTGCTACCTGCTGCCAAGCCTGATATTCGGCCTCGGCACCAGCCGTCAGACCGAATTTGTACTTGGCATTCATTTGGGCCTGACTGTCAAAGTTCTCATAGATGAGTTCCTTGGGCGTCAACGTCCATGAACCTACCTCGCGCTGAGCCTGGGCTCCCAATACACTGGCCATAAAGGCTATCATCCATACAATTCTTTTCATTGTCATAATGCTTTTTTTAGTATAAAACGCTGCAACTGACGTTTTATTGTAGACAGGGGGGGGAGAGATGGGAGACGGGAAATGTAACAATATCGTAATACGATTTTCTTGACCATGACAGGGATTGGCTGTATCTTTGCACCGAGTAATTCAAGAATCATCACATACGATATGGAAACGAATCAAAACTATCTGACGATTGCGCTGCAACTGCTGGGCTCGCTGGGCCTGCTGATTTACGGCATGAGAATCATGAGCGAGGCGCTGCAGAAGATGGCCGGACCGCAGCTGAGACACATTCTGGCAAAAATGACCACCAACCGCGTGACGGGTATGCTGACGGGAACGCTCATCACGTGCGCCGTACAGTCATCATCGGCCACGACGGTGATGACGGTCTCGTTTGTGTCGGCCGGTCTGCTGACGCTGGCACAGGCCATCTCGGTCATCATGGGTGCCAACATCGGCACGACGCTGACGGCGTGGATTATGTCGCTGGGCTACAACGTTGACCTGACGAGCGTGGTCTATCCGTCGTTCATGCTCGGCATCATGCTGATCTACAAGAAACAGCACCGGTATCTGGGCGACTTCCTGTTCGGCACGGCGTTCATGTTCCTGTCGCTGGTCATGCTGAGCGCGACGGGCAAGTCGATGGACTTGGAGCACAACGAGGCGGTCATATCGTTCTTTGCCTCGTTCGACACGTCGAGCCACCTGACCATTCTGGCCTTCCTGGCCATCGGCACGTTCATCACCTGCATCGTGCAGTCGTCGGCGGCCGTCATGGCCATCACCATCCTGCTCTGTTCCACGGGCGTGCTGCCCATCTACCTGGGCATTGCGCTGGTGATGGGCGAGAACATCGGCACGACGGCCACGGCCAATCTGGTGGCACTGGGTGCCAACACGCAGGCCCGCCGCGCGGCGTTGGCCCATCTGCTGTTCAATGTCTTCGGCGTGGTGTGGGTGCTCGTTGCGTTCTATCCGTTTGTCGACATGGTTTGCAGCGTTGTCGGCTACGACCCGTCCTTAGGCGGCCAGACGGCCAGGCTGCCCGTGGTGCTGGCCATGTTCCACACGTGCTTCAACGTCATCAATACGGCCATCCTCATCTGGCTGGTGCCTCAGATGGAGCGCGTGGTGTGCTGGCTGCTGCCCGAGAAGCAGGAGACCAGGGCAAGGGAGGACGAGTTCCGGCTGCAGTACATCCAGTCGAACCTGGTGCAGACGCCGGAAATCGCCGTTCTGCAGGCGCAGAAGGAGACGGCAGCCTTCGGCGAGCGTGTGGGCAGGATGTTCGGCATGGTGCGCACGCTGTTCCACGAGACTGACCCGAAGGATTTCGGCGAGCTCTTCAGTCAGATAGAGAACGAGGAGGACATGACCGACAAGATGGAGATTGAGATTGCCCGCTATCTGGAGCAGGTCAGCGAGGGCCACCTGAGCGACGAGACGAAGCAGAAGATTCGCCGCATGATGCGCGAAATCAGCGAACTGGAGTCCATCGGCGATGCCTGCTACAAACTGGCCCGCACCCTGGACCGCAAGCGCGAGGCCGGCAAGACGTTCACCCCTCACCAGAGCGAGCAGATGCAGACCGTGATGCACGGCCACCGCGCCGAGCACGACATCCGCGAGACCTTCCGCATAGAGAACGACATCAACCAGCTGCGCCAGCGGCTGAAGGACGAGAACGTCACGGCCGTCAACAACCACGAGTACGACTACGCCGTCGGCACGCTGTACGTCGACATCATCAACGAGCTGGAGAAACTCGGCGACTATGTTGTCAACGTCGTCGAGGCCCGCTTCGGCAAATAAATCTGCCATCGCCGACGGTTTGTGGTGACTATAAAAATTCATGAAGAAAGGGGAGGTGCCTGACGCCCTGCGTCGCGGCACCTCCCCCTCGCTGTTGCTTATCTGAATATCCGTTTCTGTGCGTCGGACTGTCCGTTGCTGTAATGGTTCTGCCGGATATACATGCCACGGCGGGGATGGGTTGTGCGCTGTCCGTTGGGACGGTAGTAGGTTGTCCGGGTGGCTGTGCGGGCTGAGGGATTGTGTCGCGGACTGCTGATGGCGGTATTGCCGCCGCTGCCGGGTGTCGGTGTCAGGGTCATGTCTGAAAGTGCGGGATAGCCTTTGGCCGCCATCAGTGAGTCCCAGTCGGCGGGCAGGTCGATGCTGACGGTCGAGAAACCGCCGCCGGGCATGGTCTGGACCTTGTTGCGTGAGGCGTCGCCTGTAATGAGGAACGCCGTGGCCCCTTTCTCCATCGTTGGAACGGTGGTCATGGTCTCGGCCTGCGTGTCGTACCAGACGGGAGCAGATGTAGTCTCTCCGCCTTCACTTTTGATGATGTGGCTCAGATACTGGTTGAAGGTGTGCTCCCCGCCGTCCTTGCGTCCTCCGGCATTGGCATAGTAGTTGGCAAAAGCCCGTTCGTATGCCGACCGGCGGGAGTTCTCGACGAGGGCGTCCTCCAGTTGGCCGATGGTCTTGTATTCGTCCTTCAGGATGTTAGCCACGGGTTCGGTCATCAGGATGACGCGGTTGGTGAACTGCTTGCCGCTGCCCAGCGCGAACTGACACCGTTCGGAGATGTCCCACGCCATGAGCTGCATCACGCGGACAGGGTCGATGGTCGAGGGGGCCATGTTGTTGCCCCACATCAGTGCCGAGGCCAGGGTCACGGTGTTGTCGTTGATGTTGTAACCGTTCTGCTCGTTCCATGTCTGCCAGCCCACGCGGTGGCAGGCTTCTTCGTCTTCCACCAGGCACCACGGCTGCAGGTAGCCGAACGTGCCCATGCGGTTCTGCCCGACATAGTAACCGGCGAGGTTCTGCAGTGCCAAGGCCATGAATCGGCTCAGCTCGGTATTGGCCTCGGCATTGATTTCGCCCTGGGCGCTGCTGATGCCCAACTGCCGGCAGACGGGTCCGTTCAGCCATAAATAGGGTACCCAGGCGTGGGTGCTCTGCAGTGTACGGCGGAAGTCGCCACCGCCCATGGCCTTCGTCATGGCAATGAGGATGGGCATGTATTCCGGCTTGCAGCCAGCCATGCACGCGTTCACTGCCACGTGCCACGTCGTCGTGGCCCGATTGGCACCAGGCAGCACGGCGACGGTCTCGTCCCACGCGTGGTCGGTATAGTCGAGATAGGTCAGCACCTTCTCGTAGGTGGGCGGGAAAAACGGTGTGCCGTCGCTCCATCCCATGGCCTTGAAGTGGGCGTAGACTTCGTCGAGTGTACCGTGGAACACATCGTCGGTAATGCCCTGCACGGCAGTCGTTGACGGATATTCGTCTTGGGTGATGGGCGTGGTGAGGGCCGTCACTATTTGCGGCCATGTAATCTCCTGCGTATTCTTGACGAGTTGTTCCTCGGTGTGCGAGGCGAAGGCTCCGGGATAGACGGCCACCCGCAGTACGGGAACGCCACAATTGCGGGCGGTGTAACGGGCTTCCTCGTCGAAGCCGGGAGCAGTGACGATGACCGAGGGGATGCCAAGTTTCTCTGCCACGATGCACGAGCCGGTCTCCTTCGGCGTACAGATGCCGCAGCCGCCATTGCCTGCTATCACGGCATCCACTTTCAAGTCGATAAGCCGCTGGCGGAACAATTCGGTCGACTGTCGTGTGATGCCTGGCGCGGGATAAGGGCCGGCAATGGGCAATTCGTCATACATGATGACTTTGGCCGTGGGATAATGCTCCCTGATGAGCCGCTTCAGTTCGGGGTGGGTGATGTTATACATGAAGTCCTCGCCCACGATGGCGATGGTCTTCCCCTCGAGCGTTGTCAGACGCGGAGCCATCTCGATAGGCTGCACGGTCGAGAAGCCGACGGGACTCACCACGTTGTACTTGACTGCTCCTGTGGCATCAGGGTCGCACGAGTCGTCACACTGGAAGCGGTCGGACTGCGCCGTGACGGAGCTGACGATTAGTAGTTGAAAACTGAAGATGAAGAATACCAGTCTGAAAATCTGTTTCATTGTCGTTGCAATTTAGGTTTGTTTATAAGATACATAACGACAGGCAGTTCATCGTCCGGTGACGGTCAGCACGCCGTCCTTCAGCCCGTCGGCAGTACACGTCAGGACGGATGCCGACGGCTGACGGCCGCTCTGTATGAGCACTTGGGCCCGGCCGTTGAAGGCAGGGATGCTGAACGTGCGGCAGGGCTGCCGGTCGGGATGGTCACTGCCCAGGTAGGCCGGGTCGCCGTTGCCGCAGCCTATGATGCTGGCGTCGCCCTCCAGACGGAAGGTCAGCAGGGGGCACGCGTCAGGGACCAGACGGCCCTTACGGTCCTGAATCTCGATGTTGACTACCGCCACGTCCCGGCCGTCGGCTGCCAACTGACAGCGGTCGGCCGTCAGCACCACCCGAGCCGCCGGCATGGTGGTCTCGATGGCCTCTGTCAGGATGCGCCTGCCGTTCTTATAGCCCGTAGCCACCACGCGGCCCGGCTGGTAGACGGCCTTCCACTTCAGATGTCCGTAGCGGGGCATCCGCTGGCGGCCCAGCCGCCGGCCGTTGACGCTCAGCTCCACCTCGTCGCAGTTGCTGTATGCCCACAGCTCTATCTCCTCGCCCTCATGGCCTTGCAGGTTCCAGTGGGGGAATATGTGCAGCGTCGGCTCGTCCGTCCACCACGACTTCAGATACCACGCCTCGTCCTTCCAGAATCCGCAGTAGTCCAGAATGCCGAACTCCGACTCGTGGGCGGGGTAGCTGAGCGGGTTCGGTTCACCGCGGTAGTCGAAGCCCGTCCAGAAGAAGCAGCCCGCCGCCCAGGGGCGCTCCGCATAGAATCGCCAACCGCGCTCGATGCGGTTTTCGGTACCGTCCTTGTCGGCACTGAGATTCATGGAGCGCATGTGTCCAGGGGCATCGGCGGAATCGAAGTAGACACCACGCGTGCCGCAGCCTGTCGTTTCCTCTGTACCTACTATCTTCCACGAGGGATGGGCCTTCTTGCGGTTGTCGACATCGTTTTGCAGGATATAGTTGAAGCCTACCACGTCGAGTCCCTTGATCATCTCTACGCCGCCGGCATTGGCTATGGTCGACGGACGGGTGGGATCGAGCAGCCGGGCATGTTCACGCATGGCAGCGGCTATGCGTGTGCCCTGGATGGTGTTCTCGATGCCCCATTCCTCGTTGCCACAGCTCCAGAGGATGACGCTGGGGTGGTTGCGGTCGCGGCGTATCATCTTCTGCAGCAGACGCAGGTGTTCGTCGTTGACACCCGCCAGGCGGTTCTCGTCGATGACCAGCATGCCCTCGCGGTCGCAGATGTCGAGCTGGGCTGGTGTCATGGGGTTGTGCGAGGCCCGGTAGGCATTGCACCCCAGTTTCTTCAGTTCCCTGATGCGCCACGCCATGAGAGCCTCGGGCATGGCAGCCCCCACACCGGCATGGTCCTGGTGCATGTTGACACCCTTCAACTTCAGCGGTTTGCCGTTCAGCAGAAATCCCTGCTCGGCGTCAAACAGGATGTCACGCAGACCGGCTGTCGTCTCGTAGACGTCAGTCACCTTGCCGTCCACCTTCACCATGGTTTCCACCTTATACAGATAGGGGTCGTCAGGACTCCACAGATGCGGACTTTGAACCTTGGTCAGAGAACTTTGAACTTCTTGCGTCTGCTTGGGTTGCAGTGTCAGGGTAGTGGAGGTGCTATGGGCCACCTCCTTGCCCTCGGCATCGAGCAGCCGGTGCTCCACCTGACACGTCTGTGTCGTCAGCGACGCGTTGTTCACCTCGGTATTGACATGGACAACAGCCTGGCTGTAGGGTGTCTGCAGTTCGGCATAGACAAAGGTGCCGAAGGGTGCCACGCAGACCGGTGACGTCTTGACGAGCCACACGTCACGATAGATGCCGGCACCCTCGTAGAACCAGCCCTCCTCCAGCGATGCGTCGGCACGCACACATATCAGGTTGTCGCCACCGTAGTTGGCATACTCCGTCACGTCGTACACCTGGGTGGCATAGCCGCTGGGCTCCTCGCCCATCCAGAAGCCGTTGAACCACACCTGGGCGTGGCGGAAGATGCCGTCGAACTGCAATAGCAGACGCCGACCCTCGTCACAGGCAGGGATGTGGAGCACCTTGCGATACCACCCCACACTGGTCGCCGGGTAGCGCCAGCCCACGGTCTTGTAGCCGTGCGAGTGGCTGGCCTCGCGGGCAAAGGGCAGCGTCGCGGCCCAGTCGTGGGGAACCCGCACGTCCTGCCAGGCCCCGTCGTCGAACTTCACGCTGTACGGTCCCTCGTTGTGTATCGAGTTGGCCTTCGTCAGATAGTTGAAGTACTCCGTGCCACACCCGAAGTCCTTCTGCCTGTCCGTTGCATGGCCCAGACTGAACTTCCATCCCTCGCTCAGCCTTGTCTTCTCCCGGATGCCCGTTGCGGCCTGCGTCCCCACTGTCAGCACCGTCAGTGCCGCCAGCAGCCACTGTCTTGTAGTCATCATCATTAGTAGTATGTTTTGGGTTTTGGTATCTTATTTCAATTCTCTGTTAGCGTATCAGGTGATAGGTGCCTCCGGCGAGGGGTTTGACGATGCCTTTCATCTCCAGTGTGAAGAGTAGGGCGGTGAGCTGGCCGATGGGCAGGTTGGTTTTCACGCTGATGACGTTCAGCTGCAGGTCGTTGGTCTGTTGGAGCAGGCTGACGACTTGTTGTTCTTCTGCTGTGAGGTCGGGAAACAGCTCCCGCTCTATTGCCTCTGGCTTCTGCTGCTGCGTCTGCCATCCTATGGACTCGACAAAGTCTTGTGCCGAGGTGATGAGGGCTGCCGTGTTGTTGCGAATCATCAGGTTGCAGCCTGCGGAGTAAGGCATGCTGACGGCTCCTGGAAAGGCAAAGACGTCGCGTCCGTACTCCTGGGCAATGCGACAGGTGATGAGTCCGCCACCCTTGTAGGCACTCTCCACCA
>CAMHIS010000116.1 GCA_946185285.1 uncultured Prevotellaceae bacterium
TGGTCTCTACGTTTTTATTCTACTGGTGTAAAGGAAATGTTTTATATGGGTTTGGGTTTAATCGTTTGCTCCTTGAACTTTCTACTGAAACCATGCCTCGCCGCTCTTCAGTATCTGTAGTTTGAACGCTGTAGGTGAAAGTACGCCCTGACTGAACAAGGGTGAGGCATTGGGGTGGAAAAAAGACGGATA
Organism: uncultured Prevotellaceae bacterium; assembly: GCA_946185285.1. Lineage (GTDB taxonomy): Bacteria > Bacteroidota > Bacteroidia > Bacteroidales > Bacteroidaceae > Prevotella. Next base: position 193 of record CAMHIS010000116.1, read on the forward strand.
GAATAAGACACGAGCCACGTCCTCGGCGTCATTTATTATGTCACTGATCATTCTGTCGTCTCGTTTATGCTTTTAATGACCTGAAGTACTACGGGAACAGAAAAGGGAACATTCTGTTCGTCCTTATCCCCTGCAAAGTAAGAAAAGCTGTACTCTGAAAGTATTATCCCGGCATCTATCTGATCAGACTTGAAATCAAGATACAAGTTACCGTTCACATCGGGGAACAACACCCACGAAGCGACATCGGAATCTTTACATTTCTGCAGGACAGAGCGGATGTTGCCAGCAACAATCGGGTTAACTGGAGCGGCATTATTTCCGTCCCAGCCTTCTTTAAGCTTGCATAATTCATCAAGTCGGATTGACATCTGCTCCACAGGGCCAACCCTCTGAATGTCTTCATACAACTTGTCAGCCAGCCACTTCTTGTTGTCGTAGCTAAGAGGCATCAACATCCTCCAAATAGAGTCTATGGGTATCGTTACGTTCATAACGGATATGATTACTTACTTTACATAGATTTTGCGATGCGAACCGTCGGCCATCTTGACGATGTAGACACCCTTTGGGAGTGCGGCTGCGCGGTTGCCAACACGTATGCCGCCGAGGTTGTAGTACCCCTCGATGCCGGTGTTGGCCATCAAGGCAGTGCTGACGTTGACAGACTCTGTGCCGCTGATGCTGAACAGGCGGGGCGACTGTATGGTGCCGAAGATGCCGGAAGTGAAGAGCGGCTCGGAAACGTTAACGTTGTAAACCGCTCCGTCAGCCTCGTCCTCAGCGAAGAACAGCAGCTGTTCGCCGCCTTCGCCGTAAGTGGTCAGGAATAGCAGGTCGCCGACCCAGGTGGCAGCTCCGCGGCACTCGTTGCCACTGTATGCCAGGAGCGTGAAGCGGCCAGGCTCCACGGGCTGGTCCTGCCATTGTAGTGTTCCGATGATTCCCATGACGTTGGGGTAGGCATATTTGTCGATGCCGTAGTTGACAGCCGCCTTGCCCCGGGCACTGGTGCGGCTGAAGTTCAGGGCCTGGGCGGGCTTGGCGAAGGTCAGCGTCTTGGTCTGACGGGTGTAGAGCATATAGCCGCGGCCCGTCTCAAGCGATGAGAGCGTGCCCTTCCATCCGTCTTCAGTATAGACGGCAAAGCCGTCCTGACCCAACAGCTGGTCGCCCTCTTCGGCGGTGAAGTCAGCCAGTGCCTGTTCTACCGTCTGCGTGCCGTTGACGGGGTAGCCCACCCAGTTCCATCCTGGCAGCAGGGTGATGGGCAGTCCCGGGTTGCAGAAGATGTCGGTCGTGGTATAGGTGTCGGCCTCGTTCATCTGCACTTTGTACAGGTGGCCTGCGTCGAGTGCGGTAAGCGTGCCCTTCATGGTGCCCAGGCTGTTGCGGACGCACTCCTGCTGCTGGCCGACGATGCGTGCGGCCTGTGGCGACAGGCTGGCCGGGCTGATGGCCGATGCTAAGCAGTGTGACGTCCAGTTCCAGCCCTTGGCCAGCTGCAGGGTGAACTCATCAGTGAACAGCGACAGCATATTCTGGTCGTGGCCGGTGGGCTGGTCGGCAGTGGTCACGGTGTTGGTACGCCCGATGGTGGGGTGCTCCATGAGGTATAGCTGGCTGCCACCGTCGGGGAAACGGCCGACGGTCTGCGTGCCGCTGTGCGCCGTGTAGATCAGTCCGTCGACGAAGACCTTCATGTCCGGGTGCTGGTTGAAGTAGGCGGCGTTGTTCTTGACGAACTCAGCACTGCTGACGGTAAAGACCTGCTGTCCGGCCTTGTTGCTCAGCTTGAAGTTCGTGTGAATCTGCCGGGCCTGCCCGCCAAGGGCATTGGTGCCCAGTCCGTCGGCCCACACCACGAGGTAGCCTCCGGCTGGAATCCTGGCACTCTGTTGAATCTGGTATTTCAGCGGCTGGTCGCTGTCGTCGCTCAGGTAGAGACCGCGGACGTCCAGCTCCGTGTCGGTGGTGTTGTACAGTTCGAACCAGTCGGCCCGCTTCCACGTCTCGCCGAGGTAGACGGTACCGGCAGCGTTGACCTCGTTCACCTTGACAGGCATGGCGATGGCTTGTTTCAGGGCCTTGTCATCCGTCAGTTTCTCGTAGACGGCGGTCAGCGTGACGTTTCTCTGGCTCGAAATGTCGTATTCCTCGTTGGTGCTGACAACCGTGCCACTGCCGTTCTTCCATCCTTTGAAGATATACCCCTCAGGTGCCGATGCCCTGAGCTTGGCGGGGGCGAAGAGCTTTCCGTTGAAGCTTGCTGTAGGCACGTCTTGGCCGTTCAGCTGAATCTTGGCTTCTCCAATGTTTGCCGAGAAGTTGGCAGTAATCTGATTGACACCCGACAGCTGCATCTGACCGAAGTTCTTCAGGTAATTGATGGCTGTATTCAGCCGGCCTGACAGGCTGTTCTTGACGTTGTTGGCCGAGTTGTTCAGTGCCCAGCCCTTGCCGTCGAGGTTCATCGGTCCGCTGACGACGCTCTGCAGACGGTTGGCAATCTCGGTGGCACGCGAGGCCTCGAGCACGCTGCCGCCCACGATGCAGAAGGCGTCGATGAACTGCTTGCGGAACGAGTCGTTCTGCAGCAGGTTCCTGAACAGCGTCACGAATCGTATCTGGTCGGTGATGCGGCCCAGCGACGCCGGTCGCAGCTGGTCGAAGGTGTACGTCTCCTTGTTCATGAACGTATTGAACGGGTTGGTGTTGTTGGCGTCGAAGGCGAAGTCGACGTCGAACAGTACGAAGCGGAACTTGCCGTCCTGGCGGTTGCGGAATCCCTTGACGTTGTTCTGCGGCCAGTCGGTGCCGCCGAGGTAGAACTCGGTAGCCATGTAGTTGGCATACTCGTCGATGTCGAGCAGCTTGCAGATCTCAGTGTAGGTGGCCTCGTCGGCAGCATTGGGCGACAGCTCGTCAACCAGGCGGATATAGGCGTCGGGCGTGCCGCACTTCTGGATGTAGCCTGAGTCAGGCGACATCTCAAACTGGTCGATCTCGTCGTCGCCCCAGCCGTAGTTGGCCTCGACGAAGTGCTTGTTGTTAGGCTCGCGCACGTTCAGCACGCCCATATACTCGCCGTTGATGAACTCATGGACGGGCTGGTAGCTCTGGCAGTCGACGTTGAAGCCCGAGGTCTCGACCATATACTGTATGGCGGGGTCGACGAAGCGCCCGTTGTTGTCGTTGCCGCCGTTGCGAATCTGTAGCGTGCGGTTGCGGATGTAGGGCTTCTGCTCGAAGAAGGGGTAGGGCAGGTACTTCACGCCGCCCATCTCCTTGGTGCCCTTGAGCTTGAACGAGTGGGGCGTCCAGGCGCGGCTCCAGCCGCCGCACATCTCGAGATCGGCGTCCTGGTTGAACACCTGCTGGCCGTCGCTGTCGAGGTACGAGAAGTTGACGGGGCGCTCCCAGTTCATGTTCCAGTTGCATTTGTCATCTCTGCCGTTACCTGGTCTGCCGTTGGGACCGATGGAGAAGACACCGATTTCCGTGCTGTAGATGAAGTCAGGGTCGGCCACCACTGATACCACGGGCAGCGTGTAGTCCTTATCCTTATAAATATAGGAACGCGAGGTGACACGTGAGGGCAGCCAGCCGTCACGGAACAGGCGCAGGCGCAGGGTTGTGGTCCAGTCGATGTTGAACTGTCCGTCAGTGCTTGTCTCGCCGTAGTTCATAGTGGGCAGCTTTCCGTCGGTGGTGTAGCGAAGCGTACAGCCGTAAGGAATGTCGACGCTGACCGCCAGCGAGCCTTCGAACAACTGCGAGGGCTGATCGACGACAGGTGCCTCCAACTGGTCGGTGGCGAAGTCTGAGGTCGTGTTACTGCTGCCAGGTGTGGCCTGAGCGGCCAGTCCCCAGGTGCTGCCGCCGTCGGTGGTGCGTGCATAGCTGACGCGCTCCATCGATGCAGGGTAGGTCTGCTGGGCTATGAGGTTGCCGTCCTGGTCGCTTATGTAGACAGCGCCGCCATCAATGTCGAGCTTGAAGGGCGCATTCTGCGGTGCAATGTCGTTGGAGTCGAACCACACTACGGCGTAGCCGCCGGCGGGCAGTGCTCCGAAGTTGGCGGGTAGTTGCCAAGCCTTCAGGTTCTGCATGTCGGTCGACACGTAGCAGCCGCCCAATGTGACGGACGTCGACGAAGGGTTATACAGTTCCACCCAGCCGTCGAAGTTGAAGGCGGGGCTGATAAATTCGTCGATATTCGACGCCATGATCTCGTTGATAATGAGCGATTCGGCGGTGGGCGGGTTGACGGCTACTCTGATGGTTGCCGAACTGCTGAGGCTCGAGCCGTCGATGGTCTTGGCCGTGATGGTAGCCGTTCCCGGGTTGACGCCAGTCACCGTGCCATCGTCGCTGACGGTAGCCACAGTCTCGTCGCTCGACGTCCACTTTGCCCATCTCATGGTGCCGGCAGGCTGAATGCTTACCGTTGCCTTGACGCTCTCTCCGGCCATAATCTCCTTAGCCGGCAAGCTGATGCCGATGGACGTGGCCTTCGTCTTGACTTGATATTCCAGACGGAAATTGTCGAAGATACACCAGTTGTCGCTGGCCCAGTTGTCGTTCTGTATTCCGATGGTGATCTCGCCATCGGCGTCAAACTCCACGGTGTTCCAATAAGCATCATTGGCAAACGCCACGGAGGCGCTCTCCATCGTGTTGGGGAAGTAGTGGGCTATATTGTTCCATCCGCCTCCAGACCAGTAGGTCCAGCTACCGTCAGTATAGCCGGGCAGCTCGTAACTGTAGACGCTGACCAGCGTCTGCTGCTTGTTGCCGGCATACATATAGGCGGTGATGTTCTCCGTGCCGTTCTGGTGGGCGTTGTATGAGTTGTCGTTATTGCCTTGACGGTAATAGCCCTGCACCGACAGGCAGTAGTGGCCTTGGGGCAGTCCTGTCAGCTTCTGCCAAAGGTGGAACCGCGACTGCCAGAACTCCATACTCTCCACGCGGATGTTGCAATTGCCGTTGTTCTCCCACTGCCAGCCGTCGGCTGAGTTACCATCGAAGGCAGCACTCTTGACGAGGTATTTAGTTACGTCGGCCCAGCCGTCGGTGACGATGGCGTCGGGGTCGCCGTCATACTCCAACTTGAAGTTGTCGGCGACGCAGTAGTTGGCATTCTTATTCACGTTGCACCTGATGCCAATCGTGACGTCTCCTCTTGACTGGACGTTGAACTCCATCGTGTTCTGGTACAGTCCGCCGTCATTGATGGCAATGCCCGCTGCGTCGCGGCCGTCGGGGTAGTATCTCACGTTGTCGGGTGTCCAGCACCTTCCGGCAGCATTGTAGTCGAGCGACTCCGCGAAGATGCTCACCAGTTGCTGCTCGTTGTTGCCGGCATATAGATAGGCATCGAGACTTTCCGTATTGTTCTGGTGCGCGCTCCACGCCTCGTCATTCCCACCGTCGCGGTAGAACGACTGCACGCTCAGACGGTAATGGCCTTTGGGCAGGTTGCTGAGCGTCTGGTGGAAGTCAAAGCTGCCGCTGTAGAAGCGGGCGTTTCCCGAAGCGATGCCCGCCGTGCCTGTGCTCGTAGTCCAGTCCCAGCCGTCGCCATTGTCAAAGTTCGGATTCGTGATGAAGCGGCTTGTGACGTCAGTCCACGCCGCTGCAGTGACTTTAGCCGTTGCTGTTGCCAAGAGCATCAGTGTCGCTACCAGCCACATAGTTAGTCTGTAGTTCTTGAACATTATTGAAGTGTTATTTTCGTAAGGTTTCGACGATGCGGGCCAGCTGGTTGGGAATGCGTATCTGCTGCGGACACTTCGACAGGCACTCCTCGCAGTCCTGACACTTGTAGGCCCACGTCTTCTCGTCGGCCAGTGCCTTTTGGTAGCCCTCGGTGAACTTCTGCTTACGCTCGGCGTAGTCGGCAGCCGACTTGTCGGGCAGCGGCAGCACGTGGCTGTTGACGGCCTCGTTGTAGTAGGCGAAGTTGGCGGGGATGTTCACGCCGTATGGACACGGCATGCAGTACTCGCACGTCGTACACGGTATGGTGGGGAATCCCGACATCTGGTCGGCAATCTTTGCCAGCAGCTGGTTCTCGGCCTCCGTACACGGGTCGATGGGCGAGAAGGTCTTCACGTTCTCCTCCAGATGGTCCATACGGTTCATACCGCTCAGAATGGTGAGCACGTTGGGGTAGGAGCCCACCCAGCGGAAGGCCCAGCGCGCCGTGCTGTCGTCAGGATGTACGGCCTTCATCTGGTCGGTCAGCTCCTGAGCCATGCGCCCGAAGGCACCGCCGCGCAGCGGTTCCATGATGACGCACTGCACGCCAGTCTTCATACATTTGTCATACAGGTATTCGGCATCGGCATCCGAGCGCCGTCCGCCGCGCATCGAGGCGTGGCGCCAGTCGAGGAAGTTCATCTGAATCTGGCAGAAGTCCCAGTGGTAGTCGTCCTGGTGGTCGAGCAGCCAGTCGAAGTCGCGCACGTCGCCGTGGTACGAGAAACCGAGGTGCTTGATGCGGCCCGCCTCGCGCTCCTTCAGCAGGAACTCCAGCACGCCGTTGTCGAGGAAGCGCCCCTTCAGCGTGTCCATGCCGCCGCCGATGCCGTGAAGCAGGTAGTAGTCGATGTGGTCGACCTTCAGCTTCTCCATCGACTGCTCGTACATGGCCTTCGACGCCTCGAACGTCCATGAGCGGCGGTTCTGGTTCGACATCTTCGTGGCCACGAAGTACTTGTCGCGCGGGTGGCGCGACAGGGCATTGCCCATCAGCACCTCCGACTGACCGCCCATGTACATCGGGGCTGTGTCGTAGTAGTTCACGCCGTGCTCGATGGCGTAGTCCACCAGCTGGTTCACCTCGTCCTGATTGTTGGGCAGGCGCATCATGCCGAAGCCTAAGAGCGATATCTGCTCGCCCGAGCCGTGCTGCACGCGGTAGGTCATGCGGTTGTCGGCACTCTTCTTGTCGCCCTTCTTCTTGTCCTGTGCCAGAACGTTCAGCGGCTCCATAGCCATCATGGCCATAGCCGAGCCGGCACCCAGTCCCAAGCGCCGCAGGAACTCGCGGCGGCTCATATCATTTTGTTTCTTTTCCATTCGCTAATCGTGCTTTTGGTTAGTTTTGGGGGCAAAGATACTAAATAAAATCGGAACGCGCAAGAGAATTGTCTACAAATTGTTACATTTCCAAAAAACTATGAGACATCAGAGTATGGCTCGTGTCCATTAAATTCGTAAATTTGCAGCGACTATTCGTTATGTAACTATGAAAAGATTTCTGACAGCCGTCGCTCTGCTGATTGCGACCGTAGAGATGTGGGCCTTGACGCCCTGGACCAAGGGAGCCTTTGAGACCCGCCAGTATCGTAACCTGTTTGTTGAGATGGGCTATAAGCCTGCCGACGTCGATGCCAAGTTGAAGGAAGTGTTCAACGACGTCTTCCGTGGCCCCAACAAGGTCTACTTCGAGGTAGGCGACACGATGGGCTACGTCAGCGACATCAAGAACCACGACGCCCGCACCGAGG
>CAMHIS010000117.1 GCA_946185285.1 uncultured Prevotellaceae bacterium
ATGTATCATCGAGTCTGCATGCCAATGCCCATGTACACTCCAACGGCACTCAGGTAACCCATGAAATGAAGTGTGCCGGTGCCGAAGGTGAGTTCCACACCTATGCCATTCTCTGGACTGCCAAGAATATCACCACTTACGTTGATGGGCAGGTGCAGCTGAGCTACGACAACCGTGGTCTGGGCAGAGACGACTGGCCCTACGATGATCCGTTCTATGTCATCTTCAATCTCGCATGGGGTGGTGATTGGGGTGGTTCTCAGGGCGTTGATGAGAATGTTCTCCCCGTCACGATGGAAATCGATTATATACGCATATTCCAAAAATAGTAATAGCAGTTAGTAGGTTGTTTTCAGCGTAGCTGATTCTGACACTTGTCGCGGGGAGTCCTTCGTGACACTCTGCGACAAGTTTGTCAGATAATCGTTTTGGAAAACCAAACACTCAAACCACCAATTCCAATGATTATGAAAAATAGTAAACTGATTATATCTTCACTCGTTATCTTGTCGCTCGGCAGTAGTCCTGTTCGTGCCCAGCTCCCCCTCTATCTCGACGAGACGAAGGGAATCGAGGAACGTGTGGAGGATGCGCTCGGCCGTATGACGCTCGACGAGAAGATTGCCGTGATTCATGCACAGTCGAAGTTCTCTGCGCCAGGCGTGAAAAGACTCGGTATTCCCGATATGTGGACCGACGACGGACCCCATGGCGTTCGTCCCGACGTGCTTTGGGACGAGTGGGTGCAGGCCGGACAGACCAACGACTCGTGCGTGGCCTTCCCTGCGCTGACCTGTCTGGCAGCCACCTGGAATCCGCAGATGGCCCGCCTCTATGGCGAGAGCCTGGGCGAAGAAGCCCTCTACCGCGACAAGGACATGATTCTCGGTCCCGGTGTGAACATTCTCCGCACACCGCTCAACGGCCGTAATTTCGAATACATGGGCGAGGACCCCTTCCTGGCATCGCGCATGGTGGTGCCCTATGTGCAGGGCCTGCAGTCGAAAGGCGTCTCTGCCTGCGTGAAACACTATGCGCTGAACAACGATGAGACCTACCGTCACCAGGTGAACGTGAAGGTCAGCGACCGTGCCCTCCACGAAATCTATCTGCCGGCCTTCAAGGCTGCCGTGCAGGAAGGTGGCGCGTGGGCGCTGATGGGTGCCTATAACCTGTACAACAATCAGCATAACTGCCACAACAGCATATTGCTGAACGATATCCTGAAGCGCGACTGGGGCTTCGACGGTGTGGTGGTGAGCGACTGGGGCGGCACGCACGACATGGACCAGGCTGTTAAGAACGGACTCGACATGGAGTTCGGAACATGGACCGACGGTCTGATGATGGGCGCCACCAATGCCTACGACAACTATTACCTGGCGCTCTCCTATAAGAAGGCTATCCAGGACGGCCGCTATACCGAGCGGGAACTCAACGAGAAGGTGCGCCGCGTGCTCCGTCTGCATTTCCGCACCACCATGAACCGCCAGCGTCCATACGGTGCCCTGTGCTCAGATGCCCATTACGATGCTGCCCGCAAAATCGGTCAGGAAGGCATCGTGCTGTTGAAGAACGACCGGCGCCTGCTGCCCCTCAATCCCCGTGGCGCAAAGAGAATTCTGGTGGTTGGCGAGAATGCCATCAAGCCGATGACCGTTGGCGGCGGCTCTTCTTCGCTCAAGGTGCAGCGCGAGATATCCCCACTCGACGGACTGCGCAAGGTCATCCTCAGCGAGTCACCCGACTGCACCATCGACTTTGCCCGTGGCTATGTGGGCGACACCACCAGTTTCTATAACAATGTAAAGATGAACGTGGACTTGACGGAAAGCCGTCAGCCACAAGAGCTCATAGCCGAGGCCGTAGAGAAGGCCCGTGGTGCCGACTATGTGCTGGTGTTCGGTGGTCTCAACAAGAGCAACCATCAGGATTGTGAGGGCTTCGACCGTCAGGAGTATGGCCTTCCCTATGGTCAGGACGGTTTGATTGAAGCACTTTCTAAGGTTAGTAATAAGTTGGTATTTGTGAACATCTCTGGCAATCCGGTGGCCATGCCCTGGCGCAGCCGTGTGGCAGCCATCGTCCAGGGATGGTTCATTGGTTCCGAGGCTGGCAATGCCCTGGCCGATGTACTGCTGGGCCGTGTCAACCCGTCGGGCAAACTGCCTTTCACGTGGTACGAAGCCTTAGAGGATTGTGCCGCCCATGCCCTGAACACCTATCCCGGCACGTGGCGTACTGACGACTCGAAGATTATCGACGAGGAATACAAGGAGGGTGTCTTTGTGGGCTACCGCTGGACCGACCGTCAGCGTCGCCGTCCTGCCTATGCCTTCGGTCATGGCTTGTCATACACCACTTTCAGTCTCTCGAAGGCCGTGGCCGACAAAAAAGAAATCACCGCAGCAGACAATATTACCTTTACCGTCAGCGTTAAGAATACAGGTGCCGTTGCTGGTGCCGAGGTCGTGCAGTTGTATGTCTCCGACAAGAAAGCCTCCGTCGAGCGCCCGCTCAAGGAGTTGAAAGCCTTCCAGAAGGTCTTCTTGCAGCCCGGCGAGAGTCGCGACGTGCGGCTCACCATCGGCCGCGATGCCCTGAGCTTCTATGATGAGGCTACCTCCTCGTGGAAGGCAGAGCCCGGCGAGTTTGAGGCACTCATCGGTACGGCTTCCGACCAGATTTCGAGTAAACTGAAATTCTTATTAAAATAAAGCTATGAAGAAAAAGGTGTTGGTTGTTAGGTGTTGGGTGTTGGTCGCTGTGCTGGCTGTTTTCTCCGGTCAGCAGGTTTCCCCTGCCTTTGCCGCTGGAAAACAATCCAAGAAATCCGTTCAGCCCATCAAACCCATGAAGGAATTCGTGGATGAACTGATGGCCAAGATGACGCTCCAGGAGAAAATCGGACAGCTGAACCTGCAGGTGGCTGGCGACATCGTCACCGGCGGTGCCGTCAATACCGATGTGGGACAAAAGATTGCTGCCGGACAGATGGGCGGCGTGTTCAACCTGAAGGGTGCCGACAAGATTCGCGAGCTGCAGGAAGTAGCCGTCAACCATAGTCGTCTGGGCATTCCCCTCATCGTGGGCATGGATGTCATCCACGGCTACGAGACCATCTTCCCCATTCCGCTGGCGCTCTCGTGCAGCTGGGACCTCGAGGCCGTTGAGCAGAGTGCCCGCATCGCTGCCCGCGAAGCCAGTGCCGACGGCATCAACTGGACCTATTCACCCATGGTCGATATCTGCGTGGATGCCCGCTGGGGCCGCACGGCCGAGAGCAACGGCGAAGATCCCTACCTGGGCAGTCGCATCGCCGAGGCCATGGTGCGCGGCTATCAGGGCGACTATTCCCGGGTGGATAATATCATGGCCTGCGTGAAGCATTTCGCCCTCTACGGCGCCTCCGAGGCTGGTCGCGACTACAACACGGTCGACATGAGTCGCGTGCGTATGTTCAACCAGTATCTTCCTCCCTATAAGGCTGCTGCCCAGGCCGGTGCCGGTTCGTTTATGTCGTCGTTCAACATCGTCGACGGCGTTCCTGCCACGGCCAACCGCTGGCTTCTGAATGATGTGCTCCGCAACCAATGGAAATACGACGGCTTTGTGGTGACCGACTACGGCAGCATCGGCGAGATGCTCAGCCATGGGGTGGGCGAGGACCTGCAGCGGGCTTCTGCCCAGGCGCTCCATGCCGGCACCGATATGGATATGTGCACCGAAGGCTTTCTCAAGACCTTGGAGCAGAGCTACAACGACGGACTGGTATCGATGGATGATATCGACCTGGCCTGTCGCCGTGTGCTGGAAGCTAAGTATAAGCTCGGCCTTTTCCAGAATCCCTATCGTTTCTGCGATGCCCGTCGCCATGCCAAGGATGTCTTCACGGCCGAGAACCGTGAGGCAGCGCGCAGTATTGCCGCTGAGACCTTCGTCTTGCTGAAAAATGAGAAAATGAGAAATGGAGGAAATGAGAAATTGTTGCCGCTGAAGAAGGAAGGCAAGATAGCCCTTATCGGTCCGTTGGCCGACACCCGTTCCAACCTTTGTGGCACCTGGTGCGTGGCCTTTACTCCCGACCGCTACAGCACGCTGAAGGAAGGCTTCGAGCGCGCCCTGGCCGGCAAGGCCCAGCTGCTCTATGCCCAGGGCAGCAACATCTGTCGCGATGAGGCTGAGCAGGTGGCTGGCGAGTTTGGCAAGACCATTCCCCGCGGCGACGATGCCCAACTGAAGGCCGAGGCATTGGCCGTGGCCCGTCAGGCCGACGTCATTGTCTGCGCCATGGGTGAGACGGCCGACATGAGTGGCGAGTCGTCAAGCCGTAGCAAACTGGAGATTCCCGACGTGCAGCGTGAGCTGCTGGCCGAACTGGTTACGCTGGGCAAGCCCGTGGTGCTGCTCAATTTCTCTGGTCGTGCCACCGTGCTCACCTGGGAGCAGCAGCATGTAGATGCCATCATGAACGTATGGTTCGGAGGTTCCGAGGCTGCCGATGCCATAGCCGACGTCGTCTTTGGCGACAAGGTACCCTCTGGCAAGCTCACCGTCACCATGCCGCAGTCGGTGGGTCAGGTGCCCATCTATTACAACCATCTCAACACCGGCCGTCCCGTTCCCGAGGGAGCCGACCATTATTTCAAGTATCAGAGCAACTATCTCGATGTGCGCAACGACCCGCTCTATCCCTTCGGCTATGGACTCAGCTACACCACGTTCAAGTATGGCGACGTGCGGCTCAGCAGCAATGAGATGACCAAGAACGGAACGGTCGAGGCCAAGGTCACCGTCACCAATACCGGCAGTCGTGATGCCGACGAGGTTGTACAGCTCTACATCCGCGACCTGCAGGCCAGCATCAGCCGTCCCGTCAAGGAGCTGAAGGGCTTCCAGCGCATCCATCTGAAGGCTGGTGAGAGCCGCGAAGTCACGTTTACCGTCACCCGTCGCGAACTATCGTTCTACGATGCCGAAGGCCGTGAGATTATCGAGCCTGGCGAATTCCACATCATGACCGGTCCCAACAGCCGCGATGTCAGTCAGGCCGTGCTCAGAGTGAAGTAAAAACATTATAAAAAAAGAGAACAACAAGGGTCAAAACGTCCCTTTGTAAAAAAAAAGAAGAATCCATTAGCGATTTCTTCTTTTTTTTGTATCTTTGCCGAAAAGAAAAACAAATGGCATTGCGATACAAGATTCTTTTTGCATTTCTTACGTTGTTCCTGGGTATAAATCAGGCACACGCATACGATATAGAGAAACTCTGCCAGCCGATTGATGAGGCCATCAGACGGTCGCCGCAGTATGTGGCTGCCTACGAGCAGAAGATTTCGGCGGCTCGGCGCGACTTTGAGCAGGAAACGGACCGTAAAAGGAAATATGAGAAGGGGTTCCACCTGTATCAGCTTTACCGTCCGTTCGTGGCTGACTCAGCCATGTTCTTCCTTGAGCAATGCGTGGCGCTGGCTGAGCAGGAGGGCAACCGTTCGGAGGCGGTGCGCTGCCGCTCGCTGCTGGGACTGCGATGCTCGAACATCGGCATGTACGACGAGGCGCTATTGATACTGGACTCCATTCAGACGGCGGGGGCCGACAAGGAGACGCTGGGCGCGTATTATGAGGCGTATAACAATGTGTATAGCGAACTGGCCTACTACACGCACATGGAGGCGATGCGCAAAACCTATCAGCAGAAGGCGCAGCACTATGAGGAACTGATGTACCAGTATCTGCCACCTGACGCTGAGACGCGCTTCCTGCGACTGGAGCAGAAGGCGCAGGCCGAGGGGAACCTGAAGGAGTCGATGCGCATCAACGACGAATGGCTGAAGACGGTGGAGAAGGGTTCGCACCCGTATGCACTGGTGGCGCTCTACAGATATATTGAGTTTAAGGAGCGGCGCGACTCGACGCAGATGATGGAATGGCTGGTGGAGAGTGTGCTGGCCGACATCCGCAACAGCGTGATGGACCAGGGCTCGATGTGGGAACTGGCCAACGAGCTGATGCTGAACGGCGACTTTGAGCGGGCCTCGCGGTATATCATCTTCACCAGCGAGTGTGCCAACCGCTATGGCTCCCGACAGCGCAACTGGCAGATTTCGCCGCTGCTGAGCGACATCGCAAAGGGCTATAAGGGCAAGAGCGAGAAAACCACGCGTCAGCTGCGCTGGCTGCTGGGGGTGACGAGCGTGCTGGCCCTGGCGCTGCTGGCAGCGTTCTTCTATGTGAGAAGCAGAAACCGGCAGCTGAGGGTGGCAAGGAATGCGCTGAGCAGCAAGAACCGTGAACTCTCGGAACTGAACGTGCAACTGTCGGAGGCTAACCAGCAGCAGTCGGTGCTGAACGGACAGCTGAAGACGCTGAACGACGAACTGGCGCAGTCGAACAGCCAGCTGTCGGAATCGAACCGCGTGAAGGAGGAATATATAGGACGTTTCCTGCGACTGTGCTCGATGTATATCGACCAGATGGACTCGCTGCGCAAGCGGGTGAACAAACTGATGAAGAACCGTCAGTTTGAGGAACTGAGCAAGATAACGAGGCCGCAGGAGTTCAGGGATAAGGAACTCGAGGAGCTGTATGTGAACTTCGACAGCGCCTTCCTGCACCTGTTCCCTAATTTTGTAAATGATTTTAACGCGCTGCTGCGCCCGGAAGAGCGCATAGAACAGCCCGACGACGGGCGGCTGCCCACGGCCGTGCGCATTTTTGCCCTGATACGCCTGGGCATCGACGACAGCGGGAAGATTGCAGAGTTCCTGCACTACTCGGTGAATACCATCTATAACTACCGGGCGCGGGTGAAGAACGGAGCCCTCCGTGACCGCGAGAACTTCGAGAAGCACGTGAAGGAAATTGGCATGCCCCGAAGATGATTTGTAAACCCCGTTTTGCAAAAATCGGTAGGGCAGCACGGGAAAGTGATAAAATTATGAAAAACGGACGGTAGAGCAAGTGAAAAAAATGTCAATTGCTTTGCCGTGAAATCAGAATTTTGTAATTTTGCGGTCACAAAGAATATTACTCATAAACTCATAAACATTAAACAATTATGGTAAATTACAAAGATCTTGGTTTGGTGAACACCCGTGAGATGTTCAAGAAGGCCGTTGCCGGTGGTTATGCTATCCCCGCATTCAACTTCAACACCATGGAGCAGATGCAGGCTATCGTACAGGCTGCCGTTGAGACAAAGTCGCCCGTTATCATGCAGGTATCTAAGGGTGCCCGCAACTATGCCAACGCTACTATCCTCCGCTATATGGCTGAGGGCGCTGTGGCTTACGCTAAGGAACTGGGTTGCGAAAAGCCCGAAATCGTGCTTCACCTCGACCATGGTGACAGCTTCGAGCTCTGCAAGGACTGTATCGACATGGGCTTCTCTTCTGTGATGTACGACGGTTCTTCACTGCCCTACGAGGAGAACATCAAGATTACCCGCCAGGTGGTGGAATATGCCCACAAGTACGACGTGACCGTTGAGGCTGAGCTGGGTGTGCTGGCCGGTGTTGAGGACGATGTAGTTGCTGAAGAAAGCCACTACACAAAGCCCGAGGAAGTGATTGACTTCGCTACCCGCACAGGCTGCGACTCGCTGGCTATCTCTATCGGTACCAGCCACGGTGC
>CAMHIS010000118.1 GCA_946185285.1 uncultured Prevotellaceae bacterium
ATCACCGAGGGCTGCTCCGACTGCTGGGCCATGCTCTCCGCCGGCCACAAGGCCATCGCCATCCCCTCGGCCACGCTGCTAACGAAGAAGGACATGGAGCTGCTGACATCGCTCAACTCCTCCCCTAAACAGGGGAGGCCGGGAGGAGTCTCCTTCGCCATGTTCCCCGACGCCGACGCCCCCGGCGAGCGCCTCTTCCTCCAGCTGCAGAAGGTGCTGCCCGCCCTCGTCCGCCATCAGCTCCCCGCGGGCTGCAAGGATTTCAGCGACTACTATCTGCAGTCGAAAGTATAGCAGGCACATTGCCCCGGCCCAGCGTCGGGCCAGGGGCCTCTACCCACCATGTAGAGCCCCTTAACACGGCGAGTGCAGAGGCTCTACCCGCCGGGTTAAGCGGCTCTCTCATAAATCAGGATTTTATCACGGTCAACACTTTCGCGAGCGAAGGGAAGCAGACCTTTTTCTGTGACAAGGTCAACCCGCTTCTGAAGCAGTTCTTGCAGGTCGAGCATCATACCGCTCAGCTTGAACAAGCCGACCATATTGTCTGGCACTATCAAGAGGTCCACATCGCTGTCGGCGTTCTGCTCACCTCGTGAATAGGAGCCAAAGAGCCAGGCCTTCAGGACGGGCTGCGTCTTGAAGTAGTCGGCTATCAGTTGGGTCATAACCTGGGTACTCATAATTCTTATTATTCTGTTTCCGTCCGCAAATATACAAACTATTCCCGAAACTTCCAAATAATTCACGGTTTTTGTTTTTCAGAAGCCTGCTAAGAAAATGCGCTTTTTCTATGAAAAAACTTGCGGAAATGTTTGGCGGTTTCAGGAATTTTTTGTACCTTTGTAGCATGAAAGGGGAGATGGATAAGTCACCTATTCAGACCCCTAATCCCCTAACTTAGGGGACTTGAAAAGCGGGAATGAGGTCACCCGGTGTAGTTGGCCTCGACTCATCTAATACTACGAAAAACATTAACAAAGATGGCAAGAAATGAGATTGCAATGCTGGTCGACGTGTACAAGAACCGTAACACTGCCAGCAAGACGTATGGCCAGTTTTATGGCCGGGTGTTTAACCGCGAGACGCTCTCGCTGAAGGGCTTCGCCAAGCACATGACTGAGCACGGCAAGCGCCTCTCGGAGGAGGAGCTGGTGCTGTTCCTGAAGCAGGTGGTGTCGTGCCTGAAGGAGCTGATTGTGCAGGGCCAGCCCGTGAAGCTCGACGGCCTGGGAACGTTCTACCCGAGCCTGGAGAGCACGGGGGCCAGTGCGCCTCAGACGTTCGACCCGCTGCTGAACATCGTCGGCGTTCACATGAACTTCCGCCCTGAGGCTGCCGGCGGTGCCGACGAGAAGCTGACGAGCCGCATCCTGAAGGGCCTGGCAACGTTCAAGATGAACGACTACGTCATCCCGATTGTCAAGGAGGTGGACGGCAAGAAGAAGACGTACTACGAGCGTCACCCCATCGCCACCTACGACATCGAGAATGCCGACGTGCCTACTCCCGAGCCTGAGCCCATTCCGGAGCCTTAAGCAAGTGAACACAGAGGGCACAGAGAATACAGAGGGCACAGAGATAAAACAGCTAATTATCCCCTGTGTCTCTGTGTTCTCTGTTTTCTCTGTGCTCTCCCTCCCTTTACAAGATAAATTAACAAATTGCCTTATAAAAGTTAATATATTGAGTGTTGTTTAAACATTTTTCGGTTTTTGCGTCAAATAACCAAATAACACTAAAAGCTAAAAATAAGTAATTCAAGTATCGCATGTTTGGAGTTATCAGTAGTTATCGGGAGTTAACAGGCTTTCAGCCTGTGGAGTTAACAGACATTACTTTGCAACAGCAGGTCTATTGTCCGTTAACTCCACGAGCCGTAGGCTCGTTAACTTCAGCGAGCAAAGCTCGCTAACTCCTATTAACTCTCAGCAAGCAGAGCTTGAGAAAATTAAATAAGTAATAACTGAATGAAGCAGAATTTGAATTGTTTCGCAATCCTACTTCTGATGCTGTTGTTGGGTGCCCTGCCTGTGGCTGCTCAGCAGAATACAGTGTCGGGGCGCGTCGTGGATGCCGAGACGAAAGAAGCCTTGGAGAAAACAACCCTGCAACTGTATAGGATAGGTAGGAGGGACACTACCTTTGTGACTGGTACGTTTACCGATGGGCGCGGTAACTTCACTATCAGCGGTGTCTCAAACGGCAGTTACCTGCTGAAATTCAGCTTCCTGGGCTACAAGACGCTGTCGAGAACGGTAACCAAAGGCCGGCAGGTAGTGAATCTGGGAACAGTAAGTCTTGAGCCTGACGCCGTGCAGCTGAACGAGGCCGTGGTGACGGCCAACGTGCCGAAGATGGTCATCAAGGACGACACCGTGGTCTACAATGCCGATGCCTTCCGCGTGCCTGAGGGCTCGGTGATCGAGGCATTGGTCGAGATGCTGCCGGGCGCTAAAATCGATGATGACGGAAAGATAAGCATCAACGGCAAGGACGTGAAGCGCTTCAAACTGGACGGGCGCGACTTCATGACCGGCAACAACGACGCCGTGATGAAGAACCTGCCCTCGTACGTTATAGATAAGGTGAAAGCCTACGACGAGAAGAGCGACCTGAGCCGCATGACGGGAGTCGACGACGGCAACGACGACTTCGTGCTGGAGTTCACCACGAAGCGCAGTGCCCGCAACGGCATCCAGGCCAACCCCGACCTGGGTATCGGTACCGACGGCCGCTACGGTTTCCGCCTGACGGCCATGAAGCCCTTCGGCGACATCCGCTACACGTTCATGGGCAATGCCAACAACGTGAACGACCGTAACTTCTCGGGACGCGGCGGGCGCGGACGCGGCAACGGCAACGGCCAGCGCGAGACCAAGACCGGCGCCCTCGACGCCAGCTATGAGAGCCAGCGCAAGCCCAACGGCGCCAACCTCAGAATGAGCGGTCGCGTGACGTGGACCCGCAACGATGCCGACAACTGGAACCGTACCGGCTCGGAGAACTTCGTCAACACCCGTGGCGGAGCATTCTCAAACAGCATCAGCCAGAGTTACTCGCGCAACAACAACTGGACGGGAAACATGAACATCCAGTGGCAAATCGACACGCTGACCAACGTGTCGTTCCGCCCCAACGTGAGCTTCTCAAGCAACGACAGCCGCTCGTTCTCGAACAACGCCTCGTTCAACGCCAATCCCTTCGACTACGTCACCGATGCCCTCAGCGATGAAAGTATCCAGAAGCTGGACGATCAGAATCTCGTCGTGAACAGGCGCCAGGGCAAATCGCTGGGTCACGGCTCAAACAAGAACCTCAGCACGCAGGCTCAACTGTATCGCCGCTTCGGCAACCGTGGCCGCAACATTGCCGTCAGCGGCAACATCAACTACAGCGACGGCGACAACCGCAATGCCAACCTCTCGGCCGTTCATCTGTACCAGCAGTACGACCGCTTCGGCAACGACTCCACCTATCAGACCAACCGCTACACCCTCTCTGCGAACAACAATTTCAGCTATTCACTCGGTGCCACCTATACAGAGCCGCTCTACACCTTCAAGCCAAAGCCGGAACCTGCAGACACCATGCCCCAGGCACGTGGCCCGTTCGGCAACCGGAACCGTGTGCGCAGCTTTGGTGCCCAGGGCGTCTTCCTGCAGGTAAACTACCGTTTCAACCACAGTTTCCAGAAGAGCGACCCCGCCACCTTCGACTTCCCCGACCTGGGCGAAGTGGCTTTCCAGGACGTGCTGAACGACTATCAGGAGTGGGCGCGGCTCTTCGGCTATCTGGACAATCCCTACGAGATGTATCTCAGCGACCGTCTGAGCCGCTACTCGGAGCGCACGGAAGACGGGCACAACATCGACCTTCAGGTACGCGTGGTGCGTGACAAGCTGAACATGAACCTCGGCGTCACCGCACAGCCCCAGCGCTCGCACTACATTCAGCAGTACCTCGGCATCCCCATCGACACCGTCCGCACGGTGACCAATTTCACGCCGACGCTGAACATGCGCTACCGCTTCAACCAGCAGACGAACCTGCAAGTGCAGTTGCGCGGAAACACCTCGCAGCCCAGTATCACCCAGATGCTCGATATCTACGACGACACCAACCCGCTCAACATCTCGATGGGTAACCCGGGACTGAAGCCATCGTTCACCACCAATCTGACCGCCAACTTCCAGAAGCAGCGCGCACCGAAGCTGGTAGAAGACAGTCTGGGCTTCCAGGTTCCCAAGGCTCAGAGCCACTGGAGCTACAGCTTTAACGGCAGTTACCGTCGCACCAGCAACTCTATCGGAAATGTGGTGACCTATAATGAGACCACCGGCGGACGCATCTCACGCCCTGAGAACATCAACGGCAACTGGAGCGTCAACGGCGGCGGCTCTTTCAACATCGGCCTCGACACGCTGAACCGTTGGGACATCAGCGGCGGTATCAATGGCAGCTATAACCACCAGATTGGATACGTGAACCTGAACCGTACGGCGGTGCCCGACCGTAACGTCACGCATACCTATAACTTCTCGCCCGACATGTCGCTCAGCTATCGCAACCGCTGGCTGAACTTCTCGCTGAACGTGCGGACCACCTATGCCCGTACGGAGAACCGGCTGCAGGCCAGCCGCAACCTGACCACCTGGAACTTCAACTACGGCGGAAATACACGCATCGACCTGAACCAGCTGAACGGGCGACAGGCTGCTAATGCGGCGTCGTGGCCCGTCCTGTCTACCGACTTCCACTGCTACAGCAAGCGCGGCTATAGCGACGAGACGCTGAACACCGACGAACTGATCTGGAACGCCCAGCTGAGCTACAGCTTCTTGCGAGGCAGGTCGCTCACCGTCATGCTGCAGTGGTATGACATTCTGCACCAGCAGACCAACTTCTCGCGTACCGTCAATGCCAACGGCTGGCGCGACCAGGAGGTCAATGCCATTACCAGCTATGCCATGCTCCACGTCAGCTATCGCATGAACTTCTTCGGAGGTCGAGGAGGTGGACGTGGCGGCTTCGGCGGCGGTGGCGAAGGAGGCGGCGGTCGCGGCGGACGTGGCGGCTTCGGCGGCGGTGGTGGTCGTGGAGGCTTCGGCGGCGGAGGAGGCTTCGGCGGTCGCTGATAACGGTTGCGTTAAGAGTCTCGCTTCTGTTTCCTCATTATTGGGAACTACTTACCGCGAAGGGCAGCAATCGACTCCTTCAGCGAGGCTATCTTCTCTTCGGCGTCACTCTGCTTCTTGCGCTCCATAGCCACGACGGCCTCGGGGGCATTCTGCACGAAGCGCTCGTTGGAGAGCTTCTTCAGCACGCCGGCCAGGAAGCCTTCGAGATGCTGTACCTGAGCCTCCATCTTCTGGATTTCGGCTTCGACGTCGATGAGACTTCCGAGGGGAACGGCAAACTCGTCGGTACCGACCATGAAGGCCGAGGCGGTAGCGTCCTTCTCGTTGACAACGCTGATGCTGCTGAGGTTGGCCATCTTCAGGATGGCGGCATTGTAGTCAGCGTATGCATTCTTGCCGACGGTCTGCAGCTCAAGCTGCTCCTTGGGGGCGATATTCTTCGACGAGCGGACGGTACGCACACCCGAGACAATCTGCTTAACCTGCTCGATGGCGGCGGTCAGCTGCTCATCGTCGGCAGTGGGTGCCGGCAGCTCCAGCTTGTCGCGCATGATGCTCTGGCCAGCCTGACGGTCGTAGATGTGCTGCCACAGCTCCTCGGTGATGAAGGGCATGAAGGGGTGGAGCATCTTCAGCAGCGTCTCAAAGAACTCCAGCGTCTTCTCGTAGGTCTGGCGGTCGATGGGCTGAGCCTCGCCGTTGATGTAGGCAGGCTTCACCATCTCCAAGTACCAGCTCGAGAACTCGTCCCAGAACAGCTTGTAGACGGCCATGAGGGCCTCCGAAATACGGTATTTCTTGAACAGGTCGTCGACCTCGGCATTCGTCTGGCGCAGCTTAGCCTCAAACCACTTCGTGGCAATCTTGCCAGCCTCCGACTGCTCGATGTCGGCCACCTTCCAGCCCTTGACCAGACGGAAGGCATTCCAAATCTTATTGTTGAAGTTGCGTCCCTGCTCGCAGAGAGCCTCGTCGAAGAGGATGTCGTTGCCGGCAGGCGCTGAGAGCATCATGCCCATGCGCACGCCGTCGGCACCGAACTTCTCAATGAGCTCGATGGGGTCGGGGCTGTTGCCTAATGACTTCGACATCTTGCGGCCCAGCTTGTCGCGGACGATACCCGTGAAGTAGACATTCTTGAAGGGGAACGTGCCCATATACTCCTCGCCGGCCATGATCATGCGTGCCACCCAGAAGAAGATGATGTCGGGGGCGGTCACCAGGTCTGAGGTGGGGTAGTAGTAGCTGATTTCCTCGTTGCCGGGATTGCGGATGCCGTCGAACAGCGAGACGGGCCACAGCCAGCTGGAGAACCAAGTGTCGAGGGCATCCTCGTCCTGACGCAGGTCAGCATCCGTCATTGCGGGATTCTTCTGCTGGGCCAGTTTCAGGGCTTCCTCGCGGGTCTCGGCTACGACAAAGTCGTTGTCGCCATCGCCATAGTAGTAGGCGGGAATGCGGTGTCCCCACCACAGCTGGCGGCTGATGCACCAGTCCTGAATGTTCTCGAGCCAGTTCTTATAGGTGTTGACGTACTTCTGCGGATAGAAGTGCATCTCGCCGTTGAGCACGGGCGGCAGGGCGATGTCGGCAAAGTGCTTCATCGACAGGAACCATTGCATCGACAGGCGCGGCTCGATGGCTGTGTCGGGGTTGCGCTCTGAGTAGCCCACCTTATTGGTGTAGTCCTCAATCTTCTCCATCAGTCCGGCTTCCTGCAAGTCCTTCGCAATCTGCTTGCGGCAGTCCATACGGTCCATGCCGACGTAGATGGGCGACTGCTCCGAGATGGTGCCGTCGGGGTTGAATATGTCGATGGTCTCGAGGTTATGGGTCTTGCCCAGCATGTAGTCGTTGGTGTCGTGGGCGGGCGTCACCTTCAGACAGCCCGTACCGAACTCGATATCCACATAGCGGTCCTCGATGACGGGGATGACGCGGCCCACCAGAGGCACGATGACCTTGCGGCCCTTCAGCCACTGGTTCTTCGGGTCTTTCGGGTTGATACACATGGCGGTATCGCCCATGATGGTTTCGGGGCGGGTGGTGGCGACGACGGCGTAGTAGCCCTTCTCATCCTTGTGGATGACGTCGCCCTCGCTGGCTGCGATGGTATCGCTGCATACGGAACCGTCGGCGTTGGCTACGTAGTATTTCAGGTGGAAGAGGTGGCTCTGCTCCTCCTTGTAGATGACTTCCTCGGTGGAGAGGGCGGTGAGGGCCTTGGGGTCCCAGTTCACCATGCGCAGGCCGCGGTAGATGAGGCCCTTGTTGTAGAGGTCGACGAAGACCTTGATGACGCTCTCCGAGCGCGTCTCGTCCATCGTGAATGCCGTGCGGTCCCAGTCGCAGGAGGCGCCGAGCCGGCGTAGTTGCTTCAGGATGATGCCGCCGTGCTCGTGGGTCCAGTCCCAGGCGTGCTCCAGGAACTGGTCGCGCGTCAGGTCGTGCTTCTTGATGCCCTGCTCAGCCAGCTTCTTCACCACCT
>CAMHIS010000119.1 GCA_946185285.1 uncultured Prevotellaceae bacterium
GCCTCCTGCTCAACGGGCTCGTGGGTAGGACCGTCCTCACCAACGCGGAAGGCGTCGTGGGTCCAGATGAACTTCACGGGCAGCTCCATGAGGGCAGCCATGCGGACGGCGGGCTTCATATAGTCGCTGAACACGAAGAACGTGCCGCAGGCGGGGATGACACCGCCGTGCAGGGCCATACCGATACAGCAGCAGGCCATCGTCAGCTCAGCCACGCCGGCCTGGAAGAAGGCACCGCTGAAGTCGCCGCGCACCAGGTCGTGGGTCTTCTTCAGGAAGCCGTCGGTCTTGTCGGAGTTCGACAGGTCGGCCGAGGCGCAGATCATGTTGGGCACCTGCTCGGCCAGGGCGCTGAGCACCGTTGCCGAGGCACCGCGGGTGGCAGCACCAGCCTTCTGCTCAATCTTCGTCCAGTCAATCTGGGGAGCCTTGCCGCTGAACCACTCCTCGAGCTGCTTGGCCTGTACGGGATGACCCTTGGCCCACTCAGCCTTCTCGGCATAGCGCTGGTCGCAGATCTTGCGCAGCTCCTTGGCGCGCTTGGCGTAGAGTTCCTGCACCTCGGGGAAGATCTGGAACGGGTTCTCGGGATCGGCACCCAGGTTCTTCATCGTGTTGATGTAGGCATCGCCACCGAGGGGAGCACCGTGGGTAGCGCAGTTCGACTCGTAGCTCGAACCGTCGGCCTTGCGGGCACCCTTACCCATGACGCAGTGGCCGATGATGAGCGACGGGCGCTCCTTCTCAGCCTGGGCCTTCTTGATGGCCTCGCGGATCTGGTCGACGTCGTTACCGTCGATCTTCTGCACGTACCAGCCCCAGGCCTCGTACTTCTTGGCGGTGTCCTCGCAGGTCACCACCTCGGTCTTGGTAGACAGCTGGATATCGTTGGCGTCGTAGAACATGATGAGGTTGTCGAGGCCGAGGTTACCGGCGATACGGCCGGCGCCCTGCGAGATCTCCTCTTGCACGCCACCGTCAGAGATGTAGGCGTAGATGGTCTGGTTCATCACGTTGCCCAGACGAGCCTTCAGGAACTTGGCGGCGATGGCAGCACCGACGGCGAAGGTGTGACCCTGTCCGAGGGGACCGCTGGTGTTCTCAATGCCGCGCTCAATCTCGCGCTCGGGGTGACCCGGCGTGACCGAGCCCCACTGGCGCAGATTCTTCAGGTCCTCGAGCGTGAACTTCCCGATGAGGGCGAGCTGCGAATAGAGCATCGGAGCCATGTGGCCGGGGTCGAGGAAGAAACGGTCGCGACCTTCCCATGCGGGATTCTCGGGGTCGTAGACGAGGAATTCACTGTACAGAGTGTTGATGAAGTCAGCACCACCCATGGCGCCGCCGGGGTGTCCCGACTTGGCCTTTTCAACCATCGAAGCTGCCAAGATTCGGATGTTGTCGGCAGCCATGTTCATTACTTTGTTGTCGTTCATAATAAGTGTTTGAATTAATAACATGTCGTAAATTGAGGGCAAAGTTACAAAATTATTGGTAAATAGACAAAAAAAACGGTTTTTTTTTGTGTTTTGCTCAATTTACAGTACCTTTGCACGCAAAATCGAAACAAAATGGTAAAGAAAAGAAGATGGCATTGCCTGTCGGGTCAGGAACCAACGGAGCTCGACCGCCAGGTGATGTATTGGGAGCAGAAAGGTAAACTCGTACCCACCCGGGATCTCATTAAGACCCCTGAGCAGATAGAGGGCATCCGCAGGGCGGGAGTCGTCAATACAGGTGTACTCGACGAGGTGGCCAAGCATATCTGTGCCGGTATGTCGACACTGGAGATAGACCAGATTTGCCGCCGTTACTGTGACGAACACAACGCCATACCCGCCTGTCTGAACTACGGCGGCGACGAGGATACTCCGCCGTTCCCGATGTCGGTCTGTACGAGTATCAATGAGGTAGTGTGCCACGGTGTGCCCAAGGCTGAGGACATTCTGGAGGAGGGCGATATCATCAACGTGGACTTCACGACCATCGTCGACGGCTATTATGCTGATGCTTCGCGTATGTTTATTATAGGTAAGACAACGCCCGAGAAGGAGCAGCTGGTGCGCGTGGCGAAGGAGTGTCTGGAATTGGGCATGGAAGCCGCTAAGCCCTTCGGCTTCGTCGGTGATATCGGCCATGCCATTGAGAAGCACTGCAAGAAGTACGGCTATGGCATCGTGCGCGACCTGGCGGGTCACGGTGTCGGCAATGCCTTCCACGAGGAGCCAGACGTGGACCACTACGGTCATCGCGGCACGGGAATGCTACTGGTGCCGGGCATGGTCTTCACGATAGAGCCGATGATTAACATGGGCACGTGGAAGGTGTTCATCGACGAGGACGACCCCTACGGCTGGGAGGTCATCACTGAGGACGAGAAACCCAGCGCACAATGGGAGCACACACTGCTGATGACCGAGCACGGCGTGGAGATTTTGAGTTATTGATATGAGTGACATATATATATTAGGTATAGAGTCGAGCTGTGACGATACGTCGGCTGCAGTGTTGAAGGATGGCGTGCTACTGTCGAACGTGACGGCCTCGCAGGCTGTGCATGAGGCGTATGGCGGCGTGGTGCCCGAACTGGCTTCGCGCGCCCATCAGCAGAATGTGGTGCCAGTGGTCGACCAGGCCATCAAGAAGGCCGGCATCGTGAAGGAGCAACTGTCGGCAGTGGCTTTCACCCGTGGACCGGGACTGATGGGGTCGTTGCTGGTAGGAGTGAGCTTCGCCAAGGGCTTTGCCCGTGCGTTGGGTATTCCGCTCATCGACGTGAACCACTTGCAGGGGCACGTAATGGCACACTTCATTGATGGAGGGGATGGTGACTTCACTCCACCGCCTTATCCTTTCCTCTGCCTTCTTGTCTCAGGTGGCAACTCGCAGATAGTCAAGGTGAACGCCTACAACGATATGGAGGTTCTGGGGCAGACGATTGACGACGCGGCGGGCGAGGCCATCGACAAGTGCTCGAAGGTGATGGGACTGGGCTACCCGGGTGGCCCCATCATTGACCGGCTGGCCCGTCAGGGTAATCCCAAGGCATTCACCTTTGCCGAGCCAAACATTCCCGCGCTTGACTACAGTTTCTCGGGACTGAAGACGTCGTTTCTCTACTCGCTGCAGAAGTGGGTGCAGGAAGACCCCGACTTCGTGGAGAAGCACAAGGAGGACATTGCCGCCTCGCTGGAATGGACTATTGTCGACATCCTGATGAAGAAGCTGAAGAAAGCCGTGAAGCAGACGGGCATCAAGCACGTGGCGGTGGCTGGTGGCGTGAGTGCCAACAACGGCCTGCGCAATGCCTTCCATGACGCAGCGAAGCGCTACGGCTGGACTATATACATACCGAAGTTCAGCTATACTACCGACAACGCCGCCATGATAGGCATCGTGGGCTACTACAAGTTTCTGGACAAGGTATTCTGCCCTATTGACGCACCGGCGTTCTCAAAGGTAACGTTTAAATAAGAATTTATGGATTTTGAAGCAAAGATTGTAAGCAGGGAAATCAGTGAACTGCTTTGGGAAATGGAGAAGACGGTCTCAACGGCCGAGAGTTGCACTGGCGGGCGTATTGCCGAGGCCATCATTGCCGTACCCGGTGCCTCGAAGTATTTCAAGGGCGGTATCATTTCATACGTCAACGAAATCAAAGAGTCGCTCCTTGCTGTTGACCACCAGCTATTAGAAGAGAAGACGGCTGTCTGTGAGGAGGTCGCAATTGCTATGGTGAAAGGTGCCTGCCGCACGCTGAACACCGACTATGCCATCTCGGCAACAGGCATCGCCGGACCGTCGGGCGGTTCGAAGGACATTCCCGTCGGCACCATCTGGCTGGCTTGTGGCAATGCCGACAGGGTGGCCACTGTGAAAGTGGAGGAAGATCATGGCCGCGACATCAACCTGGCCATTGCCACCAACCGTGCCATGCAGCTGTTTTTAGACTACTTGAGAGCCGAAAACAGCGTAAGGGAAGAGAGGGATGGTTAAAAAATCATAATTCAACCGTAAATCTCATTTCTCGTTTCTCATTTCTGATTAAAAATTCGTACCTTTGCACCCTGTTTGGAATAAGTTACTAAAAAGTACACAAAAAAGGAGTAGATAGAAATGTCTAAGATTTGTCAAATTACAGGTAAGAAGGCACAGATAGGTTGTAATGTGTCTCACTCAAAGCACCATACCAAGAGAAGCTTTGACGTTAACCTCTTCAGCAAGAAGTTCTACTATGTAGAGGAGGGTTGCTGGATTCAGTTGAAGATCAGCGCTGCTGGCCTTCGTATGATTAACAAGGTAGGTCTTGACGCTGCATTGAAGCAGGCTGTTGCCAAGGGATATGTAGATTGGAAGGACATTAAAGTGATAGGAGATTAATAGACCATGGCAAGCAAGAAAGCAAAAGGCAATCGCGTTCAGGTTATCCTGGAATGCACCGAGCACAAAGCAAGTGGTATGCCCGGTACAAGCCGCTACATTACCACGAAGAATCGCAAGAACACGTCTGAGCGTTTGGAGCTGATGAAGTATAACCCCATCCTGAAGAAGATGACTCTTCATAAGGAAATTAAATAATCACGACTGAAGTATGGCAAAGAAAACCGTTGCTACCCTCCATGAAGGCTCGAAGGATGGTCGCGCATATACAAAAGTTATCAAGATGGTAAAGAGTCCTAAGACGGGCGCTTACATCTTTGACGAGCAGATGGTTCCTAACGAAGCCGTTAAGGACTTCTTTAAGAATTAGTTCTTTTTAGGTTAATAGAATAGAAGGGTGAAAGGGTGTAAACCTCTTCACCCTTTTATCTTTTTCATTGACAGCGATATGCGACCGCGGCGACGGTCGACCTCAATTACTCTGACCATGACATGCTGGTGGAGCTTGACCACCTGGTTGGGGTCTTTCACGTATTTGTCGGCCATCTGCGAAATGTGTACCAGTCCGTCCTGATGGACGCCGATGTCGACGAAGGCGCCAAAGTTAGTGATGTTGGTCACGATGCCCGGCAGTTCCATGCCCTCGACCAGGTCGTCGACCGTCTCAATGCCCTTGGCAAACTCAAACTCCTCAATCTGTTCGCGCGGGTCACGGCCAGGTTTCTCCAGTTCCTTCATAATGTCGGTGAGGGTAGGCAGTCCCACCTCGGCTGTGACGTAGCGTTTCGGGTCGATGGCCGATCGTTTCTCCTTGTCGTTGATGAGATCGGCCACGGTGCAGCCCTGGTCGCCAGCCATCTGCTCCACTATCTTATAGCTCTCAGGGTGTACGGCAGAGTTGTCTAACGGATTCTTCGCTCCTGGTATGCGCAAGAACCCCGCGCACTGCTCGAAGGCTGCAGGCCCCAATCGGGGCACCTTCTTCAGCTGTGCCCTGCTCGCGAAAGGCCCGTTCTCACGCCGGTAGTCCACGATGTTCTTGGCCAGTGCCGGTCCCAGTCCGCTGACATATTGCAGCAGGTGCTGCGAGGCTGTGTTCAGGTTCACGCCTACGGAGTTGACGCAGCTCATCACCGTCTGGTCGAGTTGCAGGCGCAGTTTCGTCTGGTCCACGTCGTGCTGGTACTGACCAACACCGATGCTCTTCGGGTCAATCTTCACCAGCTCAGCCAGCGGGTCCATCAGGCGTCGTCCGATGGAGACGGCTCCTCTGACGGTCACGTCCTCGTCAGGGAATTCCTCGCGGGCGGTCTTCGAGGCCGAGTAGACAGAAGCCCCGTCCTCGCTGACGACGAAGACGCTCACGCCCTTTCCTGTTTCCCCAGTAAGGCAGTCCTCCACAAACGTGCGCGTCTCACGGCTGGCGGTGCCGTTGCCTATGGCAATGGCTTCAACGCGGTACTGCTCCAGCATCTGCTGCAGGTGTACGGTGGCCTGCATACGGTGGTTCACGGGAGGGTGGGGGAAGATGGCCTCATGGTGGAGCAGGTTGCCTTGGGCGTCTAAGCACACCACCTTGCAACCAGTGCGGAATCCCGGGTCGATGCCCATGACGCGCTTCTGTCCGAGAGGTGCCGACAGCAGCAGCTGGCGCAGGTTCTCTGCAAACACGCGTATGGCCTCGTCGTCGGCCTGCTCTTTGCTCAGGTTGCTGAACTCCGTCTCGATGCTTGGTTTCAGAAGCCGCTTGTAGCCGTCCTCGACAGCCTCGGCCACCAGTCGCCAGCAGGCGTTCTCGTACTTCGCTCCTCGTGCCCCGTAATTTGAAACGAGCCGCTCTATGCATTCATCGTCATCGGGTGAGATGCTGATGCGCAGGATGCCCTCAGCCTCGCCTCGCCTCATGGCTAACAGGCGGTGGCTGGAACAGCGGCGCAGCGGTTCCTGCCAGTCGAAGTAGTCGCTGTACTTCGCGGCCTCGTCGGTGTCGGCCTTTGACTTCACCACCTTCGACGTGATGACGGCCTGTCGGCGGAAAGCCCCGCGTACCTGCTGGCGCGAACGCTCGTCTTCGCTCACCATCTCGGCGATGATGTCCTGAGCACCTTTCAGGGCCATGTCCACGTCGGTGACGTCGCCCTTCACGTATGCACGTGCTGCTTGACCGGGGTCACGTTCTCGCTGTCCGAGCAGTAGCAAGGCCAGCGGCTCCAGTCCCTGCTCGCGGGCCACCTGGGCACGTGTGCGCCGCTTCGGACGATAGGGCAGGTAGATGTCCTCCAGTGTGGTGGCGTCCCATGTCTCATTGATGCGCTTCTCCAGTTCTGGCGTCAGCTTGCCCAAGTCGCTGATGGTCTTCAGGACCGTTTCCTTGCGCTTTTGAATATCCTTCAGCCGTTCGTACTGGTCACTGACGGCGGCTATCTGCACCTCGTTCAATCCGCCGGTGCGCTCTTTGCGGTAGCGTGCTATGAAGGGTATGGTGCAGCCCTCGTCAATCAGTGCCAGCGTACCGGCCACGTTCTTCTCTGAAATATTGAGCCTTTCGGCTATCAGTCGTGCATAGATGTTCATGCCTTTATTCCTTGTTTTATTTGTTCTTGTCGGCAAAGGTACGAAAAAATCTCTTTCCTTTCAACTTTTTCTGCCAGAAAAAGTGAAATAAAAACATCGGAACGTTTGGTGTTCCGAGGATTTTTGCTTACTTTTGCAGCTCAAACGCAAAGAAAGAGACATGACGAAAGAAGACTTGAGGATAGTGTTCATGGGGACGCCTGAGTTTGCGGTGGAAACCCTGAAGGCACTGGTCGAGAACCAGTATAACGTGGTGGCTGTGGTGACGCAGCCCGACAAGCCTGTGGGGCGGCACGGTTCGGTGCTGCAGCCCTCGGCGGTGAAACAGTATGCCCTGGAGCGGGGGCTGCCCGTGCTCCAGCCCGAGAAGATGAAGAACCCGGCGTTTGTGGACGAGCTGCGGTCGTATGAGGCCAACTTGCAAGTGGTTGTAGCTTTTCGTATGCTACCTGAGGTGGTGTGGGCGATGCCCCAGTATGGTACGTTCAACGTACATGCCGCCCTGTTGCCCCAGTACCGTGGGGCAGCACCCATCAACTGGGCCGTCATCAACGGTGAGACGCAGACGGGTGTGACGACGTTCTTCCTCGACCACGACATCGACACGGGGCGCATCATCATGCAGCTGCCCTTCG